>NZ_JALHQJ010000021.1 GCF_022842015.1 Nitrosomonas sp. | reverse complement strand
ACTCATGCGTTCAATCAATTCCATCCATGCTTTGAATTCCGTTGATTTCATTGTGCACACCTCTATATCTCAATGCACGTTGGACAAACAATTCAATAATTAATTGTTACATAGCCATTGCAATTGTATCTGCCTATTAACATACAATATGGGCAACCTTTTCAGGTTGTATGCCATGGCTTGTAAAATATGCTAGGCATTGCTTTGGCTTTGCCCCAATAACGCAGCACCTTGGCTCCAAACCAGCGTATGCTGCTTATAACCAAAAAACAGATTTATCACCTTTTTTAACCCAGCGTGCTTCTGTATCTACACCGGGCTGAACCACTTCATACGATGGCTTGGTCTTTGGTTCACGCGGACTGTGCGTGATACTGGTATCGATATGACAGCCCTGAGTCACCAAGATGCGTGCCCCTGGATCTGTTGATTGATCTCCTTCAGCAAATTATCCCATGCATGCACTTGTGTTAATCGTGTCCTGAAACGAGACAGTACCGAATGGTCCGGAACATCGTCTTCCAGACTCAGGCCCAAAAACCGCATCACGTGCAGATTCGCGTTAGCCATGTCTTCAACTAATTCATCACTGAGTCCACCGTGCCAAATTCCTGTCAGCAACATTTTGAACAGCAGCAGACCGGGATAGGCAGGACGGCCTGCGGCATCAAATGTGGGGGCATAATGTTCGGTGATTGCTTTTTCTATCGGTCCCCAATCAATCAGGTAATCGATTTGATTGAGGAAATTTCTTTTGCGAGTGCGGCGGGTGACATCAAACTCTGAAAAACTCATATCAATTAACTCAACAATATGATTAAAAACATTATTATATCATCATCTGCGCCTGAAAATGACTCTAACCTTGCAAAGTTCTCGGTATAGCTCACCTGACTTGACTGAGAATTTCCTACCACTGCAAACTTAATTCTTAACAGTCTTGCCACTTGTTGACATTGCTGGTGCAAAAAAGGATATATGTCCTATTTCTCAAACTGAGAATCTAGTACATATGTACTGGAAGAAAAGGAATTATCTCTTATTACATTCGAGAAATTTTTAGTTTATCTTACAGATGGCTATACAGATCTATTTTTTTGTGTAAATTTAGAAAAAACTAATAAAAACACATAATCTGTAAGTCATTACACAACAATTTCATCTTTCTCTGTAAACAAGCGGCTCCGTTAAATTCGCTGCAAATAAACAGCGCATGCTATCTGGCGCGTGAAGATGAAGTTAGCAAATCTTAATGTAATTTTTTTCTTCTTAGGGGAGATTTTATAATGCGTATTATATTTATGATGGCCTTACTTGCGCTTGCAAGCGGACCGGTCGCGGCGGCTTCTTGGCAAATTGGTGACAATGACGGTTTTGGCGCTGGCATTTGTGACAACTGCCAGCACCCATTTGATGGCTTCTCGGCAAACTATGATGGCCGCAGTGCGGCAGAAATGGCTGCGACCGATGGCACTCAATACACCGATACTTATAGCACTACTCATCCCGGCTTCGGTCCACATGGATCAGAAACGGTAGCAACGTTCACTTTCACTGGATTAGGCAACAGCTGGACAGTCGGTCATCTGGAATTCGACACGGCCGACTTTCAAGCTTCAACATTCGGCGGAGTAACCACCACATTTAACGGCATCGTACAAAACTTTGGCTTCAATGACGGGTTTCCGAATACGGCCATCCATTTCTTTACATTGACTGGCTCCGTGATTGATTCGATCAACGCTTCAGGTGAGTTAGTCATTACAATTGATCGCAACAATTCCGGTGATTTTTACGGCTTTGACTACCTAAAAATCAGCGATGTGGCGGCACCGATACCTGAACCGGAAACTTATGCTATGTTACTTGCTGGCCTAGGTATACTTGGTTTTGCTAGCCGTCGCCGGAGGCAAAAACTGGCTGTTTAATTTGCAAATCAAGTGTTTCTAAGAAAAACCTGCTGCGGCGGGTTTTTCTTTTTCCGGTCGACTATTTTTAGCCTTTATTCAAAGTGCTATTCATTTCTCTTAAGATTTGCCGATGTGACAGCATAAATTCAAACGGAAAAACTCACTGATGAAATCTCGGCATACTCATAAAATATATCATTCTAACCCTCCCTCACCACAAGCCAGTCAAGCTAACCAAGATCGGTGGCATAGAGTATCTACACTTTTATTTTTTCTCGCATTACTACCACATTCATGAAAACCAAGTGCAAAGAACTGCTGATCCTGGGACTTACCATCGAAGGTCGCCCATTTCGACCCAGTGATTGGTCAGAACGGCTATGCGGAGCACTTGCCATCTATAATCGCAATGGCCGCTGGGAATACTCAGAATATGCTCAGCCTGTTATATATGAAGGAAAGATAGGTGTTCATGTAAAAACCGCACTAAAAGATATCAATCCAGCCATGTATCAATTTATGATGGATTTTGCTTACAATAATCAACTCAAGGTAATTCCAACTGGCAAAGTCACTTACTTGGAAGAATCTCCTGCCCCTGAGGAAACAGAAGTAGCATGGTCTGTAACAAAACTGACACTTGCACTGTTACTGCATCAATGGAAAATAAGATTTAAGAATACTGGACATTAGGTAGCAGTGCCTTAATCTTAGTCTAAGCAAAATCATTTCTTACATACGTTTCAGAGTGATTTAAGGTATTCAACAAGATCAAGTCGTTGTTCTTTAGTCAAAGCTGGAAGAAACACCCCATCAGGCTGAGGCATTCTGCCGGAAGCAAACTCGTGACCACCATTATTGTTACCCCAAATATGTGTACGAAACAAAAAGCCATTATAGCCCGTCGTTTTTAATCCAACTTTCACTGGATCAAACTCGCGCGATCCCACCATAAACTCATCAGGACGATATTCGCCTTCTGCAGGATCATCAGGTCGCCGTTTAGGCAACAACAAATCATACAATGTTGGAACGGAGCCATTATGTAGATAAGGAGCAGTCGCCCAGATACCATTCAGCGGGCGAGCTTTATAAGCCAAAACCGAAGCAAAAGGATTGTCGGTTGTGTCAGGGATATAATTGCCATGTTTCAGGGAAGATTGCACTTCATTATCAAGAAATGTATAGGCAATATCAAGCGATCGCTCGAACCATCTGCGCACAAACCATTTATCTGGATCAGGTGTCGTCACCACATTGCGCGTAGCTGAAGTTAATAGTGCTACCGCTGGCGCTTCGCGTTGCAGCAAGAGGTTTCCTGTACTGACACCGACATATTGATTCCGCAGAATACCGCTATACCCGATATACTCAATACCGTTGTCAGCCATCTTAGAATCCGTTCCAATAGACGAAACAGCAATCATTTTGGCCACAACGCGACGATCTGGATCAATGCGATCAATGTGACCGTGACACGATGCGCAATATTGGAAAAATAACTTCGCACCTTTAGCCATTCGTGCTTTATCGATTTTAGGCAAAACACGCTCAGGCCACTGCGGCGAAGTTAATTTACGCAGATGCTTCTCCACTCGGCGCAAATTTCTAATATCAATAGAAGACCGGAAATCAATATGCTTTGAACCAAATCCTTGCCCACCAATGACTGAAGACAACGTAAAGCCATCTCCTTCTTGCCAATCCAGTGTACCAAACACACCAATCATTTGACCTGCATTCCTGGCCATGGGACCTAATCCGCTGTTGTCGACTCTACCATTCCATTGGACATAATCATGCTGCGGAATATCCCACAAGAATGGATAACTCACTGGCGCATCAGCCGGATTATAGATTTTGTTGCGCAGCCGAATGATCTGCTTGCCGGTCAAATAAGCCTGAATTCTTTCAATAATATGATCGCGATTAGTGCTGCTGAGTACGGATTCCACGTTTGATATTACTTCAACCAACTCTTCCGGAGTCAAAATATCGGCAAGCAACTCGCGCAATTGTTGCGCACTCATGATGTGCTCAAGCACACGATTATAGATTCTTCCAAACGCATCCAGTCGCGCATAGCCATAACGAGTCAACGGTCGTTTCGTATCTCTTGGGATGTTGATGATGGTATAAGTTTTAATTCGCTGTGTGTATTTCTTGAGATCCTCCACCACTTCATTTTTTTCCTTATATTGACCTTGTCTCAATACATTAGCAACGAAACGGTTACGTTTTTCTGAGTCCTCCAAGGTGACATGCAATGCTTCTGCCAAATCTATCATGAAAATTTCCATATCCGAATTTGCCGGACCGCCATCAATACGAATTCCGGTACCCTGATAATTGATTTGGGTTGTATGGCAAGCTGCGCAAGTAAACCCCATAAATGCCTTGCCTTGATATTCATCTCGCACCATGCCAACAGGCAGACCATCCGGGTTGCTTGTGGTTGGACGTTGCGGCAAATAGCCATAACGGTCTATGTTTTCATTATTACGGAATAAAGCAGATGAATCAGGTTGTTCCAATACCAGGAAGAAGCTGTAAGGTAATAAATTAGAACCTTGCGTCGTATTATAAAACCACAAACTATCGGATGCCGACCAACCTTGATCAAGGTAAATTGTTTGAGAAAATTGATCACCAAATTTATCGGTACCACTCGAAACCGCACCCCGATTAGGGTCATTATCACGAAATTCATATACCCCTAGAGCTATTCCGGCAATCAGCCAAATCACCGATGATAAGACTAGAATCATCATTAAAAGCTTCAGGTAAAAGTAATAATTGATAAACTTAAATTTCATGCGGTGTATTGTGATTGTTCAGCAAGCATTCAGGATTTATTTGATTAAATCCAGAACATCCGAATAGCCTTTTAACAATTAATATTGCAGGTATTGCTTCAAAACAACGATTTAAAACCCTATTATGCCTAATATTGATACTAATGAATCTTATTTTTCATATATGATTGCCAATCAATTTTATGCGAAGAGTAAGCACAGAAAAAATTTCTTAATAATTATGAAGGATTCGATGCAGATTTTCTCATTTTGGTATTTTTTACTAGGTATCTTCTTAATATTCCCAGCACCTTTTGTATATGCCCAGCTACCAGCTCGTCTTACAATTGAAGAATTACAGCGTGTGGGACTACAAGCAAATGGCCTCGTGCAAGCCGCTCGTTCGCAAGTGAATATGGCCAAAGCAGGTGTAATCGCCGCATCTGCATTTCTCAACCCTGAAGTAACTGTATCAGCTGGCCCTGACGACAAGCGACTTCCTGAGATACTAACAGGACCGGCGAACATGCAGCGCGCTGTAACAGTCAATCAGGGAATTGAAAATCCTTTTATGCGAAGTGCCCGGATTGGTGCATCAGAAGCTGTCGTTGATGCGAGTCGTGCCAGCTTTGATCAAATACGTGCAGATTTAGCAGCGCAACTGAGAGTTAGAGCCTATGAATTATTGTTACGAATAGAGCAAGCTGCATTGGAACAGAACATTTACGACTTATTGAAAGAAGTGCGACGTCGTATTGCAGTCAATGTCGAAAGGGGGGAAGTTGCACGCTTTGAACTCATTCGGGCAGATACCGAATTACAAAGCACAGCTAATCGCATGGAGGCCGCACAATTAACAGCACAGCGCGCTCGAGTGGCCCTACTGCAACTGACGGCCGGAGCCATTCCGATTGATTTTGAAATTCAAGCTTCTCTGAAAGATCCGATTAATTTACCGCCATTGGACACATTACGTCAGGAAGTACCATCCGTAAATCCGGACGTCATCCGTTTGCAGGCAGAACAAGAACGCGCCAAATTACGAATTAGTCAGGAAAAAGCTTCGGTGCTACCACAAATTAATTTTTTATACACTAATTACCAGGATGCACAATTCACCTCTAATATAGCAGGCGTAAGCGTGAGAATCCCTTTGCTCTATCAACGCCGCGGCGAAATTGACACCGCCATTTATGATTCTGCACGGATACGGGAAACACTTGAATATCGCCGTTACGAAATCAGTCAATTGTTCGAAGCAGCATGGCAGTCTCTGCAGATCGCGCAACGACGCGTAGACATGTTTGAAGGTGGTTTAATCAAAGAAGCAGAAAATGCTGTAGAAGTTGCCGAGGCCGCTTACCGTTTTGGGGAGAGAGGTTTAATCGAATTTTTGGATTCGCAACGTATACTCCGAGGAATCTTAGGTGATGCCTTGCTAGCACGTTTTGATCTTCAATCATCCGCTGTCGAAATTGACCGGTTGCGCGCACATTATCCCAAGGAGCTAATTCCAGAATGAGTTTCAAACTAATTTTAATCAACTTCATTGTTTTTTCAACATTACTATCAACAGGGTGCGATAAAAACGAGTCAACAAAGACCTCTGATAAAGAAACCGCTCAAAGCAGCTCCGGAGAAGACCGAGATATCAACAGCATTACTATCCGACCCGAGCTAGCAAACCGTTTAAAGATCGGACAACCTGCTTTAATTGATCTTGCGGATAAAATTCTTGTCCCAAGCAGAGTTCAAGTCGATGAAGAAAGAACCGCGCAAATTGGTTCTTATGTAACTGGGAGAATTATCAACCTTTTTGTCATCTTAGGCGATTACGTTCAGGCAGGTGCACCATTAGCTCGCATTACCAGCCCGGATCTAACACAATCGCAGTTGGCTTATTTGCGTGCATCTTCACGCGTTGTTGTAACCCAGAAAGCAGCTGAGCGTGCGCACCATTTGTTTGCTGCTGATGCGATCGCTCAAGCTGAAGTGGAACGACGTCAATCCGAATTGGAAATTGCTCAGGCTGAACTGGGCGCAGCCACCGATCAGTTGAGATTATTTGGAATGACTGACGCTGAATTAAAAGAATTGTCCAAGAAAGGAAAAATTCTTCCGTGGTTGGATATCAAAGCCACCCGGGAAGGGTATGTCATTGCACGTAATGTGATGGTGGGCCAAGTGGTACAACCTTCCGACCCGTTATTTCAGATTGCTGATCTTTCTCACGTCTGGGTGGTTGGCGATGTACCAGAACAAATTGCGCGTGACGTGCGATTGGAACAGCATGTAGAAATCAATGTACCCGCAATAGGCGGCGCTGATTTTGATGGCGTCATAATATTTGTCTCGGATACCGTTAATCGTCTGACGCGTACTGTAATGACCCGGGTAATGGTGGAAAACCCAGACCGGAAATTGAAGCCGGATATGCTGGCCAATATGCACATCACCGATACACAGCATAAAACCCTGGTTGTTCCGGAAGCAGCGATTGTTCGCGAATTAAACCAGGATTATGTCTTTGTCGCGATCAGTGATAACCAATTTCAACGTGTGCCTGTCGAACTGGGTCCCGAAGTGGCTGATTACCGTCCTGTGCTAAATGGGCTATCAATTGATCAACGAATTGTAATGACAGGTGCTTTTCATTTAGACAGCGAGCGCAAGCTAGCTGAATTGGAATAATCATGATGGCTGCTATAGTTCGTGCGGCGTTAAACCAGCGTTTGTTGGTGTTGGTAATTGGTCTGATGTTGTGTGTCGCTGGCGGATTTGCCGCGAAGAACCTGTCGGTGGATGCTTTCCCTGATGTCACCAATATACAGGTGCAAGTGGCTACGGTAGCCATTGGCCGCAGCCCGGAAGAAATGGAACGGTTAGTCACGGTGCCAGTTGAGATTGCCATGACTGGTCTGCCTGGTTTGGTCGAAATGCGCTCATTGAACAAAAGCGGACTATCGCTGATTACCTTAGTTTTCACAGATCAGACAGATGTATTTTTTGCACGTCAGCTAGTCATGGAGCGCATCATTGATGTCACACCTCGCTTAATACCCGGCATTACACCAGTACTTGGGCCGGTTTCTACCGGATTAGGCGAGGTTTATCAATATACCATTGAGCACCCGGACGACGGTACACGCGCTCTAACCGCTGAAGAACTTACCGAACGCCGCACTATTCAAGATTGGGTAGTCCGTCCATTGTTACGATCAATTCGTGGTGTAGCAGAAATTAACTCGATGGGCGGGCACGTTAAGGAATATCAGGTCTATGCCAGTCCCAACAAGCTGCGGCATTATAATCTGACACTGACGGATGTAGATCGTGCATTGGCCAGTAATAATTCCAATGCCAGTGGAAATATACTGGCATTGCACTATGAGCAATACTTGATCCGCGGTGTGGGTCTGATTGCTACGCTGGACGACATTCGCAACATTGTGCTCAGAGAAATGGATGGCGTTCCGATTTATGTACGTGATGTGGCTGAAGTTACTTTTGGCGGTGAAGTCCGTCAGGGTGCCAGTATCAAGAATGGCTATACCGAATCTGTTGCAGGAATTGTGATGATGCTGCGTGGCGGTAATGCCAAGGAGATTGTTGGCAGGATTAAGGAAAAAGTCGCTGAAATCAACGAGCGCGGATTATTGCCAGATGGTTTGCAGATCGTGCCGTTTTATGATCGCACCGATCTGGTGGATGGCGCTTTATCCACGGTACAAATCACTCTAATGCAATCTCTGATTCTGGTCATCGTAGTGCTATCGATTTTTCTGGGCACCGTTCGTACCAGCTTCGTTGTTTGTTTTACTTTGATTATCACCCCACTGATCACCTTCATGGTGATGAATTACTACGGCATGCCAGCCAACCTGATGTCATTAGGTGGATTAACCATTGCATTAGGAATGATGGTTGATCCCACCGTGGTCGTCGTTGAAAACATTTATCAGCGCTTGGGCGAAGCAAAAAACACAGGTCAATCCAAGTTTGATGTCATTGTAAATGCGGTTGCTGAAGTCGGCACACCGGTCATTTTTGGCGTGTTTGTCACGATCTTGGTTTTCCTGCCATTGATGACGCTTGAAGGCATGGAAGGAAAAACTTTCAGTCCATTGGCAGTTACAATTGCCATCGCACTGCTGGTCTCCCTCTTTGTGTCGTTGCTATTATCACCCGTATTGAGCGATTATCTTCTACAAGGTGGAGGCGAAGAGGAAACAAAAATTGTTGCTTTCCTGAAAGGTGGCTATCTGCGAATTTTTAATCTGGCCATGAACAACCAGAAAAAAACCATGATTGTTGCAATCAGTTCATTAATATTTGCCATTGCATTGTTTCCTTTCCTAGGTACAGCTTTCATCCCGATTATGAAGGAAGGCGCAATTACACCGGTAATTATCCGCGCACCTTCCATTTCCTTGGATGAAGCTATCAAGCTTGAAACCGAAGCAATGCAGTTAATTGTCGCGATACCAGGGGTTAAAAGTGTAGTGTCTAAATTGGGTCGCGGTGATACACCCGCGGATCCCGCATCGCAAAATGAGTCCGATCCGATTGCTGACCTGGATTTAGAAGGATCAGGCCGAACCCAGCATGAAATCGAGGAAGATATCCGCAAGGCATTAGAAGTACTGCCCGGTGTGAATATCGTGCTATCGCAACCGATTGCACAACGCGTGGATGAAATGGTAACCGGTGTCCGCTCACAGGTGGCGATCAAGATATTTGGTGACGACTTGGAACAATTGCGCAAGCTTTCTGAACAAATGGCTCGTCTTGTCAAATCCACAGCGGGTGCCAGAGATATCCGGATCGAACGCTTATCAGGGCAGCAAGAGCTGACGATCAATATTGATCGCCGTGCCATTGCACGGCATGGCATCAATGTTTCAGACGTCAACGAACTGATTTCCACAGCAATCGGTGGCAAGGCCGTTACTCAAGTTTTTGAAGGTGAACGTCGATTCACACTGCTGTTAAGATTTCCAGAGGAATTTCGCCATGATGTGGAAGCCATCAAGGATCTCTTATTAAGACCGGCAAATACAGCAGCACAAGGTAAAACGGCGCAAGGCGGTATGTTAGTACCACTGAGTGCTGTGGCAGACATAAAAGTAATTGATGGTCCAGCGATTATCTCGCGTGAATTCGCCAAGCGCCGTGTTGTGATTGGTGTTAATGTGCATGGGCGCGATATGGGAGGGTTTGTGGAAGAATTGCAGACACGTGCCGCGCAAGAAATCAAACTCCCTACGGGCTATTATTTTGTCTGGGGTGGGCAATTTGAAAACATGCAACGGGCGATGGCAACCCTCTCCGTAATCGTACCAGTGACCCTGGCAGCGATCTTCTTCTTGTTATTCATGTTATTCAATTCAGTCAAGCTAGCCGTTCTGATTTATCTGGTATTACCATTCGCATCTGTCGGCGGTGTTGTCGGGCTTTTTGTTACTGGTCAATATCTATCGGTGCCGGCATCAGTAGGTTTTATTGCCGTGTGGGGAACATCGATTCTGAATGGTGTGGTACTTATTTCTTTCGTGCGTGAATTGCGAGATAAAGGCTTAAGTGTAGAAGAAGCAGTCAGAAAAGCATGCACGCAGCGCTTCCGGCCTGTCATGATGACGGCAGCGACTACCGTGCTAGGCTTAGCTCCGTTTCTGGCAGCCACAGGACTGGGTTCTGAAGTACAAAAACCCTTGGCTATCGTGGTCATATGCGGATTAACCACAGCAACCATGATGACCATGGTGGTCATGCCGATGCTGTATCGATGGTTTGACGATAAAACTGATAAAGTACCGCCAGCTCAGCCCGAGAAACTATCTCCCCCAGTTGCGTGAAAATCTTACTTATTATTCAACTACTACCGTTTGCACCTGCATCGGCAAAACACCTTTCTCTATCACTTGTCGGCCATCAAACGCAAGAAAACTTTGTCGTCCGTAATGTGGTAGCGGTCGGATTAGGGCTTCGAGTGATGCAGCATCTTGAGCGGAGATAACAGCCAATGATGATGCTTCATCACGAGCTAAGGTCCAGACTTGCGCAGTACCCTTGTTGTTGATTTCATCCGGTCTGGCGGGCAGTTGGTTAGCAGCAAGCCAGGCATCAACTTCCGATTTCAGGCCGATAACCAGCGTAGGTGCGGTGGAAAGTGGTTCACTCAGTGCAGCAATTTGTGGTTTGCGGCCTTGCAATTTTTCCACAAGAATTTCAGCAATTTTGCGAATCTCGGCTTTAGCGGATAATAAAACTGTCTGCGTAGCGGCGTTAACCATCGCCTCACGCAGGATCGGTGGTGCTTCACCAGGCGCCAGTTGGCGAAATAGGCGCAAATCCGGATCAAGCGAAACCGAAAGCGGCTTATCTGTTAATTTCAATGTAAAAATCTGCTGTTCTTGATGCAAATCAAGTATGTGTGTTGTTGTACCCTGTGAATTTTCAATTACTACTGGAACGCGCAATTGATACGCTGGCCCGGATTGTTTCAAAGTAATTGATAATTCATAACCGGAATCTATCGCAATATTTTTTACTTCATTGATCGTAATAGCCGGCGCACCGGTACGCTCTAACCATTGAGAAAAAAATGGTTGCAAATTCTGTCCCGAAATCATCTCAAATATTTTCTGCAACTCTTGCCACGAAGTAATTCTAAAGCGCTGCACTTTCCACATCCCCTGGATGCCGCGCTGAAAAACCATGTCACCTAGTTGATCCCGCAGCATAAAGAAAAACATGGCAGCTTTGTTATAGCCAACAATTTTGGATGCGCCATGCGTACGTGAAGTAAATGCTGTCAATGGTGCATCCTGACCTGGTTGCAATGCGGCAAAGTCACGTACCCACCCTAATCTCATTTCATGTGCAGCTTCGCTGCTTTCCTGTTCTTTATAAGTATAATCAGCCATAAACGTGGTCAATCCTTCTGACCAATTGCCACTTGAGTAATCTGGATAAACCCCATTACCCCACCAATTGTGCAACACTTCGTGACCGAGCGAAGTATCGCGGATAAACGGCAATCGCAACACATCAATGCCAAGATAAGTCAATGTAGGCATACCAAATCCGGTCGGCGTAGGACTCGAAACCACGCTGAATTCAGTGTAGGGGTATTCACCAATCCAGGATTCATAGAGATTCAAATAACGCTTCACCGCATCCAAATAATCCTTCGATAAATTAGTAACTTGAGGATGAAAATAGGTGCGTAATTGAATTGGCTTGTGATTAATACTCTGGTGTGTCTGTGTTTCAATCACATACGGTCCTGCCATCAGATCAATCCCTTCGGCTGGATGAGAAAATTCAAAAGAAGCGTAATAACCTTGCTCCGATTCACTTTCTTTCATCAATTGGCCTGCCACCAGGCCTTTTTGACCGCTCGGCAATTCGATGCTGATCTTATATCGCGCCAAATGCCCAACTATGCGCGGATACCAATTCGATCCATCCGGCAAGAATGAACCGGATTCACCACTTACCGCAACTGGCCTTCCTAATGTCTGCTGATGATCCAATGAAGTATCCAGCGCAGCCAATGTCCCTTTCCACTGTATCAGAAACTGGATTTTATTCCTGAAATGAACCGGAATGTTCCAAATATGCATTTGATTGGTTTGCTCACGGCCAATGCCCAGTGGCCCATCATTAAACTCCGCTTGAGTCACTTCATAGCCTGCTCCCAGCATCAATTGCAACTCTCTTGGATTGTGCACGGTAATAAGGCTTTTCCCTGCGATGGTACGATTTACAGGGTCAATTTTTACCGTGATATCGTACTCGACATCATTAAACTTCATCGGTGCAGGCATCGACAATACCTGCCCTGACACAAAGTAAGCAAACAGAAATAAAAAGCAACTTTTGATTAAACTATCAACTGTCATAGATTGAAACAAAAATAATTAAAGATTCAAAGCAGGAAATTTTGCAATGACTAGCATTTCTATGCCATCTCGTTTGATCTTGATCGGCAACCAGGTTCCGGGCGCTTGCCGTTTTACAACGTTGATAACATCTTCGGTAGCTCTGATCGGCACACCAGCCATTTCCAGAATTACATCTGAAGCCATGAATTCTGAGGTTTCGGCAATACTGTTTTTTTCGACTTGTAGCACCACAGCCCCGCCCCGCCCCATTTCATAGCGTATTCCCAAACGCTGAAATTGTGGCCTGAAAGACTCAGAAACATGCGGCAATACGCCAAAAACGGCATCGGCCACACCTTTAACTAACTGCTTACAGGATTTACTGCTATCCCACGGTAACAATGCAATAACATTCTGGATACCCAGGTCATGTAGTTGATGCGTCACCCCAAAACCATGCAGCACATGGCCCGCACCCATAACACCCACAACCAGCGGTTTTTCCGGGTCGGTGGATTCTGTTGCGGCTTGCTGCAGTATCTGGGCCATGGCGCGGTCCCATAATTGTTGTCCACCGATAAAACGACGAAAATCCGGGTCATCTTGCGTAATTTCTCCTGTTTTCTTGTCTTTGCGATCATGTTGCTTGTAAATTGGCAATAAAAAATCCATATACGCCTGACTTGGCTCCGCTGGACGCGTCACCCCTTCTCGTTCTTCCAGCGGAACGCCATAAAAGCCCTTTTCTGCCACTTGATGACGCAATTTTGTTTCAATATTCAATGCGACCATTGGGATACGATTCATCCGCGCAAAATGAAACAGAGGTAAATATAGATTGGCGTCCGTATTCCAAACACGGTCCCACTCAGCTGCACGGAGGAATTCCTTTTCACCCAGTTCGCCGGCAATCCACTTATCCAACGCTGCTTGCACGCGTCGTGGAAACATCTCGAATCCGATCACCATATTTGGACGCACGGCGTGTAAAGCCACCAATGTTTGCAACTGCCAACGATGATGATCCGCATTGACATGCGTTTCCCCCAACAGCACCACCGAAGCCTTGACTGCACGTGCGATGATTTTCTGTTGTGAGGTTTTACCCAACCCTGGAACTACCCAATCCCCCAATGGCACGCAATCTTTTGGTACCGGTTTTTTTGCTGGAGTAATGGCGTTTGCCAATGCGGCATTTACGCATAGACTCAGCAGCAAAACGATCACGCTAATAATTCTGCTACAGCGGTTTACATTAAAATTTGTCATTTTTTTGATTATCCTGTTAACAGATTCATAAAATCAGAGGGTCATCCAACCCATTTACGTGCATTTCGAAACAAACGCATCCAAGGCCCATCCTCTACCCGACCAGAGCGGATATCAGGATACCAGGAATGCTGTGTCACTCTGAACACTCGCTCCGGATGCGGCATCAACACATTAAAACGTCCATCCGGCGTAGTCAATCCGGTAATACCCTGGGGCGATCCATTCGGATTATCAGGATACTGCTCGGTTACTTGCCCGTGGTTATCCACAAATCGCAGGGTCACCAATGATGCAACATTATCAGATTGACCGGAAAACTCCACCTTACCTTCGCCATGTGCTACCGTAATTGGCATCCGGCTTCCGGCCATGCCGTCAAAAAATAACGATGGACTGTGCTGTACCTCCACCATGACAAAGCGCGCCTCAAATTGCTCCGAAAGGTTGCGTTTGAAACGCGGCCAATGCTCGGTACCCGGTATGATTTCATGCAGATTACTCATCATTTGACAACCGTTGCATACACCCAACGCAAATGTATCGCTGCGCTGAAAAAATGCCTCGAATTCTTCGCGTGCGCGTGGATTGAACAAAATTGATTTAGCCCAGCCTTCACCCGCGCCCAGCACATCACCATAGGAAAATCCGCCGCATGCAGCCAATCCCGTGAAATCTTTTAATGACAATCGACCTGACAGGATATCGCTCATATGCACGTCGACTGCGGCAAAACCAGCACGATCGAAAGCCACCGCCATTTCTACATGCCCATTCACGCCTTGTTCACGCAATATCGCCATACGCGGACGCACTCCCGTTTGAACGAAGGGCGCAGCGATATCGTCATCAACAGCATAACTTAATGTAACCTGCAGTCCTGGGTCATCCACATCAAGAATCCGGTCGTACTCCTGTTGCGCACAGGTTGGATTATCACGCAGCTTTTGCATCTGATGCGTGGTCTCCGACCAGGCACGTTGCAAATCCACCCGTTTCTCCGCCAACACCGGTTTATTATTGCGCATCAAACGAATTTCATCGGTCTTATTCAAGTGGCCGATGATAAAGCTAGCATCTCGCAATCCAGCTTCGGCTAACACCTGCAGCACTTCCTGATGCTGCGCGACTGCAATTTGAATCACAGCTCCCAACTCTTCGTTGAAGAGTACCGCCAAAAGATGTTCCAGGAAACGCCCCCCCAATTGCTCAGGTTGCAATTCCGATCCATCGATATCACAGCTGTGCGGATCAAAGCACAATTGATCCAAATTCACGGTCAGACCGGCATGCCCGGCAAATGCCATTTCACATAATGCCACGAATAAGCCGCCATCGGAACGATCGTGGTATGCGAGCAGCTTGTCCATTTCGTTGAGCTGCTGAATCGCATTGAAAAAGTTTCGTAAGTGTTGTGCTTCGGCTTCGCCGTCAATATTCGGTGAAATATTGCCAACTTGTTTATACACCTGCGCCAATGCTGAACCGCCGAGTCGATTTTGGCCTTGCCCCAAATCAATCAGAATCAATTCCGTATCGCCGCAATCGGTACGTAATTGTGGTGTCAGAGTTTTGCGTACGTCCTTCACTGTTGCAAAAGCAGTGATAATCAGCGACAACGGTGCCGTAACCTCCTTACGCAACCCCGATTCTTCCCAAGCGGTTTTCATCGACATCGAATCTTTTCCGACCGGTATGCTAATACCCAGTTGCGGACACAACTCCATGCCAATGGTATGTACTGCATCGTACAATCCGGCATCTTCGCCCGTATGTCCGGCTGCGGCCATCCAATTGGCCGATAACTTAATCTTTCCGATGTTGCCAATCGATGCCGCCGCGATATTAGTAATCGCCTCACCCACCGCCATGCGCGCTGCTGCTTCGAAATCTATCAAAGCCAATGGCGTACGTTCGCCAATGGCAAATGCCTCCCCCAAATAGGTCTGATATCCCATGCTGGTCACCGCAACGTCGGCAACTGGAATTTGCCATGGACCAACCATCTGATCACGCGCCGATAGGCCACCGACACTGCGATCTCCGATGGTAATTAAAAAAGTTTTATCGGCCACCGCAGGCAAGCGTAGCACTCGATAGACAGCTTCGGTCAAATTCACGCCCTGCCAATCAAGTGTCGGAAGCATCCGAATAGTATGAGCAACGTCGCGCGTCATTTTTGGGGGCTTGCCAAATAGCACTGGCAATGGCATATCAACCGGCGCTATGTGGGATCTTGCATCGGTTACCACCAGCTGTTCATCGTTTGTAGCTTCACCCACTACGGCGTACGGGCAACGTTCGCGCTCGCAAATGCTTTGGAACAATGCCAGAGATTCCGGTTTGATCGCCAGAACGTATCGCTCCTGCGCCTCGTTGCTCCAAATCTGCATCGGTGACAAACTGGTTTCTTCGGAAGGAACATCGCGCAAATTAAAACGCCCGCCGCGGCCAGAGTCATGCACCAATTCTGGAAACGCATTGGATAAGCCCCCCGCACCCACGTCATGAATAAATAAAATCGGATTCTCAATACCGCTTCGCTGTAGTTGCCAGCAACGATCAATAACTTCTTGTGCACGCCGTTGCATTTCCGGGTTACCGCGCTGCACCGAATCAAAGTCCAATGCTTCGGTATTGCTACCGGTATCCATACTGGAAGCCGCGCCACCACCCAGACCGATCAGCATACCCGGCCCACCCAGCTGAATCAGCAAAGAGCCTGCAGGGAATTTTTCCTTACGCACATGCAAATCTGAAATCTGGCCGATGCCACCCGCCAGCATGATTGGCTTGTGATAACCACGCATTTCTCCGCCCAAGCGCTCTTCAAAAGTGCGAAAATAACCCGCTAAATTGGGGCGCCCGAATTCATTGTTGAATGCCGCCCCGCCAATCGGACCTTCCAGCATAATCTGTAACGCTGATGCAATGCGTCCGGGCTTGCCATAGATTGATAGATTATCGGTTCCATCGTACTCCCACGGTTGCACAAACTCTGGAATATTCAGATTAGATACCGAGAAACCGCACAATCCGGCTTTTGGTTTTGCACCCCGACCCGTTGCGCCTTCATCGCGAATTTCACCACCGACACCCGTTGCAGCACCTGGAAACGGTGAAATCGCAGTCGGATGATTGTGCGTTTCTACTTTCATCAACACATGCGTTTTTTCCTCGACGTAACCATATGCTCGCTGATTATCCGGATAAAAACGCTTGATTTCCGCCCCCTCAATGACGCTGGCATTGTCGGCATATGCCACCAGCGTGCCCTGCGGATGACTTTGATGCGTGTTCCGTATCATGGCAAACAGCGATTTATCCTGAGCCTTGCCATCAACAATCCAGTCTGCGTTGAATATTTTATGGCGACAATGCTCGGAGTTAGCCTGCGCGAACATCATCAATTCGACATCGGTCGGATTGCGCTGCATGTGCTGAAAATGATTCAACAAGTACTCAATCTCATCCAATGACAAGGCCAGTCCCATATTTTTATTTGCCTGAAATAAAGCCTCAATACCACCGTGCATCACATCAATCGTGATGAGCGACAGCGGCGGGAAATGCTGGAATAGTTTGGCGGCATCATCAAATGAAGCAAACGCAGCTTCGGTCATGCGGTCATGCAGCAAAGACACGAGACGAAATTTGTCATCAATCGAAAGTTGTGCGCTGCATTGGATGTAATACGCAATCCCGCGCTCAATACGTTCAACAGCAGTTAAACCGCAATGCTGGGCAATATCCGTAGCTTTTGTAGACCACGGTGAAATTGTGCCTGGGCGCGGCAAAACCAAAAGAAACTCGCCTGAATGGTCTTCCTTTTCCTGCTCTTGTTTGTGGTTAAGTATTTTTCTCAGCACATTCAGTTCATCAACGGGCAAATTACGCGTCACCGAACAAAAATGCCAATATTCTGTATGAATGACTGTTACTGGTAGATTGAGGGTTCTAATTTGATTGAGTAATTTCTCCAGACGAAACGGAGAAAGAGCACGTCCACCACAAAATTGGAGCATCAGAGGAAATAAAGCAATTATTTAAAGATTGCAATTTTACACGAGAAGATGTACTTATCGCTGATCATCCCGTGAGTATGAGAAATATGATGACTTCTGATCGGATTTGGCTTACCGCAGAGATACGCGAAATAGAACATCTGGCCACCCTGCTACCCGAACCCCCCCGGTTAATGGAAAAAGCAGGCCTAGCCGCCGCACAAATCGTCCGCGATCGATTGCACAAAAAACCCGGGCAACATGCATTGGTGCTTGCCGGTCCGGGCAATAACGGCGGCGATGCTTTCGTTGTGGCGCGCTATTTGAAAGAATGGGGGAATGTGGTTACTGTGGTTTTCAACGGCGACCGCAATCGCGTTCCACCAGATGCTAAACAAGCTATGCAAGCCTGGATCGATACTGGTGGTGAAATTCTCACTGAAGTACCCGATAGCGATCCAAACTGGGATGTAGTGATTGACGGCCTGTTCGGTATCGGTCTGGATCGTACTCGAAGCCGACCCATCGAAGGCAAGTATCGTGAATGGGTGGATACCGTCAATCGTATGAATGTTCCCATTGTATCGCTGGATATTCCCTCCGGTCTCGGCAGCGATGACGGCTGCATTTATGGTACAGCAATCCGCGCCAGCATTACTGTAACATTTATTGGGCTAAAACCCGGCCTGTTCACCAACTTTGGGCCAGAATGCTGCGGCACAGTTATGTTACGCGATCTGAATATCCAGCCAATTTCACCACCCGATCCGCATATCTGGCTGTTAAATCATAACCTTGCACAATCATTTCTGCCGCCACCCCGCACAATCAACAGCCATAAAGGGTCATACGGTAACGTGGCGATTCTCGGTGGCTCTACCGGCATGATAGGCGCCGCACTGTTGGCAGGCAGGGCAGCCTTGCATCTGGGCGCAGGGCGCGTCTATCTCGGCTTACTGGCAGAGAACGCACCACCGGTCGATCTCTCACAACCGGAATTGATGTTACGCTACCCCTCCGAACTATTCGTGCTGGAACACTTAAATTGCCTAGTCATTGGCCCCGGCTTGGGACAATCCAAGGAAGCCTTGTCGTGGCTGGAACAAGCATTAAAGAGTGAACAAGTACTAGTGATAGATGCCGATGCGCTCAACTTGATTGCACAGCATCAACAATTAGCCAGAAAACTCAGTCAGCGCAGCGCTTTTAGTATTCTGACCCCACATCCTGCCGAGGCTGCGCGACTTTTGAATACCGATACTGCGACCGTGCAAAACGATCGCATGCATGCCGCGGAGCAAATCTCACGACACTTCAATTGTTATACCGTGTTGAAAGGCGCTGGCAGCATTTGTTGTTTCCCGGATGGAAAGCGTTATCTGAACACTAGTGGCAATCCTGGGTTGAGTACCGCCGGCACTGGCGATGTATTAGCCGGATTTATTGGCGCATTGATCGCACAAGGTTTAAATCCTGATCAGGCGCTATTACTTGCTGTCTACTTACATGGCGCTGCAGCAGATCATCTATTACAGCAAAATTATGGACCGCTGGGAATGGTTGCATCGGAAGTTATCGGTTCGGCGCGATTGTTGCTCAATCAGTGGACTTCCCAAAACAAGTCAGCAAGAGCAAAGAAGTGAAGAAAAGTAAGCGTCCAGCGCCACCATCTATCAATTATTTTTTCTCAGCATTTCAATAAATTCAGGTGGTAACGGTAGCAACTCGTCAATTCGACTGTTAGGCCACGTGGGTAATTTTATGAGCGTATCTTTGAGCCAATCAGATGAGTTCAGACCGTTGAGTTGAGCAGTGCCAAATAGAGTTTGAATAGCTGCTGCACGTTGGCCTGCACGCTCTGAACCGGTAAATAACCAATTCTTTTTTCCAATCGCGATAGGTCTAATGACATTTTCTACGGGATTGTTGTCAATTGGCAGGTGGCCGGTTTGTGCATAGCGGATCAGGCTGCCCCAACGTTTCAGTGTGTAATCCAAGGCTTTGGCGGAACCACCCCCATTTGCTGTCTGAGCACGGGTTTGCACCAGCCAATCGTGTAATGCCTCCAACTCGGGCAGGCTTTTTTCTTCTCGTAGTTGTTGACGTTCTGCGATGGTCAAATCTTTACCTTCTGCCTCAATAGCATATAAATTGCTGATACGCTGCAACGCTTCCAACGCCATCAGGCTGCTATTAGCCTGGTGCAGATCGAAGAATTTACGGCGTGCGTGCGCCCAACAAGCCAGTTCAGTGCAGGACTCCGTCTGTTTTTCGGCGAACAGGGCTTTGTAGCCGCCATAGTCGTCGACCAGCAAATGACCTTGCCAGTTTTCCAGAAAGCTTTGCGCATGCCGGCCACTACGGCCGGTTTGATAGTCGAAGATAATAATGCGCGGCCCAGGTTCCAAGTCGTTGCTGCGATAGGCCCACAAGTAGGCCTTTCGTGTCTTGCCTTTGCCAGGATCAAGTTGCGCTACTGGCGTTTCATCGGCATGCAGCGTGTTGCCTTGCAACAGATGCCATGTCAGTCGATCCACCAAAGGTTGCAGTGCAACGCCGCTACGACCGACCCATTCCGCCATTGTTGAGCGTGAAAGCGTGACTTGTTCCCGTGCGGCAATCTGTTCTAAGCGATAGAGTGGCAGGTGATTCAGGTATTTACTGGTCAGCACCCAACTCAGCAGGCCGGGTGCGGCCATACCGCCATCAATAATGGCTGGCGGAATAGGCGCGGCAGTAACGATTTCACAGGTCTTGCAGGCATATTGTGGGCGGATGTGACGGTGAACGAAGAACTTTGCTGGCTCCACATCCAACTGTTCGCTAACATCTTCACCGATCTTAACCAGATTCTGACCACATTGACTGCATTGGCAGGATTCTGGTTCGTGACGGTGTTCAATACGTGGCAGGTGTTCTGGTAATGGTTGGCGGCCAGCGCGGGAACGTGTTGATTTAGTCGAATCGGCTTTTGCTGATGGGTCGAGCTGTTCGATTTCGGCATGTACCGCTGCCAGATCAGTTTGTAAGGTTTCCTCGAACAAATCGGGGTGTGCAGATAATGACTCGCTCTTTTTGCCAAATAGGTTCCGGCGCAAATAGGCCAGTTCCATAGTCAATGCTTGGATTTTGAGTTGCTGAGAATGAATTTCTTTTTGCGATTGCTCAAACAGCATTTGAACCTGCATTCTAGTATCTGCATCAAGATTCAAATGATCTAATTGTGCAAGCGTTTTCATGGTGCCAATTCTACCATAAAACACACTGAAACGCTTATGAATAGAGGCTTATAGATGTTTTGTTAAGCCTTTAAATGTGCCGGTGGAAACGCCGATAATCGCTGCCAATTGACACCGGCTATTAGCCAATTCCACTGCGCTTGCGTCAACGTAAAACAGCGTTCATCTGACTGTGGCCAAACAAATTTGCCCTGATGCAAACGGCGCTGGCACAACCACACGCCTGTGCCGTCCCACAGCAATACCTTGATGCGATTTCCGGCACGATTGCAAAACACAAAAACTGAACCTGCGCAGGGCGCATGCTCCAAAGACTGCTGTACCAGCATCGACAAACCATCAATACCACGGCGCATATCAACCGGCTCTACTGCCAGCCAGATGTTACCCGGATTAGCAATCAATCCAGGCATTTCAGCAATTTCCCCAGCCATTGGGGTGATATCTCTGCTGGTAGTTCTAGCGTATGACCTTGCGGACAACGCAAACACAGTGACCCGGATAACGAAGGCTCCAACTTGATCTCAACCGGAATCAAAGTCGACGCAACTGCAGCAACTGGTTGAGAACGATAAACCCGCAACCAGTTCGCGAACGTTTTGGAATTCAGCTTATGCTGACGACAATACGCTGCCTGCGATAAACTACTCGACTGCCAAGCCTCTATATGTTTTTGCGGATCTGTCGGTAATGCCATTGGTTATCCTCTCAAAAAATGTTTGAGGATAATTGAGCGCATTAAAAGATGTTAGGTGGTGGCGTTGTACGCTTACGATAGATCAATGAAAAAGCCCAGCACACCTAAAGGAGGAGGAGAAAATGTGCTGGGCGGGGGTGCGTGAGGGCTTATTTCACGCAAGGAAGAGTATGAATTGATATAGTAACTGAAATTACACTCATATGCTAATGATTCTCATTATCGACAAGAAATAAAATAGAATTTTTCGTTTTCTAGCTGTAATCTTTTCATGTGTGGCGGCATTCAATATCAGGATCAAAAGATCTACTTCCCCCAGCCTGATGCCAGAATTCCCGTAAATCTGCGCCATGGCGGTGTCACTTGGGTCATCTGGGGTAGACGTAAGGAAGAGGCGACAGGCAAATTCCCCAATGGCGGCTGGGCGCGGCTTGATTCCATCAAAATGGGCAAATGGAAGCCTTGGCATCCAAGACCGGTACTGATTCCCGCTGATTGCTTCATGGAAAAAGATCACGAGAAACAATCCCATTGGATCAATTTGGCACCTGGCATAGCTATCCAGGCGTTACTGGCTGAAAGAGATGGTGAGCAAAGAGTTTATGTGGTTACTGAAGAAACCCCATCAGAATACAACAGGATTCATGACCGATGGCCACGATTGAGGAAATTATCGGCCAAAATAAAATAAATTGCACACCGCAGTTTGGACCTCCAGGAATCTCTGTACATCCTTTCATTGCTTAGGCACAGCCAATAACTACCCTTCAGCTTAACGAACACCGAGTACCACACGGAAGTTGAAAAAAGGCAGCCCAGAGTGCAACCCCGGCACCCCCGAATACAGTGACCATCGCCGCCCAAAAATCGGCCCAGAGTGGCCACCTAGGGGTACCAGGCGGGGCGATTTCACTCCCCCACCTCCAGTAATCTGCGCCGGAATTTTCGTAGTTACGCCTGTTTTCACCGCAGCACTATTAGCTGTCCCCCTCTGATAGCGTCCTGCCATCACTGACCAGGAAATTCCCCAATTATCGGTCAGATAAAGTTATCTTGGCAGCACCATACACTAAAAATCACCTTAGTGTTGCCAAATCCGGCTAACTCTATATATTACGATATAATATTGTCTTCTTTCATGCACTTACTGCTGCATTATATGCTACAGTCTGAGCTGAAATTCTTTTATTAATAAGGAGGCAATTTGCGATTTTCATTCACTTTAGTGTCCTTCGTAGGACCACAGTTTCTTCTGGCTTCCGTGTTGGCTTTCGTGGCAATATCTAGCGCTTGGGCTACAACCCTTACACCTACACTAGCTTGGACGTCCCTGGCGCTTTACATACAGAAGCCATCGGAATTAATAACGCCGGGCCAGATCGCAGGACACTTCCAAGATGACATCGGGAGTCATGGCTTTGTGCGCGATAGTAGCGGCGTCTTCACTACCTGGGATGTCCCCGGCGCTTCTCATACATTAGCCTTCGGAATTAATGACGCCGGCCAGATCGTAGGATACTTCAATGATGTCATCGGGAGTCATGGCTTTGTGCGAGAAGCAGTGGTGTCTTTACTACCCTGGACGCTCCTGGTTCGTTTGACATGTATGCCATAGGGATTAATGATGCCGGCCATATCGTAGGAAACTTCCAGGACTCCACCACAAACCATGGCTTTCTTGCCTCTCCAATACCAGAACCGAAATCTCTCCTTCTCTTCGGCTTCGGCTTCGGCTTGGCTACTCTCGCGGTTATTCGCCGACGCAAAGGGGCTGAAGTACGTGGCATACGCAGGCCACACGAATAGGCATTTCCAAATTAAGTCAAATTGGGCTGATTTTTCACCTCAAGGCCGGCGAGAAAATTAGTTGTTGTCTTCAGTACAAGTTTCTCGCCGGTTGACATCAGTATCCTTAACTCTTGCGCGAAATATTGATTCAAATTCAAAGCTCTGGCAAGCATCAAGTTTTATTCTGACTTTTATACCACCACAATATCCGCATTTGTCATTGCTAACCCAACACCAACACTGGCAATTTCAACTGCAGCACCTGCACCATCACCATCCGCATCGTACAACAATGAACCCGTTACATCGTTATAAATAACGAAGTCATTGCTGTCTATTGCTTGCATGCCAATCACAAACTGATTGGCCGCTAATGTTCCGGTTGTAGTTAAAGAAGTAAAAATTCCATTTTCCAACTGGACAGTGTCATTTGCGACGCTATAGTCAGTAATTTTGTCAGTGTGTCCATTAGTAGTAAATTTAAAGACATCGTTACCTGCTCCACCGGTCAGTACATTATTACCCGCTCCTCCATCGAGCGTGTCGTTACCCGCTTTACCATCCAATTTATTGTTTGCTGCATTTCCAGTGATGATGTTAGCCTTACCATTGCCTGTACCGCTTATCGCTGATGCACCTGTCAGCGTAAGATTTTCTACTTGGGAGGATAAAGTATAGGTGACGCTACTGCTGACCTTATCAAGGCCGCCAAAGGAAAATTCGGTAATGACGTCATCTATATTATCAACAACATAACTGTCATTGCCCCCTCCACCATCCATACTATCCGCTCCAGCACCTCCATTGAGCGTATCATCCCCCTCCAATCCCAACAGTGTGTCATCGCCAGCGCCGCCTGATAGCATATCCTTGTTAAAACCGCCGATAAGCTGATTCGAACCTGCATTGCCTGTTAACGTATTTTTTGCATTGAAGCTACCATTTACATTTTCAATGCTTAGCAATGTATCATTTCCTAAACCACCCGTCGCGATTCCAGTAAAAAGATTTACACTAACATTACTGGTCGCACTCGAATAATCGGCAGTATCGAAGCCACCTGCACCACCGTTGAGCGTATCGTTACCTATTCCTCCATTCAGCCAGTCGTCACCATCTCCGCCATTGAGATTGTCATTGCCGGCATCCCCATTGAGTGTATCATTGCCTGCACCGCCATTGAGTGTATCGTTGCCTGCACCACCATCGAGCTGGTTCCAATTAGCATCACCAGTTAAGGTGTCTGCGTATGAGCTACCAAATATATTTTCGATATCAATCAAGGTGTCTTTCCCGGCACCGCCTGTTGCAGTTCCAGTCACTAGATTGACGGTTACAGCGCTTGTTGCATCTGAATAGCTGGCAGTATCACTATTACTATTGCCCGCTTTACCTCCATTAAACCCACCATCCAAAAAGTCATCTCCAGACCCGCCTGTCAATATATCATCACCGTCGCCACCCAGCAGCGTGTCATCGCCTTTACCGCCATACAATTCATTTGAATTAAAATCGCCTATTAAAGCATCTGAAAAAGAGCTGCCAATGATATTTTCAATATCGATTAAAGTATCATCTCCGGCTCCGCCGCTTGCTGTTCCAGCAGAAAGATCTACAATGACAGCATCTGTCGCTTTTGAATAGTTGGCAGTATCACCACCAAATTTACCATAACTATTACCACCGCCATCGAGAACATCATTTCCTTCTCCCCCTTCCAGAAAATCATTACCTTCACCTCCGTGGAGTTCATCATTCCCTAAGAAGCCATATAGGGAATCATCTCTAGAAGTACCGAATAATTTATCATTACCTGATGTGCCATTGATTAACATAAGACAGTCCTTTTAAAAATTTTTAAGCTTGTGAAAAAGACTCGACTGATTGAGATGCAGTTCGTATCCCAACAGTCGTTTGGAGAAGTTCACAAGCTGGGCATTTTCTCCAAATTCCTCAATCAACATCGAATTTTGATAAATACTTATCCAGCGATTTAGTTTCTGGTCAAAAAGATGGTTTTTTAGAAAACCTTCCTGCTTGAAGCCGAGCGCTAATGTAGATCTTTGCGCATAAGAATTTTCAGCATAAACCACACTTGTTAGTTTATTGAATCCAATCTTATTAAATGCAAAATCTAATATCATGAGCATTGCCGTTAGGGGTATGCGGGTGCCGTTGAATTTTGTTGCATTGGGAAAACCAATCAAAATTTCTGCGCGGCGATGCACCCAATGAATTTCTGCTAATGAAGCAAGACCTATTGGAGTATATTGAATTTCCCCGGCATTCAAAGGATCAATTTTTTCAATGATCCACTGAATACTTTTATTTTTATATACAATTAAACGGTCTGAATGGCGAGCTTTCTGTTGCGATTTGGATTGCCGGAATGAGTTTGATAGATAGCGATTATAGTTATTCATGAAAGATTCATTGGCATAACAATCCTTCACAAATTGTTGATCAAGCGGTGTGCGAACTCTCAATCGAATTCTTTCATTCTCAATAGATAGTACCCATACAGGATGCAACTGAATATATAGATGCCTGATTTCAATTGCATCTGGATTGTCTTCCAAACCATGAGCTAGTGCAGCAAATGCCAGTTCAATCTCATGGCACAGTAGATGAATGTTAACAAGATTAACTATACTGTTAACATTCTTGGGATTTTTCTTTCCGGCTTTCTGAAAAAAAATCTTTGCATTGCTTGAATCACCAAGACCGGCATGGGCCACACCCAGACAATCTAACAAATATGAATTCTCTCCAGTATATTGCAATCCTCGCGTCGCAACTTCAATTGCCGTTTTAAAATTTCCAAGCTGGCAATGTGCCGTTGCTGCGATAATCCAGCCCCATGGTGATTCAACATTCTTCACATTAGTCTTATTGAGGTGATCAATACATGATTTGGCTTCCCCTGCTACCAGCAGATCACCCGCCTTCTGAATGTACCCAGGAATTCTTCCATCAGTGATGTACTCATAAAGAGTAGCGGGGTCTGGCAATTTGCAATTTGGGCTTTTCATATTCAACCAAACAATTTCCATCCCTAATTCATTGAGATTTTGCCAATCCAATAACTACCGAAGAAACTTTAAATAAAAATAATAATCATCATCATAGATGAATATTTCAATCATTTAGGCTACTCTGCATTAGATTACATGATGTCCATTTACTTCGCTGTGGTTTTTATCACAAATTTCACAATAATTAGGTATTTAGTCCCACGGTGTACTGAAATGGGTTAACGATAAATCGTTCCGGTTCATTTGTCCATATTTTGCAGATGTATTCGTAAGGCGTGAAGCCTTTGGCTAAGTTGCATTGCCATTAAGAAACTGTGCAGATGGATTGTGTAAGGTTTTGTCGCAAAAGTGCAAAGCCACAAACTGCTTATAAGCGGGTATATTTTCTTCGGACAGTTCTCCCTTTCGAATCATGTGTGCGGTTTCAATGTCATCAGGGAAAACGTGTGCGATTCTATAATGCCGTCGATCTGGTCAACCTGTTGGAGAAAGAAAAACAACTGGGAAAATCCGGCGGAGCCTTGCTGTTTCATCTCATCAGTTAGTTGTATGAGAAAATGACCACCGCCTTACTTGATCGTACATGCATCACTGCGACATCCTCGAAACCCGTAACGATTCCTATCGATTTAAGTACCGTAATAACGCACTTGATAATTAACGCACTGCTCAACCGGAAACTTTTGGACGTTGATAGGTGGTAAAGAATGTTGATTGACACGCTAAATATCTTTTCGCAACGCCTGCCTGGATGCTTGATCAACCAAACCAAATAGTTTATCAATCTCATCCTTCTTATTAGATGGCTGATGCCCTATCACCTTAACAAACTCGCAAGTGAGATTGGAGCTCAATCTATAGAATTCTTGGTACAGCTCATAATTATTAAGTTGTTTGTTTTTATTAGAAAGGTAATTACTTCCTGCAAGACGGGCACGCCTTCCCGGCAGACCAATAATATTCTGTGAATCTGTATAAACCGTCAAAACCATGTCGCTACCACCGTATAAAGCAATCGTTTCACTCAATGCCCACAGCAATGTTTGCAATTCCAATTTAGTCGAGCTGGTTTGTTCAAAACGCTTCACTTTCACCGTATCTTTTAGAGATACTATTGCGGTACCTAGTACAGACACCACAAGGTAAGCACCATATCCAATCTTTAATTGGTTATTAACACTACTGTCGATAAAAATATGCAAATAAAGCATATTAATTAAATTCTGCTTTAAACTAAAACTCAAAGTATCACACTCACTCGTCTTCGTCTTCTCAAGTGGAGTATTCTCATTTTTTTATTCCTCCGCAATCACACATCCCCAGGAGACCTTAGGTAACAACCCCATGAATCGTATCGTCAAGTAAATCCCAGACATTCACCCCATTCCAAGCATTCTAGCAACAGTCTGCTTTTTCCAATAATTTCAATTTATTGCAGTTCAACTTCACTTTCTTCCACTCAACCCAAAGGGCCAACCATACCTACCATTCAATTATCCCCCAATCTTCATCAATCAGGAGACCTCACATGGCAAATCGACCCAGACGCAACCTTCAATCTGCCGGACAATTACTCGAAAAAGCAGCTTCAAGCTTATTCCGCTGGGCAACCACCGATCACTCAGGCATAGGGAAGATGCGCAAGCTTATGCCTAAGCGGGGATTTCTTGATGAAATCCTGGACATTCTGGTGTTTTCTCTGATTGCCGTATTCGGCGCTGTTTTACAGGCAGCCTGGATATATATTCTGATCGCCTATGGAATTCCGTTCTTGATTTATGGCCATTTCTGACCTCCCCCTCCCCTGAATATTCCAAAAGCACGCTCGTCCATGCACGACTTATTTTTGTGCAACTTCAATAGCAAATTCTGATTGTTTTCATAGTAGCTCAAGTTTCATAACCGCTCAATTTATACATACTTCCAAGGAGATCTTTATGCTCATCCTGAATGGCCCCCTATTATCAAGAAACATCAATGATCCCGATATCCGAGCAGTAGTTGAACAGCGCTTTACTCAAATCCTTTCAGGTGAACCCTACGATTACGTTCTGCATGGTTACATGATCGTGGTTGAACCTCATGACAGTATCGAGTTCCTGGAAGAAGAAACGCAGTGTCCCATCTTGCATAACTACTTCGATGACACTCGATTCGGTGATCCCGATTTCACGCCTTGCTTTGAGGCACTGGAGGAACACGACAAGTGTTTTGAAATGGTATTCATCCTGAACGATGGAGGCTTTGGCATCACAATTTTTATTCCCAAGCAATCAGGCATAAACGCAGATTTATTGGTGATGTGTGCTGAATACGCAGTACCTGCAACAGCCCTGTCACAACTCTGAATTTTCCAATTCAATTTCCAGGAGGTTTCTATGAACGCACTTGTCTCTGACATTGTTGCAATGCTTGATGAACGTCTGCGTGAAGACTTTGAGGAACGCGCCGGAATTATTGAGTTTGATGCTGAATTGCCACGGGATCATGCTGAGTGCCTGGCTTTACTCGATGTACTCCAAAGATATCCGCATGTGTTAACCGGCGCTACTTTATTGCAGGTCAAATTAAAAAATGCAGTCTATATGGGGCTAACGACAGATATTGATCATGCACGAAGATACCTAAAAAATATCGGGGGTGTCGAGATTACTTATCTTAATCTAAAAGATCTTATCGATCACCAATTTGGGGGAGTCTGCAGAATCGACATTGCGCATTTCTGACCATCTTATATGAAATAACCTAAAAAGGAGTTCATCATGAAGCAAGTCACAACAGAACCTGATATCCGCATCCTCAAGGTAGCCACCTGCCCTTCTCTTTCCGGCAAATCAACACTGACCTATCAAATCGGCTGCAGTGGTGAATCAAATATTCAATTTCGTGTGGTCACCAATACCGGCGGGGGTTTCTTCAGCAAGGAATGGATCGAATTGAGTACCATTCTTGAAGCTTTTAATGAGCGTAAAAAAGATAAGCCAATTGTTTCCTTGCTGCTCTATCCGCTATTTAAGGGCAAATCACTCAACACGCCTGCATTTCTTTTGGCAGTATTGAAGCAGGAAGGTTTGGTGAGTCCCCTGGAAGATAATCCGAAGCACTATACACAGTTGCCATCTGATGCTTTTATGGCTGACGTCGAGAAATTAATGCAGTCGACCATCGATCCCAAGGTTGATGGCAGCAAGAAGAGTAAATCCAAGAAATTCTAGACTCACCCAGCTAGTTGAAGTCCGCAGTTCCCTCAATAGTTCCATCCATAAATCCTGGCAGTACAACACAGCAGTAACTTTTCAACAAATCGGCGGTGCAATACCGACCGTATGCCGAACCTGTTTCACTTTTCTTTTTAATGGACTTTTTCAGTGACGCTGCTCGTCATCGGAAGAGTCTTTTTTTATTTCCCAAAAGGAGCAATTACTATGTTATTCCAAAACTATCTAATTGATGCAGTCAACGATGTCATTGCCTGGGATATTCCCGACGAAGCATTGGCTGAAGCTGTCATAGCTCAAGCCAGTTTGATGGCCAGAGTCAATCCCGATGAGATGACATTGTTTGATTCTAACTGAGTCGTCTTGCTGTTTCACATCGACCTATTCGGAGTGGTGCATTCAATTGTGCTGCTCCGTTTTCTTTTCCAAAGGAGCATAAATCATGACCGATCAAATCATCACACGCAGGCAAGTAGCCGACGATCAACGTATCAATCACACAGCCAATATTTTTGGTGTTCAGTTTCCACTGCGCTTTGAGCCTTCAGTCTATCGTTTTACCGAGCTGATGGCAGCTGAATATAACGGCAGATATTGGGAGTTTTACGCATTGAGTAACGGCGGGTTTTATATGGCACCCGATTTAAATAAAACATTTCAGGTGAGCTGTGAGAATGGCTTTGAGGGGAAGCTATCCGGGGATGCGTTGGGCATCACAGTTTGTCTGTATGCTTATAGTCATTTTTCCTTCAGCGATCATGCGAGATTGGCTGAAGCTTGTGCACGGCAGTATCATTGGCTGCGGGATTACATGTTGGAGCATGAGGAGGCAAGGAGTATTTTGGGGGCTATTGACTGACACTTTCAGGGGGTGGAGGAGACGCAAAAATTTCCGGAGATCCAGCCATGGTAGATGCGTTGCGTTTCCGGAATTTTTTGTAGCGGACACGTTTCGGATTATCCGCAACGCGAAGATCCATACGGGCATTCGTTCTCCAGCAAACGTTGCGGCGTTGCGGCAATTTTCAGGGAGGTGCGAGGAACCCCCGTCGCAGTCTGAATTTTTTTGTTTTGACATCGATGGATTAATTTACAGGAAGTTATTTTTAAGCATTCTCTAAGATTATCCTGACAAATGACCGCTTATATATATATAAATTTAAATGAAATTTCAGCTGCATGTTTTCAGGCTAAGAATTTATTCCAGATACTCTTTAGATTGTAATAATATATATTCCTTATCATTCAGTTTTGATGGACATTAGCTCAAGTCAAGTCTATAGATTTGGATAACAATATATCAATATCATAGCTACTATCATTTATCACCATACATAACATCTATAAGAAATAAATTAATAATAATAAATAGATAAAATATTATTTTATGTTCTGGATGAATCTACCTTGGGGAAAGTCATTATTCTGCATTTTTTCAAATTCAACCAAGAGGCGCCCATACCGATTCTTGGGAATTTCGCGCGCGCCCACTTCCCCGCCCCCTCCGGAATTTGCCGCCACGCCGCCACGTTTTCCCGAAAGCCATGCCCTGCAAGGATCTCCGCGTTGCGGATAAAAGGCAACTCAACCGCCGCTGAATTTTCCACACCACTCATTTCCTTGCTAGGCATCAGCGTTGTGACGTTGCACATTTTTTTGAGAACACGAGGCTAATGAAATTAGTAAGTTTTAAATATATATAATTCAGTGTAGATCTGAATATTGCGAAGCATCAATGTCATGAATGACCCAGAAAATAAAAACAATGATTTAAATATAAGTCGTCCTATTGTGGATAGAGACAACGCTGTAGCTAATTTGCTGGGTTGGAAAGATGCAAACTTGGACTATGGAGCACCATCATTATTGAGTCAATTGAAGCAGGGTCGAGACAAAGCCATGCAGGAATTTCTCGAAGCAGAAGAAATCAGTAGTTCTGCCAAGAACAGCGAAGCACATACAGCTCTTGCTGAAAAATGGGCAGTGGTAAAGGAATATGAAGTGCTACTCGATAAAGCCAAAGCGTATTTTCGAGATATCAACGATGAAATCGAAAAAGGAGAATTATCCGATCTGCGAATAGATCAGCGATCTGCCTACGAAATTCAAGAAGAATTTTTCACACAAGCAAGCTTTGAGTTGTGGGTAAGAAAGAAATATCGTCGCTCAATTATCTTCCCAGCAGCTACGCTTGAAAGCAATTTTTCTCTAACAGGCATCAGTACGAATGAAGATAACAATCAGAAACCGAAGAAACAATCGAAATTGCGTGAGCAGGAAGAAACCATATTGGCACAAATAGAAAAGCTTGGGCTTGATCCAAAAACACTAGCCCCTAACCATTCCGGCAAGAAAGGTATTAAGTCTAATGTCAGAGAGTTACTCAAAGATGATGAATTATTTGCAGGCAAAAGTGTTTTCAATAAAGCATGGGAAAGATTGAGTGAATCTAAGCTTATAGCGTATGAGAAATAAGTATCCTCCCCCAAAATATATAATGGGGGATACTTGCGGGGGAGGATAGTTCAGTCATTAATCTTTGTATCGTTATCAACAATGGCCGAAAGCCAAAAGGAAAAAACGATGCATGATCAATCATCTACAATTCTAAGTAACACTCCGCTGTCAGATTGGCGCGGTTCAATCACAACATTCAACGGCTTCACCGGCATTAAGCCTGTTCTAGAGCTTGACAACCTGTCTTGGATTGAAGTTTGCAAGAAAGTCTGCCCAAACCAGCCAGCAATTATTGATAACAAAAAGGCTGCGCAGTATTTTGTGCCGTGCTTGCTTAAAGAATCCCCCTTTGTTGGCAAAACTCTCGAGTTCGCAATCCAAAACGGCCACCCAACTACGGGAAAAATGAGATCCAAGAACCATGTCACAAAATCCGCGATGCTGCTCATGGATATCGATGGCATTTCCGAGGCTGATTTTAATACCGGTTTAGCTAAAATTGAAAGTGATAACCTCACTTATATAGCATTCACGACTCATTCACATGGTAGCCCTATAAAACCGGGCATGCGTATTCGCTTGATCATACCGCTTGATAAAGCTATTGATGTTGAAAAATACGCCGCTGCATGGCGTGGATTCGATCAAAATTATTGGAACGGTTTAGCTGGGAGTGCGGATTCATCGGGCGCTAACCTTTATCAACAGCAAGGAACATGGTGCTGTCATTCCTCTCGAGTAGAGCAGGCACAATCATGGAGTAACGAGGGTGGCGTCGCCTCAGTAGATGCATTGATTAAATTGGATAAATTTGCACAAGTGGATCCACCAACTCCACCTAAGGCTAACCTAAATAGAAGCAATAGTGGTATTAATGAAAACAAAGACTATCCCCCCTCGGATGCCAACAAGGTTGCAGACCAATGTAAACAAATCAGATTATTTCGAGACGAAATGGGCGCTGACCAAACTGAGCCTTTATGGCACGATTGTCTTGGCGTGGTGGTATTCTGCGAAAATGGAGAGGAAATTTGCCAAGAATGGAGCTCCGGACATTCTGGATATGATCAATCCAAAACCCAGAAAAAACTACTCACTCGCCAGAAGACTCCACCGACTACTTGCGATCAGTTCATAAAATCAAATCCTTCCGGTTGCCAAGGTTGCATTCAAAAGTGTCATAGTCCGATAACACTCGGCTGGCTTGATACATTCGACCACAATAAGACATTCAGTAGAAAAGCTGGAGATATCTCTAAAACTGATGAAGAGGTGATTGCGTCACTTGCAGCAATGCCCCGCATGGAATATGACCGCATCCGGCTTGATAAAGCTAAGGAACTGAATGTACAAGTAAAAACACTGGATACGCTTGTTAAGGAAACTCGCAATATTGAGAATAAAAACGAAAACAACCCTTTTCACAAAGCCGACCCTTATCCAGATCCAATTGTCCCGGCACAATTACTGGATGAAATATCAGCAATAATTTTGCGCTTTATCATATTGGACGCAGAGCAGGCCCACACCGTAGCTTTGTGGATTGCACATACATATTTTATCGATATTTTTGATACTTCTCCAATTGCCATTATCAACGCTCCTGAAAAGGCGTGCGCTAAAACATTACTGCAATCGCTCATTGCAAGAATGTCTTATCGTTCTTTGTCAGCATCTAACGCTTCTGCGTCAGCATTATTCAGATCTATTGAATTGTGGAAGCCAACTATTTTTTTCGACGAGGCGGATACTTTTTTTCGGGATAACAGAGATTTGCAAGGATTGGTTAACGCTGGCTATAAACGCGAAGGATATGTTTTACGAAGTGAAGCGGTGGAAGACAATTTCATACCGCGGCAATATTCAGTATATAGCGCAAAATCTATTGCAGGCATAGCCCTTCAGAAACATTTGCCGGATACCACAATGAGCCGCGGGATTGTGTTTAATATGCGTCGTAAATTACCTCACGAATCAGTAGTACGTATGCGCAATGCCGATAGCAGAGTATTTGAGGATATCAAATCAAAATTGACTCGCTATGCTCAAGATTATTCTCAACAGGTAAGGCTTGCTCGACCCGTTCTAACCGATGAATTATCAGACCGGGATCAAGATAACTGGGAGCCTTTACTTGCCATCGCACAGAGTGCCGGGGCTGAATGGCTGCATCGGGCTAATGTCGCTGCTCTTAAACTTTCCAATACTGGAGAAGCACATGTGAGTTCTGGCAATGAATTACTCGCAGACATTCGTTATATTTTTGAATCAAGGGATTGCGAGAAAATAAGCACGGTTGATTTAATCGAAGCCCTTGTGACTGATGATGAAAGTCCGTGGGCGACCTACAATTATGGCAAGCCGATAACTCCGCGACAATTGGCAAAACAGTTAACTGGGTATGGAATCAAATCGAAAACCGTTCGCTTGGGTAACTCCAGTACACCAAAAGGTTACGATGTCGAGCAATTTTCTGATGCGTTCGCCCGCTATCTACCCCCAACATTGCCGCCCCAGAGCAACGTTTCTCCCGAATCCATTAAGGATGAGATCGGGAGCGTGGAAGTTAATCCTCCACCTGACTGCATCCTTAATGATTCTGCAACACCCATTGCCATGTTGGAACTCGATTGTGACAGCGGTGAGAATAAAGCGGAAGTTACCACTGAGGCCATTGATGTTTATTAATCTTTGCCAACAACTTGCAGCATACAGAGTTGGCATTCCAAGTTACAAATATTGAAATAATTCTTAAAGATCGGCTCTCGGCGCATTTCAGTATGTATTTGTGCCGATCTTTCCCATTTCCAAATATCACCAGAGGATATAACAATGATAACTAAACTAACTGAATCCATTATTAAAAATGGCCTTCATTGTCCGGAGGATAAATCCCGAATCGAATTTTGCGATTCTGAATTACCCGGACTCTATGTTGAAGTCCGTGCTACCAGCCAAGGCCAGGGCACATACTATTTAAGATATAAAGACAGTACCGGTAAAACCTGCCATCAGAAGATTGGCCGCACCACCGATATCACATTAGTTGAAGCACGCAGACAAGCTAAAACTATGAAAAGTGAAATTATTGCTTTAGGCAAAGACTTTCGCGGGGAAGAGAAAGCAAGGAAAGCAATTTTAACATTCAGCGATTTTTTTGAAAATCATTTTTTACCCTATGTGATTCCCAGGAAACGATCGTGGAAGCGCGATGATGAACTATACCGGTTACGGATCAAGGCTAAATTCGGTCATAAGCGTCTCAACGAAATCACTCGGCAGCAGATCCAGTTGTTTCATACCGCATTGATGCATGAAGGATTGGCCGCTGCCACTTGCAATCATCATATTAAGCTGCTTAAGCATGCTCTCAATCTCGCGATTGATTGGGAAATGCTGCAAACGAATCCCGCATCCCGTATCCCTCTTTTTCACGAAGACAACAAGGTTGAAAACTATCTTGAGCAGCATGAATTAGAGAGATTATTGAACGTACTCCGAACCGATGATAATCGTTCAGTTTGCTTAATTGCCATGTTTTTACTCAGCACAGCTGCCCGCCTCAATGAAGTTTTGAGAGCCACCTGGTCTCAAATTGATCAGCACACAAGGGTTTGGCGCATTCCAGCATCAAATTCCAAATCAAAACGTGTACGAGCTGTGCCGTTAAATGACAGTGCCATAGAAGTTTTGAGTCAACTGGATACTGAAGGAAAATTTGAATACTTGTTTATAAATGCAAAAACCAAACTACCTTACGTCACGATTCATAAGGTTTGGGAACGACTACGCAAGAAAGCGGGATTGTCGCACATAAGATTACATGATATCAGACACTTACACGCTAGCCTGCTCGTAAACAGTGGCAGAACTCTGTATGAAGTACAGCAAATTTTGGGACACTCATCCCCTTCAGTGACACAACGATATGCGCATCTTTCAACCAAATCATTACAAGAAGCATCCGATAGTGCATCCGTAAAAATAAAAGAGGCAATGATAAAATCGATGTAGAAAAATGGGCGAAAATTGCGCGCCGGGCTGGCGAAAACTGGACCGACTCGTGCCCAAAGTTGTCCGCTTCGGGGCCGTTTAGGGGTGAGGATGGCTGCCCTGTTAGCTCCCGCAAGCGTTGCGTCTCGGGTAGTTTCTGGGCAAATCCGGCACTTTTTCCCGCCCTGCCTTGCCAGCGCTCAAACTCCGGCAACTAGGCTCGGGATCGTTCGGATTCAGTTCGGAAGAAATTTTAGTATTGGATTGTTTTCAATCATTTTTTTTGAAAATGGGGCAAATGGCACCCATAAAAGTTCGGTTCTAGTTCGGTTTCACGGAGATTAATCATTAGGAAATAAAAAAGAATTTACATTTCTTCAGCTTTGAAACCATAATTTCCGCTGTGAGTGCTTCTTTTAATCCGTTGGTCGCCAGTTCGATCCTGGCACGACCTACCAAATAGAATAGGGGTTAGCTTAAACGCTAATCCCTTTTTTATTTAGCGCATATAAGACATTTTGAATCATACTGTTATCCAAAGACAGCACTTCGATATTTCCCGTAAATTAAGCAGGATAAATCGATTTGTCGGCTCTGGGTCGAACTTATGTAGATCTCTGTTTTAGAGTTAATTTTCTGTGTAAAATGACGCACAACTAATGTCATTGGATATTTCTCCCATTATCACAGCAAATGCAGTTGTGCAGAGGTCTTAAACTTGGTGAGCTAATGTGTTTCTTAATTTAGCCTATCACCTGTCGGTGATTGTTTTGACGATATATATTAATATCTTAGATCATTTAATGCTAGCGTGAGCTTAGCTTCAGAGTTGTGGTACCATTCATTAAAATGATCGTAGCAGCATAGGCGTAACTTTTCCAGTTGTGGCGATTTAGGCACTATACGAGGGTTATCAATATTTCCTCGCTGAAAATAAATAATCTTGTCGCCCCCGAGAGCACTAGAGTTTCAAATGTAAAGCCCAACCTTATGATTCCTTTTTATGGTTAGCTCGATTGCAGTAGAAGTTCAAATAATCTGTACCTATAAAGGAGATTAAAATTTGAAACGGGGCCTGATTTATCTCACGTCGTTATTATGTGGCTTTTTGCTTAGCTTCAATGTTCTAGCCACTACTACCTTCAGCAGTGTTTATGTTTTCGGCGACAGCCTGTCGGATGCAGGCAGCAATCCTTCAGCAGTCTTAAGTATATATAATTTGCTGGGCGGTAACTGCGATCCCTCTCATCCTTGTCCGCCATATGTGGATGGTCATTTTTCGAACGGCCCGACTGCTGCCGAATATCTTGCCAACTCTATACTTCCAGGTGGCGCTAATCCGACCAATTTCTTCAGCTTTGCTGTTGCTGGTGCGACAAGTGGTATCGGTAATTATGGTGACGGAGGGTCGGCTCTTGCTACGGGTTCGTTTGGGCTTCCTGGTATGCAACAGGAACTGGGGAAGTATTTGTCACTTTCGGGGGGTAGTGCTGATCCCACTGGATTGTATTTTGTGTGGGGAGGCGCAAATGATTTTCTGACATTCGATTCTCCTATCATCGCCGCACAGAATATAGCGAGCCATGTTGTCGCGCTGGCGAATATCGGAGCCACCCATATACTTATTCCCAATCTACCTGATCTGAGCCTTACCCCTTTTATACAAGATGAAGGTCTGATTCCCCAGGCTCAAGCATTTTCACTAGGCTTCAATGCCGAGTTGGCCTCGCTAATTGACGGATTGAATCCAATGTTTCCAAGTGTAGATATTATTGAATTCGATACCTTCAGCGTCTTTAATAATGTTGTAACAAATCCGGAGCTTTTTGGTTTTTCTGATGCACATTCTGCCTGTCTTTCTTTACTTTTTGATGCTTGTGCGAATCCGGATGAACATTTATTTTGGGACGGATTACATCCAACTAGTCATGCACATGTGCTTATTTCCTCAGCCATTGTAAGTGCGATTCCAGAGCCAGAAACCTACATGATGCTGTTGGTAGGTTTAGGTTTTATCGGTTTTATATCATATCGCATGAAAGAAACTACTATGAAATCCGGATCTAACATCAATCGAGTCATGTATGTAACTAGGAAAGGTTAATACTAGAGTTGAAAGTACCAGTAAGATTGTTTGGCCGTGATTCGTAATAATTTCAGGTGAACGCAGATCTGGCCGTTATGTAGCGGCTTTGATGAGGGATGATACGCTTGCTCTCATTCAAGAAATAAGGCTGGAAGGCACAGTTTCGGTGTCTATTAACTTTTTCAGTCAAAACGCAATGATGCTAGAGTCCCAGACTGTTAATTTGTTGGTCGCCAGTTCGATCCTGGCACGGGCTACCAAATAGAATAGGTGTTAGCTTAAAACCTAATCCATTTTTTATTTTGAGCATAACAAATAGTTTTGAATCAGATTATTAGCGATACCCACTACCAGGAATCAAGGCTGAAAGATTGATGGCCAGCACCGAACCTAACTTATACAGAACTCAGATTGTTGATTAATTTCCTGTGCTGCATATGAATCAATAGCAATAATCATCAAAATAATTTTTTAACGCTGCTAAGGTAAAGAAAAATTTAGTACCAGCTGGCACAAATCATCAGGTAGATTAACCAATCTAAATTTTGAGGAAAACGCAGAAAATCATGCGCTGGACAGTCTACATATTGGAATGTGCCGATTCAACTCTCTATACCGGTATTACTACAGATCTACCCCGCCGGATCACTGAACATGAATTGGGGAAAGGAGCACGATATACCAGCGGCCGCGGGCCATTTCTACTTGTACATCAGGAATTCCACATAAACAGAGCAGAAGCCTCAAAAAGAGAAATCATAATAAAGGCGATGACTCGCGCCAGAAAGTTAGCCCTGATTCAAGGAGTTCCGAAAAATGAGAAAGATCTGGCAGAACTTTTACTCGTTTCCATGGATTGAAAGATAATTGCTACGAGAATTCACCTATGAATAGCTTCTGTAGAATGCTCAGAACCGAACTTGTACATCATCGTATATACATATACTCGCCAGCGGATTACCGAATATTTAGAAATCTTCTCTAACCCTCAAAGAAAATAGAAAAGGCTGGAATATTTGTCACCAGCACAATTTAGGCAGCGATAATCTACCTGCTGCTTAAACCGATGGACTCCATTTTTGACAGCACATACCACTTAACGTACTGTCTGAATTTGCAAGGCCAATTCTTTATCTAGGACCTAAAAAATACCATAGAATCAGACCAACTATAGGCAGAAGCAATATTAGTACTATCCATAGCACTTTGTTTCCTGTGCCCGCTGAACTTTGTACAACCTTAACAATCGCCCAAACATTAAGGACTAATAAAATAAGACCAGAAAGGCCACTTACTTCAATACCCATAATTTATTTCTCCATATTTATTAAAATAATCAAATCTTGAATTAATTCAGAAGTAATCAACTAATCCAAAATAACTTTGGGTAAAAATCAGGAAGAGAAAATTACCTACGTAACATTTGGACCTTTCCTAACATTTTACTCAAAACAAGCGACTTGAAACAGATAACTAGCATGCCTACAGGTGACGAATTACAATTCACGCTGCCGTCGGTGTATGAAATAAATCTCAGCAAATGTGATTTCCACCGGCACTCGTTGATATTCGCCTTGCCCAGCACATCATTTCCGCTGAGGCTTAATGGTTATGCAGCGTGAACGCGGTAACCGTTATAATTGTCTTTTAAGGCTTCGAGTTTCTTTTTTAAATCGTGTGCATTCCAAAAAGAGACTCGCGCCTGAGTGGACGTCTTGAGTATTACGTTACTTTTTAAAAAACGCTTTGAGTTCATGAACAACGACCAAAAGCCAAACAAGAATCGATCGATAGTTAGTTAGTTAGGATAGGAGCCCTTTGCCGGGATTGGTTGATGCTTAATGAGTAGGCTGTCTGGCCCGTGCATCGCCCGGCCCCACTAGTTTCGCGAGTGTGATAAGAAAATGCAAAACAAGTAAAAGGACTGTTCCCATTGATCTCGATACTACGCCTGTCCGTGATAATTACAAGGCTGGTAACGGGATTAATTTATGGCTAGAATTAAAAATTCGCCATGCACAGGGTGAATTCAAGGTGTTATTAACGAAATGGCTTGAAACAGAAGCGTTGCTGACAAAAATGCACAGAACTCTGATTTATTTCCTGCGTAACATTTAACACTTTCCTAACTTTTTACCCTATAATTTCGGGCGTACTGTGACAACAATTTCAAGCAGTAACTTATTGGAGATATACGTTAATGAAAAGCAAAGCAATTTTCTACCATGCAGGATGTCCTGTGTGCGTTCAAGCAGAACAAAATGTTGCCAATGCACTTGATCCAGAGAAATATGAAGTTGAATCTGTTCATCTTGGTACTGATAAATCACGTTTGACTGAAGCTGAATCCGCTGGGGTTAAATCTGTTCCTGCCTTGGTTTTGGATGGCACACCATTTCACATCAACTTCGGTGCGGGTATCGAAGCTTTGAAATAAGCTTTTTGTTACAGGTAGTGTGCCGAATATCATTTTTGCACACTACAAGTTAAACGGTCAAAATTGGTAAAGAAATTATTAATCAATTAGTTGAAATGTTCTGTAGCATTGTCGAAAGAAAGCTGATATCTGGTTAATTTTATCAAGCGTACAGTTGGTCTTGACGCGATTATCTTGCCAACGCATAAAATTTCTCAGCAAAAGACATCTTGTCAGCTCCCTCCTCCATCATCTGACCTTTGCGAAGGCTATGTAACAATTAATTATTGAATTGTTTGTCCAACGTGCATTGAGATATAGAGGTGTGCACAATGAAATCAACGGAATTCAAAGCATGGATGGAATTGATTGAACGCATGAGTC
>NZ_JALHQJ010000020.1 GCF_022842015.1 Nitrosomonas sp. | reverse complement strand
GCCCGTAAACCGCAAATCGAGCCACCGCAACTAGGCACTAAACGGATAAGCGTCAAGGCTCCGGCAGAGCTGCCTTATCTCATCATGGGATTTCATGCGCCTGCGATTAGAAGTGTTAAAGAAGACTGGGAGCCCTATGCACTGGAAATATTGGAAGGGATTCTGGACGGGCATGCTTCAGCCAGACTGAACAAGTCACTGGTGCGGGAAAGTCAAATCGCTAATTCCACCAGTGCGAGCTATGGCGCGATCGCGCGTGGTCCGAGCATTTTCTTTATTAGTGCAGTACCAAGCGCTGGCAGAACAGTAGTCGAATTAGAGCAGGCGCTGCGATCCGAGATCGAAAAGATTATTAAAGAGGGTGTTACGGAAGAAGAGCTTACCCGAGTGAAAACGCAGGTAATTGCGGGTCATGTGTATCAGCAAGATTCCACTTTTTCTCAGGCCATGCAACTTGGTAGGCTGGAAAGCACAGGATTATCGTATCGTGACATAGATACCATTCTGGAAAAATTAAAAGCCGTCACTGCTGAGCAGATACGCGATGTGACAAAAAAATATTTCATTGATGATGGTTTGACGGTCGCTGTTTTAGATCCACAACCACTGGAACAGAAAACTCCAAGCAGAGTGCCGGGCAGTTTAAGACATTAGAATTGAACTTGCGGCTGCTTGTTTTGACAGCGGTCTTAAAGGAGATAAAAGACCACTGTCAAAGCAAAAAGCTGCGAGATTATTTCTTCGCATCTCCATGTGCATGATCGCCGTTATTTTGTTGCTTGCCGTGATCGTGTTTATGCATCTTTTCCTTCATGTTGCGCCTTTCTGTATCATCCAGAAAGCCATCTTTGTTGCTATCTTTTTTGTCAAACATGGCTTCATGGTGCTTCATAAATTCTTCTTTACTGATTTTGCCATCTTTATTTGTATCCACTGATGACATTTTACTTGCACACTGGTGACCGTGATCACCGCCAGATTTTGTGTCACTATGATTATGTTCTGAGTGTTGTCCGCTTTGGTGCTGATGGTTGCTGTCTTGAGCGGTATCTGCAGCGATGACCGGAGTTACAAATTGTGTAACAATAAAAGCAGCTCCGATAGCGATTGAAACCAAGTTTCTTTTAAGATGCATCTTGTTCTCCATAAATAATGAATTAGCGAAAGGATAAACAATCCTCGTTTTTTAGAAACGAACAGATCCTGAAAGTTCGTAAGTTAATTTCAATGCCAAGTGCTAAGTAAATCGACAAGCATGAATTTCGTCACTATTTTCAGGCAATCAGGCAACGATGAAATGTTGCCGGTAGTGTTTGAGTTCGTTGATGGAATCATAAATATCCGCCAGCGCTTCGTGTTTGCCGTCTTTGGAGAAGCCTGCTGCGATTTCCGGCTTCCAGCGTTTTGCCAGCTCCTTTAACGTACTGACATCCAGATTGCGGTAATGAAAATAGGTTTCCAGTTGTGGCATCGAACGAACCATAAAGCGCCGATCCTGACAGATGGAATTACCGCACATCGGAGAGATCCCTGAGGGCACGTGTAATTTTAGAAATTCGATCATTTGTGCTTCTACTTCGGCTTCCGTCAGTTTGGAGGCTTTAATTTTGTCGATCAAACCCGATTTGGAATGAGTCGATTGGTTCCATTTATCCATGCCATCAAGTATTTCATTGGGTTGATGCACTACCAGGACTGGACCTTCGGCAACCGTATTCAATTGCGAATCGGTTATCACTAAAGCGACTTCAATGATGCGATCGGTGTCTGGATTGAGTCCGGTCATTTCCATGTCGACCCAGATGAGGTTATTATTGTCTTGTGCCATAATTGTTTATCTATATTAATTTTGAATGCAATGTGTTTAATTGTGTCATATTGCTATCCGTCAGTCACTTTTATAAACTTTTGTATTCGATTTAAAAACTATGCAAACATTTACGTTGATTTTTCTGATTGTGTTATTACTTACCACACTAACCCAGGTTTGGTTATCAGCCAGGCATATCCGTCACGTGCGTATTCATCAGGACAAGGTGCCGGAAGAATTTGCTGGCCAGATCAGCTTGACTGATCATCAAAAGGCGGCGGACTACACCTGTGCCAAAACGCGCGCAGGATATCCAAGCATACTCCTGCATGCAGGATTGCTGCTCGCATTTACACTGGGCGGTGGTTTAAATGTTTTGAGTGAATTCTGGGCAGGCTGGCTAAATGATCCTTTGGCGCATGGTATGGTGTTAATCATCAGCACTTTCTTTATTATGAGTGTCGCTGAAATTCCATTAAGTTATTACCGTACTTTTGTAATTGAAGAACAGTTTGGTTTCAATAAGATGACTCCGAAGATGTTTTTCGCCGACTTGATCAAACAATCTGCACTCGGCTTATTGCTGGGCGCGCCTTTGTTGTTTTGCGTGCTGTGGCTGATGGAAAAAATGGGAGAAAGCTGGTGGTTGTATGCTTGGTTTGCCTGGATCGCGTTCAATTTATTGGTGCTGGCGATTTTCCCTACTTGGATCGCGCCGTTATTTAATAAGTTTACCCCGCTGGAAGACGCTACGCTCAAGACGCGCATCGAGCAACTGATGAATAAATGCGGCTTTAAAGCCAGCGGACTGTTTGTGATGGATGGTTCGCGTCGCAGCAATCATGGCAATGCTTACTTTACCGGATTTGGTAAAACCAAGCGTATCGTGTTTTTTGATACCCTGCTGGCACGTCTGAATCCTGCGGAAATCGAAGCGGTGCTGGCGCATGAGCTGGGGCATTTCAAGCATCGCCATGTGATCAAGCGCATGGTGATTTCATTTGCGATGAGTTTGGCATTTTTCTGGATTCTGGGTTATTTGATGGGACAAGGCTGGTTTTACGAAGGATTGGGAGTAGAGGTTGCTTCCGTACCGTCAACTGCGATGGCATTGCTGCTGTTTTTTCTGGTGATGCCGGCATTCACTTTTCTGCTGCATCCAATCTCTAGCATTTATTCACGCAAACATGAGTTTGAGGCTGATGCCTATGCAGCACAGAATTCGTCTGCAGATGATTTAATTCAAGCGCTGGTGAAGCTGTACCAGGATAATGCTGCGACGCTTACGCCAGATCCACTGCATTCGACTTTTTATGATTCACATCCACCAGCATCAATCCGGGTGGCGCATTTACAAAGTCAGGAGCCAGCATGAATAATACCGTATGTGATTTGACATCCAAACAATGCAAGCCATGCGAGGGTGGCGTGCCGCCGCTGTCTGACATTGCAGTTGCCGATTACTTGAAGCAGATTGATGATTGGCAATTGCAGGACAAACAAATCAACAAGACCTATGAATTCAAGAATTATTATCAAACAATGGCGTTCGTGAATGCAGTTGCATGGGTCTCACACCGTGAAGATCATCATCCTGACATGTTGGTTAGTTACAATAAATGCGTGGTCACGTACACGACGCATGCCATTGGCGGTTTGTCCGAGAATGATTTCATTTGTGCGGCGAAAATCGACAAGTTGTTCTTAATTTGAGCATTCGCCCTAGTAAAGCTAAGCAGCAAAATAAGTATTTAACGGGACAAGTAATTGCTGCATTCGGCAGACGCTATTCGATTGAAACAGCAAGCAGAGAAATTATTTCCTGCGTCATGCGTGGCAAAAAAGGCGGCACTGCTTGTGGTGATCAGGTTGAATACCAGTCTACTACTCTAGGGCAAGGCGTCATCGAAGCAGTTATTCCGCGCACTTCATTGTTATACCGCAGTGATGCATTCAAGGAAAAAATTATTGCTGCCAACGTGACGCAAATCATCATTGTTGTCGCGGCGATTCCCAGCTTTAGCGAGGAATTGATTAATCGCTGCTTGGTCGCGGCGGAAAGTGAGAAAATCGAGGTATTGATTGTGCTGAATAAAGCTGACTTGGTTGAACCGGCCAAAGCTGCGATGGAAACGCTATTGCTTTACCGAGACCTAGGCTATCGCGTACTGCCATTAAGCGCTTTGCAAGATGTCTCAGTGTTACAGCCCTATTTGTCGGGTCATCTTAGTGTCCTGGCCGGTCAATCGGGCATGGGCAAATCTACCTTGCTCAATACCTTGATCCCGCAGGCCCGGCGTGCCACCGCAGAGATTTCATTGGCACTTGATTCCGGTTGTCATACGACCACTCATTCGCGACTTTATTTCCTTGATGCTAATAGCGCTATCATCGATTCTCCCGGATTCCAGGAATTTGGTCTGAACCATATCGCAGAAGAAAACTTGGCTTGGGGATTCATCGAATTCCACCCTTACTTTGGACAATGTAAATTCAGTAACTGTCGTCATATCACTGAGCCCGGTTGTGCAGTGATACAAGCTGCGCAACAAGGAAAAATTAACTCCAGGCGACTGAGCTTTTATCATCGACTGCTACGTAGGTAAGATTGCTTGTTTTGGGTATTCAGACCTATTTGGCAAAGCGTGATTTAACTGTTTTGGTGCAGTCATCACCAAAATACTGCGACACTGCATTTTGTTATCTTATGCAGAGGTCGCGGTATTTCGATAATTTTTATTTATGTCATTAAGGCGTCGGGTTTGAGATGATAACTTCGACGCGACGATTCTGCTGACGGCCAGCTGCGGTATCGTTATCGCTGATTGGAAAGTTTTCACCCTTGCCATATGCCACGATGCGTCCAGGAGCTATACCCTGTCTTACTAAATAGGTCATCACAGAATTGGCCCGCCTTTGTGACAAGCCAAAGTTGTAATTCTCGCTGCCGACATTGTCGGTGTGACCTTCTATAATCACGGTGCGGTCCTGATGCTCGTTAAGAAAAGTTGCGAGCTGGACAAGATGGGAAATTGCGCCACCTTTAAGCGTATCCTTCCCTGTATCAAACAGTATATCGCCCAGTGTTATAACCAGGCCGCGGTCTGTTTTCTTGGCATTCAGTTCATCAAGCTGCCGTTGCAGATCATCAACCTCGCGTGTGCGTGAGTCTAGACGCGCGCTGGCACGCTGCTCAGTCAACATTTTGCGCTGATCTTCTGATAGGCGCGCTTGTGCCCGGTACATGGCGGTATCGACCTTGCGGTCAGCCATATAGACCAGATGTCTCCCAAGTTCCATATCTTCGGGCAGCTGTGGTTTTTCGGCAGCGCGCACAGCAAGTTCGGCTTCCTGAATCGCAAGCTGTGCACGGCTGGACAGTTCCGAATCAGATTGCAGTTGTATTAATTTGTCTCTAACCGCATCCGCACCTACCGGTTTTTCCGGAACCGCCGAACAAGCTACAAAAATAATAGGGGTTAGAGTGAGAGCAATCAGCTTTGTTAATTTATGGATTGAAGTATTCATTGCCGAACTCCTCTGTTGCGTTGCATTTCTTGCTTCATGATGTCGATATTTTTTTGCATTTCATCGTTGATTGCCTTAGCTTTGGCGGCTTCAGCTTTGGCTGAAGCTAACTCGGCATTGGCCCGTGATTGCTCAGCGAGTTGTTGGGCCAAGATCATTTTTTCTTGCCGAACCGCATCCCGGGCTGCGGTGAGTTTTGTCCGCGCCTCGCGTAGCTCAGCCGATGCGTGATCCGCAATACGTGCTCGATCGGCATTGGTGATTGCCATTTCTGCGGCCGCCAGCTCTTGAGCTGGAGGTGCGGGAGGTGATGCACAGGCAATCAATGAAAATACTACCACAATTGCGGTAGCAAGCCGCAGCAGCACCCCATCTGTTCTCGCTATCGTAGATCGTTGAAACATATCAATTCTCCTGGTTAAAATTATCGAGTCGTACTAATTAATTTTGCGATGATAAAGTATCACATTCTTTAGAATTCTGTAGGAATATTCTTCAGGACTAAATAATTGAAAGTTTCATGCACAACCTTCTCCACGTTATCCGAATAAACAACTAAAATGCTTTCTTGTTAAGGGACAGCATTGGAGTCTATTAGTAAAATTATCTTAACTGAGCGGAAAAAATATTGGAAAATTCACTTATCCCCCATCAGGCTGTTACACAAATTCCTGGTAATTGTATATTGGTATTTGCGCCTCAACCCGATGATGAGATATTCGGTTGTGGCGGAGCCATTATGCGTCACGTTGAGCAAGGCATCCCTGTTCACGTCATCGTGGTATCTGACGGTGCGCATGGTGTAAGCGAGAAGAAAGCAGCTGAATACATCCTGCAACGTCAGAATGAAAGCATCGCTGCTGCTCATATCCTAGGATATGGCACGCCTATTTTCTGGCAATACCAGGATCGACAAGTCTGTTATGGCGAGAGGCTAATACGAGAAATTCAAACAACGATTCAAGAAATTGGCGCTGACTTGGTTTATGCGCCATCAATTTTCGAGATGCACCCGGATCATCGCGTGCTGGGTATGGCTGTCGTAGAGGCGATCAGGCGAATCGGCAAAGCGGTGTACGTCGCACTATATGAAGTGAGCATTCCGCTGCATCCAAATCAATTACTTAATATCAGCGATTGGGCTGCACGCAAAACAATGGCAATGGAATGCTTCGCTTCGCAAAATGCAATCCAACGTTACGATCTGCATATTGCTGCGCTCAATCGATATCGTACCTATACTTTGCCTGTCAGCGTAACTGCAGCGGAAGCTTTCATTCTGATCTCGGCTGAAGAACTGTCCAATGACCCGCTTAAATTGTATCAATCTGAGCATGTTCGCCAAAGAACTTTGGGATTGGTTCTGGATAGTAGTGACGTTCCATTGGTCAGTGTCATCATTCGCAGTGTGGGTCGTGCGACATTGTCGGACGCACTGGATTCTGTCGCTTTGCAGACTTACTCAAATATTGAAGTCATTATCGTCAATGCCAAAGGTGCAGGCCATCAAGTAATTAGCGAATGGTGCGGGCGTTTCCCGGTCCGTGTCGTTGGTGAAGATGAGCCGCTCAACCGAAGCCGCGCGGCGAATGCCGGTTTGAATGCAGCCCAAGGTAGCTACTTAATATTTCTTGATGATGATGACTTATTTTATCCGGAACATATTTCCAGTTTGTTCGCTGTTTTACAAAACCATCCGGATGCCCGATGTGCTTATACCGGTGTATATGTCGAATACTATGTGAATGGGCAGCTTGAAACCACCGCTGAATTTAATGAACCGTTCGATCAGCGTCGGCTTTGGGGGAGGAATTTTATACCGATTCACGCGGTGTTGTTTGAGCAATCTTTGATAACGAAAGATCATTGTAGCTTTGATGAAAACCTGGAAGTTTTTGAAGATTGGGATTTCTGGATTCAACTTACACAACACAGTGAAATATTGCATGTCGATAAAATTACGGCCACTTATCGGAATCATGGTCATTCCGGAATGGGATTTAAGCATAGTGAAGAATTTGTGAAAGCATCGAGAAGTAAAGTTTACGATAAATGGAAAATGCTTTTAACGGGCGAGCAACTGGAAGGCTTGATTCAATACAGAGAAGATTTGATATCCAGTCTCCACGCTCGTTTAGCTGATAGTGAACATTTGGTTGCCTCTCTGCAGCATCGTCTACAGCAGGATATGCTTGCAAGCAATCAACGTGAGCAATTACTACATAAAGCCATCAGCGATCAGCATAAAGCCATCAATGATCAGCATAAAGCCATCAATGATCTGTTTCGTTCAACGTCATGGAAAATCACAGCTCCCTTGCGATTTATAGTGCGGATTCTTCGTGGACAGTACCGCGAAGCATGGGATGGTTTGCGTCGTCGAATGCTACTGCTGTTAAAAGTCATTTATTCGTGGTTGCCTGTTCGCTGGCGCAGCACAGCATTAAATGCAGCCTACCAGCTTGCAGGTCCTCTCTTTACTGGAATGAGGCATTATGAGGTATGGCAGATAAGTAAAGATGGTCGTGCCAGTCTATTATCCAGGAATCTCGATGATTCTTTAACAGGAATGATGGATCTTTCCGCTATTGCTCCTTTGACCACGCCGCCATCAGGGCGCATTGCAATCCATGCGCATATTTTCTATGCAGATCTGGCAGCAGAGTTTGCAAAATATCTGAGTCAGGTGCCGTTTTCCTATGATTTGTTTGTTTCAACAACCGATGAGGGGGCAATTCAAATATGTGAGCGGGCTTTCTCCCATCTGCCTCAATTGGAGCAACTGACTATCACTGTTGTACCCAATCGTGGGCGCGACATTGCGCCCATGTTCTGTACTTTTGGCGAAGTATTGCAGCATTATGATTATATTGCTCATATTCATAGCAAAAAATCGCTGTACAACAATGGGGCTACCGATGGATGGCGAGAATATTTGCTAACAAACCTGTTGGGTAGCAAATCACAAATACAGAGAATTTTTACGCTATTGACTGGAGAGGAATCGATCGGTTTTGTTTATCCCCAGAACTTCTCAAAGCTACCTTACATGGCATATACATGGCTTTCCAATCGGGACAATGGGCGCTTCTGGTGCCATAAATTGGGTATCACAGAGATACCGCAGGGTTATTTTGATTTTCCGGCTGGATCAATGTTCTGGGCCCGTACAAAAGCACTGCAACCCCTGTTTGATGCACAAATCAACATTGAGGATTTTCCTGAAGAAGCCGGGCAAAAAGATGCAACGCTTGCGCATTGTATAGAACGTTTATTGGTTTTGGTAACTGGGCAATCCGGATTTAAGACGGCCATCCTTCGGGACGATAGCTCCAACAGTTGGTCGCGTTGGGGTTTTGAGCAGTATCTGCTACGCAAACAGGAAAATGTACATGCAATGTTGGCTGATGCGACAATACGCGTAGTTATTGTTGATATCTTTGATACATTATTGAGTCGGCCGCTACTAAATCCTGAAATCATTAAAAATATTGTTGCTCATCGTGCTGGAGGTAATGAGGGCAAGCTTTATCTTGCATTACGTGCCATAGCAGAAACTGAAGCGCGTCAAAAAGCGGATCGTGATATTGGATTGGATGTTATTTTCGACAAGTTTTCAATTCTATCGGGACTCTCATTCGATGCTGTGAAACGATTACGCAACCTTGAAGAAACCATTGAAATGGAGATTGTAACCCCACGACCAGAAGTCATTGATTTGCTGCAATTTGCTATTGCCTTGGGTAAGCGAGTTATTCTGGCCGACGGTACTTGCCTTCCCAAATCACTTGTTGAAGGGATGTTGCAGCGTCATAATATTAATGGTTGGCATGCGTTTTATTTATCTTCCGATAATGGGCTGAGAAAAGACAGTGGTGAGTTTTATCGTCAACTCTTGATACAGGAGAATGTCTCTACAAGCGAGGTTATAGTTATCGGCGACAATGAGCACTCTGATGTTCAAATACCTGGTGATATGGAAATGAAAGCATTGCATGTGATGCGGCCTACAGAATTAGCTCGAGCAATGCCGCGATTAGAATCTATCATGGAACGCGCATTATATTGCGATGACCTCAACAAGCAGCTTACGCTTGGAACCATTGCGCAAGGAAATTTTAATTCTCTGTTTTTCCCGCACTTTAATCCTGCTGATCTCGTTCCTTCGACGCCTTGGGCCATTGGGTATACTGTTATCGGACCTTTGATTCTGTCTTTTGTACAGTGGTTAGCGGCAAAAGCTGTGGCGGATGGAATTCAGCATTTGTATTTTCTTGCTCGCGAAGGCCAAATACTAAAAACAGTTTATGATCGGTGGGTATCCAATGATGCCCATGCAATCGTTTCCGATTACCTTGTGCTTTCTCGCCGCGCTGTCACTGTGCCGATGATTTCAAGCTTTGATGATATTCTTCAAATAGCGAGGACGCAGTACTATCCGAATCATCTGTCTGAATTTATACAGGTACGGTATGGATTGGCGTTATCCCACGAAGAACTTGATAATTTTGCCCGACTTGGACTCTGGTCAAGGAATAAGCTGGTTTCGGTTGAAAATGAAAACATTGATCACTTGGTGCCTGTATTGCAAGCTCTGGAACAACGTATTCTAAACAATGCGCAGGGTGAGCGCCCTGGATTATTGGCTTACCTGAATAATCTAGGCTTAAATATGAACCAGAAATCCGCTGTTGTAGACATTGGTTATGCAGCAACCATACAAGGCTACTTGAATCGATTAGTGGATCCGACAATCCACGGGTATTATTTAATGACAGTAGAGCGTGCGCAGAAGGTGTCCTCACAGTATGGAGCGATCACGCAAGGATGTTTTGCTCATTACATTGATCCAGAAATTTATCTACCGCCGATATTCAGCAATAGCTTTTCGCTCGAGAAATTCTTAAGTTCTGATGACGCACAAATTGTTTGCTACCGGCGGACAGATTCAGGTGATATTGTTCCTGAGTTCCGCCAGCTTGCTGACGAAGAGCGTCAATCCATGTTGATACGTGCGGAAATCAGGCGGGGAACAATGGATTTTATTACTCAATCGATCGCAATACGGGATAAGTTAGTCAGTGATTTCGAGGTTCCTTCGGATGTCGTGATCGAATTGTTTGACGAATTTATCAAGCGCCCCTCCCAATCTGAAAAAGATATTCTTGGCAGACTGACGCTGGACGATCATTATTGTGGGCGTGGCCTTGTAAGTTAATGGTGTCTTCTGATTTCAAATTCAGTAAAAATGTCTTTTTGAATTCAATTCGTAACGTGTTATTACGACTCAAAACCAAAATCTTCGATCGGATGGGATAAAAAAGGGACGCGCGTGCTAACTTGAGTGGATTAATGTGACAAGAATGTTGCGAAATGAACGATTCCCATACCGCAATAATGATCGTCGGTTGCAATACTCATGATTTGAGCGCGTTCAAACTCCGAGGTGCCTTCCCAAAAATCGCGGAAAATATCGACAACCAAAGACGGATCGATGCGTAATTTACCGAGACCAGAATCTTTCATTGACCTATAGTCACGGGCAAACGCCAATGCGCCTGCGCGCAGTTCAGAACGCAATGGTATTGAAGCTTTTTCAGCTTCGCTCAATGGATTGTATACGCCAACAACAGTTCGGTCGTTTTGATAGCGATAGTGACTGATTTGTGGATCATCTGAGCCCATGAACATTTCCAAAGGTACGTTATAACGCAATAAAGGTGACTGGTCGGGTGTTGCCAAATCTTCACCAAAACAGCCTGAGATGCGCACGCCATAGCGCGCGCGAACTTCTGCTGCAGCTTCCCGGGTCACCATGTAGTATCCTTGAATTTTCCGTTCTAAAAGGTCGCATAATCGGCCCTGAATAGTTCCTGCATAGCCAACATCGACCAATGCTGCTGACCCTTCCATTAGCTTGATTTGTTGTAAGTAGGATAGCATGGGTTCGCGCTCCCTAGCTGCACGACGATGGATTTCGACTGACAAAGTATCTAGCACCGCGAGTAGAGCGCTATCAATCTGCCCCGCATGAATCTCTACCTGACGTTTGCGTGACCAAATGCCGCGCCGCTCCAGAGTTGTTAGTATTGTATTATCTAAGGTCAGGCCAAAACGGCGTAGCAGGAATTCGGCCAGTGAATTAGCCTGATAATCCGTGCGGGCAATTGCTAGAATATCATCGTGTGATCGAATCATTGCGACTGAAATAGCGCGGCGTGATAGTACGAGATAATTAGACTGTGGCGTGTCATATCCTGCAGTTAATATTTCATGGATATCCTTCATTAACTGCCCTTCGCGGGCAAGAAAATATAAGCGCTTGATGTTGTCGGCATTAGCCTGCTCAATTAGCCATTCGCTAAAAGTAGCTAGCAATGGGCCTACAATGGCATAGCCTATGCCGTATCGCCCGCATTGGGTCAGTGATGCGCGATCCAGTAAGAGTTGCCTGGGCTGAACTTGAAAGAAAGTACGCACAATATTACCCAACACCAATTCATCAGCAGACGACCCGGATAATTTTACTTTTTCTATCCAGGCGTTGAGGCGCGGGAAATTTTCTGCTAGTGTCAATGGACTTTCCAGAGCGGTGACATGAAAGCCCAGTTGTTCCGGAATCAGTTGATCCGAAATGGGGTGATCCCCGATCATAATGGCTTGTTCTGGCAGTATTTGTTCTTCTTCAATAATGTGGTGGAAGAGCTCTCCAGTGGATTTACGCACGCCCACTTCGGACGAAATGTATAGAGCATCGTATTCAAAGATATTGCACTTTTTTAGAATTTTTCTGATGACACTTGAGGGTAGAAACATATCACTGGCCAACGCCACTTTTTTGCCAGCTTGTTTTGCCATTTTCAGCACTTCAATCATGCCCAGCAATGGTTGCGCTAGGACCAATTCTACCGATTCTTCAATTGATTGCAGTTGCTGTGCGTCGCCTTCGGTGGTGCCAAAAAGACGAACATATTCAATGCATATATTGGCTAAACTGACGTCGGTATTTCTCGCTTCACGAAGTGACATTTCCGCTACTCGTCGTCGTTCCGGGTAATGCCTGCAATCGAGGCGCTTTGCAATCCAATGTTTGGTGTTTTCCGGATCAAGAAGCGGGCGTGTAATGAGCGTGTCAAAGATGTCGAAAATTACCAATTTGATGCTCGGATGCTCAATCTTGGTCAATAGTGCATGACGGTCGAAGAGTACGTGATGAGGGTGCGAGTGACCAATCGAGCGACGCATTCGATTAAGAATCTCATTGATAGAGCGTTTTACTGTCGCTTTTGCCCCGTAGGTTTTCTGGTATCTCAATACCTTGCGGAGAAATTGGTGATTGGTCATGTATGAGTGATGAATTAAGAATTATTTTCAACGTAGCATGATATTACACAGCTTTATTGAAATGTTTTGAACCCTAGTAACAAAATAAATGACAGTTTGGGCAATTTTTGTTACCGCATTAAGTCACCAAAATTATTTCTTTACAAAGAGAGCTCTAAAAATTAGTTTCTTAAAAGACCTTCGAGATAGATTCTTAATTTTAACATTCTATACTGCAAGCTTCCAAAATAACCGTTCTTTTCGGCTTCTACAAAAGCTTCTGCGTAATTTTCGCCTACTTGTTTAGGAAGGAATAGTCCTCGATAACTGGCAAGACCGATGATGGCAGAAAGATAATTACAATGAGAAAGTGGTAGCGCATAGCAGGATATGGCATGTTTTTTGAGATTGATTACACTGGTGATGTCTACTACCCGCGTGGCGGGAAGCGGAGTCCAAATTTCGTAAATGAACGCGCGCGACGGTGTTTTCCAGCGCTGCCAGCAGTTCAAAACAGCGTGGCCTATGGCGACATGGTCGCGATGATAGTCAAGCACCGAAGGTAGGAACAGCCAATCCGGGTTAAATTTATTTAGTAATGAATCAACTTTGGTTTCGAAGTTAGAAGAATTGCGGAAACTACCGTCGGGTTCGTCGAGGAATTCCATGTCATTGATGCCTAATATCGCCAAAGATTCCGCTGCTTCCTTGCGTCGAATCATAGGTGCGTCGGCATTGAGGCTACCGGCGCCGGCACCATCGGTGACAAAAATAACTTTGATAGCGCATTCTTTTTGTTTCAGTAGAGCCAACGTTCCACCACAACCCAGTACTTCGTCATCTGGATGAGGAGCGAAAACGAGTACTTTTCCGCCGTGGATCGGAACGAGCGATGTCGGCAGTGGACAGAGTGCCAACTGCGCTATTTTAGCTTGTTGTAGCTTGGCGATAAATTGCTTCATACCTATCCGTAATTTCAATAACATCCGGCCATGAGTTAGCGTGTGCCAGTCCTCGCTGTGCGATTGTTTCGCGCAGTGTTCGGTTATTCAACATGCGTTGCATAGCTTCCGCTAAGGCATTAGTGTTCGGTTCTGACAATAGTGCGCCGTCTTTTACGACTTCAGGTACGCCGCCTACAGCGGTACACACTGTCGCTGTACCTGATGTGAGTGATTCAAGATTTGCCAATCCGAAGGATTCAGAAGCTGAGGCGCTGACATACAAGTCAGCGGCACACAGGTATAAGCTGACATCTTCTGTAACGGTGAAAAGAATTTTACGTGGAAGCTTGTGTTGCTGTGCCAGTTTTTGCAGAGTATCGTGGTTTCCTTCACCTAGGATGACTAGTTGGAGTTCTTTCTCTAGTTCAAGTTTGGCACACGCTTCGATCAACAATGGATATTGCTTGACTGGGGCGATGCGGCCAATACTTAATATATAAATTGTTGATTCGTTCCAGTCAAGGCGATTCCTTGCGTCCTTACGGCTGTAGTAGTTAACTACTGGACGTGCGTGAACTAGGTGGTGCCAGTTAGCAGGTAACGGATGAATCGCTAAATCCTGTGCGATCTGGAGGATGCCGCGTCGAGTGGGAGCGATTACCCAAGAAGCTGCACGCAGTGTATCGGCTTCCCAGCGACGCATGATGCGCATCACGTGGTGACCAAGATGCACGCCATCTTCGTGAATGGCTTGGGTATAACAACCGAAGCCATGTTCAGTGACTCCCCAGACTGGCATACAATCCGAATAGAATCGCAAGAAAAAACGTAAACCCATAGCAATATAGGGGTCGTGGCAGTGTATGTGGGTATATCTCTGCGTAGCTGCTAGTTTTGCGGCAAGACGCCCCATATTAATACGTTCCAGCAGAACCTGAAACAGTGTAGGGAAATGAGTGTGGGTGTTTTTAGTTCCTGGTAATGAGCTAAAGAAGCGTTGGAAGCGATGTTGCCAGAGTATGGCGCGTTGTCCTAAATCGGCTTGGCAAAGATAGTCCACATCGACTCCACGGCGCTGAAATTCTTTAACAATCGGTGCTAAACTGCGTCCGAGGCCATAACGCTGATCTGATCGGGTTTCGCGTGTAACCATGAGAATCTTCATGGCAGTCAATCCTTCACCTGCGTGGAGATTGCACCCATTGTCGAGAGTCCATTTATCGAAATCTATAATTACGCAGCATAATTAACTGCCGGATTTAACCAAATGCAGGTTCATTTAGCGGAAATCCGTATCACCGGACATCAACCACCAATGGTTACGTAAAGATTCAATCGGCGGGGCAGTATCCCAAGTGCTGGCGGGAATGCGAATATCCAGCATTTTTTGGGCGCCGCCGGTGATCGTGAAATAGGCCGCAAAGTTTTCTGTAATGCGGCAAAACAATCGCTGATGGCCATTGATCCCTGCCAATCGGCGAGCATGCAGAACGAGAAGAGGAATCTCGACTAATGGTGCTATGATGTCGACGATTTCGCAACCATGATCATCATAGCGCAGTATCAGCACACCTCGCGTTTGGTCGCCGCCGCGGTTTTTTATCAACACGACCTGGTAGTGCTGGCTAGGATGATTAATATAGCGATGTTGTACATAAGACCAGTCGCGAACACCCACTAATGCAGTTTGCAAATCCTTGGCCATTTGGTGCCAGCAATTATTAACGATTAGCCTGATTTGCGCGTCATTATCTGATGAGGTGATAGGAAATAATCGAGTGCGCCAGTGAGGGAATTTTGATAACGGAGACCAGGAAATTTCGACCATTTTTCCAACTTCGCCGTATAATCCGTGCCGCTCCGCAATCTTCATGTGTCGCTCGTTCGGGAATCCAAACCCGATTAGATAAGGTTTGCCATATCCAATGTAATGTTCCAGAAAGGTTGCTGTCATCAGGAAAAAAGGTCCTTTTCTGGTGAGTATTCCCCGTTCATTGGTATCAACCATGACATCCGCGATTTGTACCGCTGTTTGTGGTTGTCCAAAGAATAGAATCTGCCGGGCAATACCGCCATAGTGGGCAATCAGTTTGTCTTTTCGCCATACACCCAGCTTATGATTTGAATTTGAACCATACTTCCATTGCCAGACAGCGGATGTCATGGTGTGATGAAATGTTTTTTTAAACAAGTCAAACATCTCATGTTGCTGATTTTCTTTTAGTAGTTGCAGCCGCCATTGAGGTGTTGTTTTTTTCCTGAAACGTAGCAAAGCATATCCATTTTGTCCATTGGTATATTTTTCCCGATTGATTCGGTTAGATTGCTCAAGTTGTGTCAGTTGTTCAGGGTTAAGAAAAAGATCCTTGATCAGCCTTTGCCGATATGTTGAGATGGCTTGTAACAGATAATCAAGTGTTGGTGCTGCTAAGACGGATAAATCTAAATTTTCAATTAACTCAAACCCAGATCGCTCAGTCAGCGTGATCATGTTTGCGAGTGAATGGAGGTTTTCCGAATTTGTTGCATCGCGCTTCAGTGCGAATTCGCCCATGATGATCAACTGCCCTGATGGCGATAACAGATCCAACGCTTTATTAAAAATTACAAGCTGATCAATGTATTGCGCGGATTCCTTAAATAAAACAATATCAAAGCTATCTGATTTGGCATTAAAAGCTTCCAGTGATGGATAACTGGCAGAAACTTTTGGCTCCAGGGTCCTGTTAATGTGCGTGATTGGTTGCGTATCGAGTGCGATGCCACAGATGTCGTAACCGCGCTGGCTGAGCATAGATAGGGTAGTTCCTGAACCAGACCCTACTTCCAGAATACGGCAAGGAGGTGGCGGCAACTTTGATAGAAGCAGCTCATGGGTTGATTGCTGCGCTGTTCGCATACTAGTTTTGTCATTTTGAAACAAGCCGAAATGCAAATCAGAAGCCATACCCTCATGTAGGTGTAACGCATGAGCGTATATATTGAATGGAAACGCCAGAGACTCAAAAGGAGAGGTCGAAATGGTTGTCATTGAAGCGGCAACATGAGTAGCTTGACGATAATGTTGAGTGCTTTGTATTGAGCTGTGATTGATAGATTTAGTCATTCTGAATGATAGTAGTATTTTCCCATTGATGAGGAATTGAAAAATATCCTTGTAAGCGTCCTACCTGTTTTACTTGTATGGTTGCAATAGCTTCTGCTGAATCATACAGATGTAAGCCACGTTCACACAATAAATAGATATTTACCAGATATTCTCCTTTGAGGAGTGGCAATCGTTTCAATCTGAGACAAATTTGCCCTGATCCACCGGGTGATCGTTGAATCACGAATTGATCTTCCCATGTGGCTGTACTGGTGATGATTCGGCCATCTCTGGTATTCAGGGTCATCGCGATATTCGGGCACGGGAGTGAGGGGTCAGAAATAAAGCTTATGTTTATCAGGACATTGGATTGGCCGCTGGTGATATCAGTATGCGGCGTGCAGGCGCCATCCGCTATTAATTGTACTTTTTCCAGATGCGCACTGCCGGATGGATGTTTCTTGTCCTGTGCCGGGGCATTCTTGCTTGTAAAATGTGTTTCTACTGTTGAGTCAGTTGTGCTTTGATCCAGAAATGACTGATAGGCGGACACGACTTGGGCAGACTCTCCGTCTAAGACCATTTTGCCCTTATTGAGCCAGATTGCACGATTGCATAAAGATTCAACCTGAAACAGCGAGTGTGAGCAAAACAAGATTGTTTTTCCCGCATCACGCATTTGCATGATGCGGGTGAATGATTTGCGGGCAAATGCGCCATCCCCTACCGATAAAGCTTCATCAATGATAAGGATATCCGGGTCGACATTAATGGCAACAGAGAACGCCAGACGTACATACATACCGCTGGAATATGTTTTTACTGGCTGATCAATAAAATCACGAACACCTGAGAAATCGATGATTTGTTCAATGCGTTCAGTAATTTCTGCTTGACTTAACCCCATGATTGCTGCGCTCATTAAGACATTCTCGCGTCCGGTAAACTCTGGGTTGAATCCAGCGCCGAGTTCTAATAAAGCAGCGATACGGCCATTCACTTGCACTTCACCGCATGTAGGTGTTGAGGTGCCACAAACCAATTGCAGCAGTGTCGATTTTCCCGAACCGTTTTGACCTACGATACCCACGACTTCTCCAGGTATTATCGTTAAATCGATGTCATTTAATGCCCACAGTTCGCGATAATATTGACGTGAACCCCACCATCTGTGTGGCCATAAAAATTGCTTTAAACGATCTTTGGGATGTTGATACAACTGATAGCATTTAGACAGCTTCACCGTACTAATGGCTGGTTCATAGCCCGAAACATTAAAGGACATCTGCAAATCCTTTACGTATTTTATTAAACCAACTCAGGTCGGCCCAAGCGACCAGGATTGCTAGGGGAAAAATAGCTTTCTTGGCATGGTTCACGCTTGAAAGTATCAATCCGGATGCAAGGGAAAGAAATTCAGAGAATAAATTAAACAGAATTAATCCAATAAATATTAGTAAGGCAAAAGCAAATTTATCATGGTGTTGGGGGTTCAGTCGTAATGTAAATACAACGCTGAGAACAAATGTGTATATCGACAACATCAGGATAGGATTGATAAAGGTCCATAATAATTCCGGGAATGAGTCCTGATATCGACGAGTCACTTTGCGTCTAATCATTTGCAGGATGAGCGGAGCGTGCGGCCATAAGCTGCGGAAGTTATTTAGGAAGATGATATTAAACAGGGGCAAGAAGCCGAACTTGGAATATTGAATAGTGTATTATCGCAGATAAATAAGTGAAAATTAATGAGTAGGAAAAGATTGGTTCACTTTTCATCTATATAGATACAGCGTTCTTGTTATCTCATCCGATTGCTTAAACTGTTGATTGTGTCTGGCAGTCCTTTCATTGTTTGGGCAACGGCTATCTGTTTCAAATCTGGTATCGTTGCAATAAGCACACTCTTGCACAGATGAATAGTGGGAATAAACGTACTCTTGTCCTGCTTATCAGAATAATAGTGCAAATCAATGGCGTTATAATGTTGCAATTAAGCAACACACCCCATGAAAACTTCGGTTACAAACTTGCAAAGCGGTTTTGTTTTGGGCAGAATGGACTTTAACTTGGCTTTTGTGGTATTTTCTGCTAGGAAAGTTGCGCAGAAGTTACAGAGAGACAAAGTGAAAGTGAAAAACTTGCAAGTAATTTACTTTAGTATTTATTTTTAATTTTTAAAACAAGGGAGCTCCCATGGCTATAACGAGTACACAACAAACTGAAATTCTGAAGATTGTTGCAGGTTTGTTCAATGCGGCACCAGGCAGTACTTATTTAACAATTCTGGCAAATTACGTAGAGAATGGAGGGAGTGGAAGTCAATTAGCTGATGAATTAGCTGTCCTGCCACTTTTTACCAACGATATTATGGGCGGTAAAGTAACAACTGCTTCACAAGTTGCGGTATTGATGGATAACTTTGGTTTGACGGCTGATGGCGTTGAAGGCAGTGCAGCTTCACAAGCTGAGGACTACTTCACCACGCAGATTGATGCTGGTGTTGGATTTGGAAGAATTGTTTTTGATGCGGTCACTTTCTTGTCAAATGATCCACCAGAGGAATTTACAGAGGCGGCCACATTACTGGCAAATAAGGCATTGGTTGCTGAAACTTTCTCTAGCACAACACCTTCCACCGATCTGACTTCCTTGCAAAATGTTTTACGCAATGTTGAAGGAACAGCACCCTATACACAAGCCGATGTTGATCAAGTGCTGGCAGAATCAGGCTCAAATGGACAAGTGTTTGCGTTCACTACGGGTATTGATATTCTTAACGGAACCACTGGTGACGATGGTTTTATCGGTGATGCAGATACTGTTTCGGCTGCTGATCAGATCAATGGTGGTGCCGGTACGGATACGTTGACAGTATTTGCTGCCGCTGCTTTAGATGATATTGGTGCAACAACTTCTGTTGAAAATCTTACATTGGTCAATTCTCCAACTGGTTTTGATACCTCGAGTTCCAGTGCAACTAAAGTGACCTTGGATAACGCTTCTACCGCTCAGACCTACGTTGTGGGTGCGGGTGTCTCCACCGCAATCAAAAACATGGCGGATGGTGAAGCCATCACGATTACGAATGATGCTGCGGCAACCAGCGGTAATCTGAGTGTAAGTGGATTAGGTACCACAGCAAATGTTTCTGTCAACTATAACGGCGCCGCACTGACTACAGTTAATCTGGCTGCTATCGGCAGTGCAAGCTTTGCTGCACTGTCATCTAGTGGCAGTGTTGCTACAGTTAACGTGACAGGTAATCAAGATCTGCAATTGTCATTAACGGGCGAAACCACAGTAACTACTTTAGCTGCATCAGCATTGACGGGTAATCTGACCGCAGATCTTGGAGCAAGTGCAGGTAATACAACCGTTACCACGGGAAGCGGAGATGACACCATTACCGCTGTCGCTGCTGTTAATTACACCATAGACCTCGGTGCAGGTGACGATACCCTGATCACAGCGAACGCTGCTGGTGAAACAACGACTGCAGATACGCTGACAGGTGGCGAGGGTACTGATACATTGGGAATTGCTAGTGCAGAAGCTGCGCTTCTGGACGATGGCGATGCACCTGATACCGCTGTGCTGGCTAAAATCACCGGTTTTGAACAGCTGCGTATTACCGATGCGCTCGGTGCCAACCTGGAGATCGACAACCTAGGGTATAACTACATTCAATTTGCAGTGAATGCAATCGGCGCTGATCGCACCATCACTGGTTTCAGCAGTGATGCAACGCTGGAATTCCAGAGCGCATCAAATACCGGTAACGATTACATCATTGGCATGACCGGAGCAACGGGAGCGGGTACCAACGACGATACGCTGAATGTAATGCTGAACGCGGATCTGACGGCTAACGATACTTCCTATACCGTGCAGTTAGACTTGGAAGGTATCAATATTGTTAATGTTGTGGCAAGCGATAGCAACACCGACACAGATCCTGACACAGATGCAGATGGCAATGAAGGGTATGTGATTAATTTGGCAGGTGGTACTGCGGGTCATAGTGCTAATATTTCAACCGTCAATATCAGTGGCGAGCAGCAAGTTTCTTACACAGTTAACGCAGCTACCACCGCGCTATCAGAAGTCGATGCATCGACAACAACTGGTAACGTCATCGTAAATGCAGCTGCCTTCGCGGGTACACAAGGCGTGACTATTACCACTAATAGCGGTACTGATACGCTAACCGGTACTATCTTTGGTGATATCATCAGTGCAGGTGCAGGTGACGACAGTATTACTGGCGGAACAGGTGCAGATGCTCTAACGGGTGGTGATGGTGCAGACACTTTCAATTTTGACGAAACTGCAGACTTCACCGCAGCAACTGCGAATGCGTTGGGGAATAATGCTGATAGCATCACTGATTTTGCTGTCGGCTCTGATATCCTTGCGCTCACTGGCGGTGCTAACTGGTCGATCGTTGCTGGAGGCTCAGGCAATGCGGGTGTAGCATCAATCGGTGCTGAAGGTGTTGTGACCGCATTCAACGCAGCTGACGATACGCTTGCTGAAAGAATCACTGCTGTTGAGGCTGCAATTCAAACAGGTGCGGCTGCCGCAGGGCAATTTGCAATATTTGAATTGGGTGCTGACAGCTATGTATTCGTATCAGAAGGAACCGATGGTGTAGGTGCAGGCGATATGCTGATCAAGTTGACCGGTGTAGTTGGCCTGTCAGACAGCACAATTGCAACGACGGATCTGACCATCGCTTAATAGCGGGAAGTCTGAAATAGTTTTTTCAGTGACTTGCATGACATAGACACTGAAGGCTCTCACAATAAAAAACCCTCACAAGTAATATGTGAGGGTTTTTTATTTACACAGATTGTGTAGACGCCTGTGAATTGAGGCAACAAATAGGAGAGGAAAATTTCAGCTGACTCGTATTCTGAGGTTTTTGCAAAAGGTCGAGTGAGCATTCCTAGATGGAAAGTAAAGTTTATGGCTGGTTGAGTGGAACCTCTGATTAGACTAAGATTTCAATCTATTGGGGTGATCAAAGTGAAAAGCGATTGACGGATTAAGCACTCTCTTGACCGTCTATTCTTAATAGAGTTTTTTGATTCTACAAAAAAATACCCATTTCATTATATATTTCCATACACTTTTCAAGCGGGTTGATTGCTTGTGATATCGGTCTTCCAATAACTAAAAAATTGGCGCCATCACTAATTGCTTTCGTCGGTGTCGTTACTCTTTTTTGGTCATCCATACTATCATGGTGCAGACGAATACCTGGAGTTACTAAACAAAATTCATTACCAAATTGTTGACGAAGCAGCGCGGTTTCAAGTGCAGAGCAAACAACGCCATCCAAATTGCAGTCGTAAGTTAACTGCGCTAGACGTGCTACAATTTGCTCAGACTCACCCAGTAAGCCAATATCGGAGATATCTTCATGATTCATGCTGGTGAGTAAAGTTACCGCGATAAGTTTGGTTGATCCAGGATCAATTGCTTCACGTGCAGCATTGAGCATTTTCCGTCCTCCCAAAGCATGTACGTTCACCATCCATATACCTAAACTTGCGGCAGCCTGGCAAGCTTTGGCAACTGTGTTCGGAATATCGTGAAATTTAAGATCAAGAAATATATCGAATCCCTTCACCATAAGCTTCTCAACCAGCTGTGGTCCAGTGGCAGTGAAAAGCTCTTTGCCGACCTTAAGACGGCATAAACGAGGGTCAAGTTGGTCTGCTAACCGTAAGGCACTTTCGGCACTTGAGAAATCCAGTGCCACGATGATGCGAGGTTCATGCATGAAGCGAAGTGGTGTTTAATCGCTCGAACTACATTGGCATCGAATAAAAATCATAGAAATAAGAGCGCCCAGTGTGAAGAATATCAAAAGCACAACACTGAGAGGTAGTTCGATAGATTGATCAATAGTGTATTGCAGCATAATAGGTTGTGAGTTTTGGGATGCAAATACTACGAAAATTACAAAGACTACAATACGAAAAAGCCAAGCAACTAGATTCATCATAATAAGTATAGTCCGTACAGGTTATTAGGGATGTAGTTAAATTATAAGCTCGAAATAAACCAAGTTCTTAATATTTCTTCACTCAAACAAGAGATTGATCCAATGTTGCAGAAGTGAGTACTTAACCCATCTGTGCAGCACCTTCATTGGCTGAAGTGCGCTGCACAAATACAAGTGTTCTGCAATTGGTGAAAGTTACTTCTTGTCCGTATAATCAACGCGTTCGCGCATTTCTTTTCCGGCTTTGAAATGCGGTACATATTTTTCTGGTACTTTGACCTTTTCACCCGACTTTGGATTGCGCCCGATACGCGGCGGTCGATAATTCAAATCGAAACTGCCAAAGCCCCGTATTTCTATACGCTGACCACCAGCCAAGCTTTTAGCCATTGCATCAATAATCGTTTTAACTGATAGTTCTGCATCTTTTGCCACCAGTTGAGGGAATCGTGCTGCGAGTCGAGTAATTAATTCAGATTTCGTCATGAAATGTCCTTATTGCTCAGTATTTTTACTATCCATTTTCGCTTTCAGTAAAGCACCTAAGCTGGTTGTGCCAGCATTAGCTGGAGCTTTAATTTTTTGCATGGCGCTTGACTCATCTGATTTATCCTTCGCTTTAATCGATAGATTAATGGTTCTGTTTTTGCGATCAACATTAATGATCATGGTTTCAACTTTATCGCCTTCCTTCAAGAAAGTGCGAATATCTTCAACGCGATCACGCGAAACTTCGGAAGCTCGCAAATAACCTTCGATTTCATCAGTGAGTGCTATAACAGCGCCTTTGGGGTCAATCGATTTTACCGTGCCAGCAACAATGCTGTTCTTGTCATTCTCGGCAACGAAACTGGTGAAAGGATCGCCTTCCATTTGTTTAATGCCTAATGAAATGCGTTCGCGCTCGACATCAATTGATAAAATCATAGCTTCGACTTCATCACCTTTTTTATAATTAAGAACGGCTTCTTCGCCAGACTGATTCCAAGATAAATCTGATAGATGAACAAGACCATCGATATTTCCAGGCAGTCCAATAAATACACCAAAGTCGGTGATAGATTTGATTTGACCACGCACCTTGGCGTTTTTATCATGAGTCGCGGCGAATTCTTCCCATGGATTGGTTTGGCATTGCTTCATGCCTAATGAGATGCGGCGGCGTTCTTCGTCGATCTCGAGAATCATGACTTCAACTTCATCGCCAAGCTGCACGATTTTCGAAGGATAAACATTCTTGTTGGTCCAATCCATTTCTGAAACGTGCACCAATCCTTCGATACCTTGTTCGATTTCAATAAAAGCACCATAGTCGGTTAGGTTGGTCACTTTGCCGAACAAACGCGTGCGTGCCGGATAACGGCGTGATAGGCCTACCCAAGGATCTTCGCTCAGCTGCTTCATCCCTAGTGAGACACGATTCTTTTCTTGATCGAACTTGAGCACTTTGGCGGTAACTTCATCGCCGATGTTGACGACTTCAGAAGGATGTTTAACTCGACGCCATGCCAAGTCGGTAATATGTAGTAGACCGTCAATGCCACCCAGATCAACAAACGCGCCATAATCCGTAATATTTTTTACGACACCCTGAACCACCGCGCCTTCTTGCAAATTAGCTAGCAAGGATTCCCGATCTGCACCTTGTGACGCCTCTAGTACAGCTCGGCGTGAAACAACCACATTGTTGCGTTTTCGGTCCAGTTTGATGACTTTGAATTCCATTTCCTTATTTTCATAAGGCGTGGTGTCTTTAACAGGACGGATATCTACAAGAGAGCCGGGTAGAAATGCCCGTATGCCATTAATCATTGCTGTCAGGCCGCCTTTCACCTTGCCATTAACCATGCCAGTCACAATCTTTCCGCTTTCCATCGCCTGTTCCAGATCATGCCATGCGGTTAAGCGCTTAGCTTTGTCGCGGGAAAGGCGGGTTTCGCCGTAGCCATCTTCAAGAGATTCTATGGCAACACTGATAAAATCGCCGGGTTTAACCTCAATCTCACCACGATCATTTTTGAATTCTTCGACAGGAATAAAGCTTTCAGATTTAAGTCCGGCATTTACAATTACAATATTGTAGTCAACACGGACGACTTCGGCGGTGATTACTTCGCCAATACGCATTTCTTGTCGTGAAAGGCTTTCTTCAAAGAGTGCGGCAAAACTTTCGGAGGATTGTTGGGTTGCAGTAGAAGCTGCAGTGGAAGCAGTAGTCATTATAAAAGATACCTGATTGATATTCCAACTGGCTTGGTTGCCAGTGGACTGGGTTAGTTGATAAAATATTCAAATAATAGATAACTTCCTTCTTTTCGTTTGCGGACGTTAAGAAGGAAGTTATCTATATTCAAACGCTTGCTTTCTGCGCAATTTCATTATACCAGGAGAGAACGGCGTCTTGTGCCTGGGATATGGTCAACGCTGAAGTATCTAATAATCGTGCATCAGCGCTTTGCTGTAGCGGAGCGATGCTACGATTGCTGTCACGCTCATCCCGTTTCTTGATGTCATGCAACAGATCTGCAATGTTAGCACTTATTCCTTTCTCTTTCAACTGGTTATATCGACGTTGTGTACGCACTTCTGCGCTGGCAGTTAAAAATATTTTTAGCATGGCGTCAGGAAAGATAACAGACCCCATATCACGTCCATCGGCAACCAATCCAGGTGATTGGCGAAATGCGCGTTGGCGTTCTGTGAGTGCTGCCCGAACTTGTGGATAAGCAGCTAATTGGGAAGCTAGTAAACCGCACTGTTCTGTACGGATATTTTCTGTGACGATGACGCCATCAAGGTAGATCTGTTCATTTTTAAATACAATGTCCAAGCATTTGGCGATGTCTGCAAGTTGGTCAGCATTTTGGATATCAGCGTGCGATAGTAGTGCTTTTAAAGCAACTAGACGATAAAGTGCGCCACTATCAAGGTAATGAAATCCAATTTTTTGGGCAACTAATTGGGCGACGGTGCCTTTCCCGGATGCTGACGGGCCATCAATTGTGATAACAGGAATTTTCTTGGTTTTCATTAAGAATCTTGTTGTTTTGTTAAGACGGTACAGTGAAATTAATTGGTTTCAGAGTGAACAATTTGTGATAATTTTTCAAAATAATCGGGGAAAGTTTTGTTCACACAATCGGGATTGTTGATGCGCACGGGTGCGCCCAGGCATGCCAGTGAAAAACACATGGCCATACGATGATCATCATAAGTATCAATCGCCGCGTGTGGGGTCAAGCCATGAATGGGAGGCGTAATGCGCAAGTAATCTGCACCCTCTTCAACAATCGCACCAAGTTTTTTCAATTCAGTGGACATTGCTGCAAGACGATCCGTCTCTTTCAGGCGCCAGCTGGCAATGTTGCGCAGCATGGTAACGCCTTCTGCGAATAATGCGGTTACAGCAAGTGTCATGGCTGCATCAGGAATATGATTGCAATCCAAATCGATGGCGTGTAGCAGTTTTCTGCTGCAACCATTTCTTGCGCTACTTGCTTCAATCCAGTTCTTTCCTATGGATATTTTTGCTCCCATTTGTTCTAGGGCTGCAGCAAAGCGAATATCCCCTTGTACGCTGTTTCGGCCTACTCCTTGCACTTTTACCGGGCCATCACCGATAGCACCCGCCGCGAGAAAATATGAAGCTGACGAAGCATCGCCTTCGACGGATATGTGTCCTGGACTACGGTACTTTTGTCGAGCCGGAATTACAAATTGCTGCCAGCTGGTGTGTTCCACTTGAACGCCAAAATGCTGCATTTGCGCAAGCGTTAATTCGATATAGGGCTGGGAAATTAATGTGTCAGTTACTTCAATGATGGATTTCTTTCCGCTCAGTGGTAAGGCCATCAACAATCCCGTGAGAAATTGGCTGGATACATTGCCTTTTACTGTAACCGTGTGCGCATCGTTGATGACATGCAGGGTAGATGGTTTGATTTCCAATGGAGGAAAGCCTGGGTTGCCCAAGTAATTGATATTTGCGCCCAATTGTCGCAATGCATCAACCAAATCCGCAATGGGTCGCTCGTGCATTCGGGGTACACCCGACAGTCGATAATGCCCATGCATTAAAGCCAATACTGCAACCAATGGTCTAAAAGCGGTGCCGGCATTGCCGAGAAATAAGTCAGCGTTGGTAACTGGAAATGTTTCATTTATACCGCAAATGCGATAATCATTTTTTCCGGTTTTAGTGACGGCAACACCCAATTGGGCAAGTGCATCCAACATATGTGCCGTATCGTCAGAAGTCAGTAAATCATGAATCTGCGTGATCCCTTGCGCGAGCGCGGCAAGCAAGAGAATCCGGTTGGAGATACTTTTTGATCCAGGCAGCTGTATTGTGCCTTGAGCTTTCTTGGCTAATGGGAGATCAAGCCATTTCATGGTATACGCAATTAAAATGAAGAATGATATCTCATAAGAACACTCAGGGAGTAATTTTATTGATCGAGTAAGTTAGCTGATTTTTCTTGTATTACTCGGGTCAAATTTGTATCTTTTGGAAAAATCTTTATCATGCTATCTCGTTTAAGGTAATCTATCGTAGTAAATTCTGGACGAAAAGCAATCAGGTAACGCGAGACGTTTGGTTTAAAAGTGATGCTATCGGATATCGTAATTTATTGCGAAAATCTAAAAGATAAATTTATCGTATTATTAATAATCAAAGAGGTTTTATATAATGGAAGACGCAGAAATTGTTTTGATGTTCTCTTTATTGGCAATTCCTTTTGCCATCTGGTTGCAATTGTGGGTGAAAGATCGCAGAGAGAAGCGAAGAAATGCGATGGGTGATGAAGAGTTTGAGAGTACAACGGGGGCATTTGCATCAATCATTATAGAAGGCACTGCCATTATAGGGGGGCTTATAATGATAATTATGGCGACTAGCGGGGTAGGCAAGTATATTCTCAATTTTTATTTATAAGGCGTGTGCCAGTAATGGCAGAAAATCCGGGCAATCACTTGATGCCCGGAGAGCTCTTGTGATCAGCTACCGGGTGTTAATGGTAATTGGAATGATGGTATTTCTTATTAGTTTAAGAGGTAACATCACCGGTTGATCGAGTTCTTGGCTGCTTTGTTTTGGATTTTGTTTCAGCGGTCTTTTTAGGTACTTTTTGTTCAAATTCAAAACCTATTTTCCCATCGGGATTCCTGACCAAATAAGCCGAAAATGGCCTTCCTTTTTTGGAAATGAACTTTGTTAATAAATCAGTTTTTCCGGTTTCCAGTAATTTGGTGATTTGTGCACGATCAATTGGGCGCGCAAGAATAATTTTGCCGGTTTTAAAATCACAGGTACGAGCTGGCCCGACAGATTTTTCACAAACATACTGCATGCCGTGTTCATAAACAGCATGGTTGCATTTTGGGCATTTGCCAAGCGAAAGTTGCTCACTAAAATCGATTTCTTCTTGATTTTCATCATTGTTACCGAAATCGAACTTCATTTCTAGAGTATCCGTAAGCCTGATGATAGCATTAAACGATTGTCCCATTTTGCTTCGGAAACCTTGCAATGGACCCGCTTCACGCTGAGTGATCAATGTTTCCATTTCTTCAACTTCAAATTGGCGACCAGCCAGAATTTTCCAGAGCGCAAAATCACACTTCTGGCATTGAAATTTTTTGTAGGTTTCATGAACGATGCCACTACACTTCGGGCAAGGGGATTTCAAGACAGCGAAATCACCTGTTATGGTTTCGCCACGATGAGTCTTTGCTTGTTCGACCATATGCCGCGTCATCTCGGCAATTTTTTCCATGAATGCAGTGCGTTTTAGATGACCTTGCTCAATCTGGCGTAACTGAAATTCCCAGTTGCCTGTTAATTCAGGTGAGATAAGTTCGGGAATTTTAAGACCGCGTAATAACGTGATTAATGAAGAAGCCTTTGCCGTTGGATGCAATTCGCGGCCAACACGCTGAATATAATTTTCAAAAACTAAGCCTTCAATAATTGCAGCGCGAGTCGCCGGCGTACCTAAACCTTTTGCGCTCATCGCAGCACGTAGCTCTTCATCTTCTACAAGCTTACCGGCGCTCTCCATGGCGGAAAGCAGCGTTGCCTCATTAAACCTCGCAGGCGGGCGAGTTTGATTTGCGACAATGTTGATGGTTTCTGTATTGACAGATTCACCGGGAGTAATGGCGACGAGCGTGCTGTCATCTTCCGCGCTATCTGACTTGATTGTTTTTCCATAGACCGCCTGCCAGCCAGGATTTACCATGACTTTACCTTCAGTTTTAAAAGGCTCATTTTCAACCCGGGTAAGGCGAGTGGTGATCAGAAATTCTGCTGCTGGGAAAAAAATGGCTAAGAAACGTTTAGTAACCAGATCGTAAAGCTTCGCTTCCGCTTCATTTAACTTCGTTGCATTTAATGAAGTCGGGATAATGGCAAAGTGATCTGAGATTTTTGTGTTATTGAAAATACGCTTATTGGGAGTAACCCAGTTTGATGTTAGAATCTGTCGACAAAATTCACCATAGTCGGTGTTTTCCAGGCTCTGCAAAGTATCTTTAACGGTGCTGATATAGTCTTCCGGCAGAGCGCGTGAATCCGTTCGTGGATAAGTCAGTACCTTGTGCTTCTCATACAATGCTTGCGCCAGACCCAGTGTTGCCTTGGCCGAAAAGCCAAAGCGGCTATTGGCGTCACGCTGCAGGCTAGTCAAATCATAAAGTAATGGGCAGATTTCTTTGCTGGGCTTGCTTTCTTCGTCGACATGGCCAGATTTTCCCTGACATTTAACAAGAATAATTTCTGCTTTCTTCTGCTCCCAAAGTCTTTCTGGTCTTGACTCTTGATTGATTTTATCCTTGACGAATTTTTCATCAAACCATTTGCCATTATAATTGCCGCTGCTGGCTGTAAATGTAGCGTGAATTTCCCAGTAATCCTGTGGCTGAAATTTTTTTATTTTTTCTTCGCGTTCAACAAGAATTGCCAAAGTGGGAGTTTGTACCCGTCCAACGGTAGTCTTATGAAATCCCCCTTCCTGCGAGTTAAAGGCAGTCATGGCACGCGTACCATTAATTCCGACTAACCAGTCCGATTCTGAGCGGCTGACAGCGGCTTCCGCAAGCGACTTGACTTCGTCATTGTCCATTAGCTTGGTAAAGCCTTGACGAATGGCATCGGGTGTCATGGACTGCAACCAAAGGCGTTTTACAGGTTTGTTGATACCAACATGGCGCAGAATATAATAAAAAATCAATTCACCCTCACGCCCGGCGTCGCAAGCGTTTATCAATGAATCGACGTCTTTACGTTTGATGAGCTTACTCAATAGCTTCAGACGTGAGGACGTTTTCTCTATCGGATTCAAATCAAAATGCGGAGGAATCACGGGTAAATTTGCAAAACTCCACTTACCACGCTTTACTTCATATTCTTCAGGAATAACTAGCTCGAGTAAATGACCTACTGCCGAAGATATGACGTATTGATCATTCTCGAAAAAATCAGTATTTTTGGTGAAGTTGCCCAGTGCTCGCGCGATATCTGCTGCTACTGAAGGTTTTTCAGCAATGATTAGAGATTTACCCATGAGTTTTCCGAGAAAAATAATTTGCTGGCTCTATATTGTCGCGCATGATTATTGATAACTGTGAAATTTGAATCAAACTTACTGAATGAGCGTGTTTGCTGTATTTACTCAAGCAGCTATTTGGTATAAAAAGAATGCGATTTAGTCTTAATGACGATAATGAGAGTCACTGACAATCAGTAATTTTTCTAGTATGGTATCGTCAGTAAGCTGGTTCTGGATCCATAGTTCTGTCAAAACAATCAGTTTAATTTTCTCAAGACTGGGTGAGTTTTCATGCATCATCAGTACGCGATCAATTAATAACTCTCGTTGCAACGGATTAATAATGCCGGCTTGTTCCAGAAAGAAAATAAATCCTCGTCCTTCAGTATCAATTTTCTCTATTTCATATTCGGTAAAGCATCGGAAGGAATTGTTCCCGGCAAAGCTGGCTGGGTAATTACCAATGTCATGGCGCTCAAGTTCAGAGAGCCAACTAAGTGTTTCGCTAATATCCTCGTCGGCAAATCCAGCCATGGTGAGTTTGCGTGTCAGTGTTGCAGAGTCAGGGTAGCTTCCTGAATCAAAATAATTTTCAAATAAATAAACGAGTATATCGAACATAATTATGTCTATTGGTGCGGATTTGTTTACAGATGAACGGTTTTAGTTAATGGCATCAAATGTCATTTAATTCGCTGATACCATCCTCCTGGTAGACTGCTGATTTGACCGTCAAGTTCAAGCGTTAATAGCATGGCTGATACAACCTCGGCAGTCAAGCCGCTACGTGCGCACAAAGTATCAATATTAACGGTATCATAACTTAGATGACTCAGTAATAACGAATTTTCGGTTGATTCCTCATGGGTGAATTCTTTTTTTCTGACGGGTGCGGCATCGATTAATGCCAGATGACTTAATTCGTCTAAAATATCTTGTGTGTTTTCAACCAATTTTGCACCTTGTTTGATTAATGCATGACAGCCTTTTGAAAGAGGGGAATGAATAGATCCTGGAATTGCCATCACTTCGCGACCCTGTTCTAAAGCCTGGCGTGCTGTAATCAATGAACCGCTTTGCAATGCAGCTTCTACTACTAGGCAACCCTGGGTCATGCCACTGATGATGCGGTTTCTGCGCGGAAAGTTCCGGCCTATGGCGGGTGTGCCCAAAGGAAATTCAGAAATCAGCGCACCTTCTTTTGCGAGTTTATGAGCTAAAGGATGATTTTTTGCTGGATAAACAATATCTAGCCCTGTTCCTACGATGGCTATGCTAGCGGCAGAGCCACGCAAGCCGCCATGGTGGGCGGCAGTATCTATACCAAGTGCCATGCCGCTGATAATACAAAGCCCGGCATTGCTCGAGGCTTCTGAAAATGCTTCTGCATTGGATAACCCTTGCGGTGTTGCGTTACGGCTTCCAACGACCGCCAAAGCAGGTTGCTGGAGAAGTTCGCGCCGGCCTTTAAAATAAAGTAATGGAGGAGGGTCCGCAATATTGAGCAATTGTGCCGGGTAATCGGAATCAGCCAACGTAATGACTGCGTTAATGGGATCTTCCAGCCATTTAAGTACATTTATAATGTTATCGCGTTCGGCGCCTTGCTTGATGCGATGAGCCGTTGTTTTTTTTACAATGCGTTCGAGCGCTGTAACATGTGCCGAAAGGATTGCTGCAGGGTTGCCAAAAGCAATCAAAAGCCGACGGATAGATTCGCCGCCCAAGCCGTCAATCAGATTAAGACTTAGCCATGATTCAATATCAGATGCATATTTCATGAATGTGCAGCTATTGTTTTAAGGCGTTTTGACCGCATCGAGTATTTTAATGGAATGTGTGCTTTGAACGACCAGCGCGTAAGATACTTTGTCAAAAACGCGAAATACGAATGCTAGCCCCGTTCTTTCATCAGGCAACTGTAACGTTTCCCCTGTCAGAGATTTAGCTTGGCTTGTTCGGAAAATAGCAAGCACATGACCCATTTCCAGGCCATCCAATCCACCTTTATTCAAGGTAACGATGGCGCCTTTGCCAATTTCGGTGATACCGCCATAGACTGAAATGATTCGTCCATTGATTGGAAAATCTGGCGCATGGGGCGCGTAGTTATTGAATATGTTATCAGGTGCTGGAACCAATCGATCTCCATTCAGGATTTCTTCCGCAGCCCGCGTGATAGTGACTGTGCTAACATCGGCAAATACAGTAGCTTTGGCATTGCCTAAGTAAGTTGCTTCGTAGCCGAGAATCTGATCTTTTTGATCGGGGTCTTTTAATGCTTTGCCCGGACGGAAAATTTGCCATGTCGAGCCTTTATCTTTCGGCAATCCATTGACATAAGCAGTATTACCTGTACTTAGAACGACTCGATTGTCGCTGGAGCCTAAGATATAGGGGGCATTGTCGAGGCCATCCTTTTCAATAACTAGCGGTTGACTAAGAAAAGGCTCGATGGCGGCGGCTGGGATACTGGGTATGGCAGCATCATCTGATAGTTCCGAGCGAATTTTTGGAGATAATTTGACCGTCCTGATTTCATCTTCAGTATCCTCGAGGCTCAATCGAAATCCGTAGGATGTTTTTCTCAGTACTACAATATCGCCGGGATAGATTCTGTGAGGATTTTTTACCTGCTCACGGTTGAGTCCCCAGATCTCCGGCCAACGCCAAGGGTCGTTAAGAAATCTGGAAGCAATCCCCCATAGCGTATCGCCTGGCACAACGATATGGCGATAGGGAGTATCGCTTCGCAACAAGTTATCCTCAGCATTGACTGGTGGAATAGAAAGCAGACTCAGGAATAAAATCATAGCTATAATAGGCTTTCGCATGGACGATCCCCGTTAAGTTATTAACATGCAGAATAATCGGCTAATGATACGGTCTAAATGCGGCATTGAGTTTATTTATCTACATAATTTTTTCATGGCTATTTTAAAAATATTACAATACCCCAACGAAAAACTACATACTGTAGCGATTCCTGTTGCGCAAGTCACTGATAAAATCCGTGCGCTGATAAATGATATGGCAGAAACTATGTATGCTGCGCCTGGGATAGGGTTAGCCGCAACACAAGTGGATGTGCATGAGCGCGTTATCGTTATTGACACTTCAGAAGCGCGGGATGAATTGATCGTTTTGATTAATCCTGAAATCATTGCGAGCAGTGGTATATCTGATTTTGAAGAAGGCTGTCTGTCAGTGCCAGGTATTTATGGAAAAGTGCAGCGTGCTGAGCTTGTTACGGTTAAAGCTTTAAATGTTCAAGGTGAATCATTTGTTTTGGATGCCGATGGATTGCTGGCGGTGTGTATTCAGCATGAGATGGATCACTTGGCAGGTAAAGTGTTTGTTGAATATTGGTCCCGGCTTAAACAAGCACGCACTTTGGCGAGATTAAAGAAAAAACTGCGTAGTACAATGTAAGCGCAGAAACTTGCATGAAAATTATTTTTGCCGGAACCCCTATTTTTGCTGCTGCTGCACTGGAAGGATTGATCCATGCCGGGCATCAGATTGTGATGGTTTTAACCCAACCAGACCGGCCGGCCGGAAGAGGGATGAAAACGGTTGCGAGTGCAGTCAAGTTGCTGGCTCAACAGCATGATCTTGCGATACTACAGCCACCGACGCTTAAATCGCCTGAAATACAAGCACAATTAGAAGCGCTACATGCGGATGTTATGGTCGTCGCGGCGTATGGACTGATTTTGCCGCAAGCAGTGTTAAGTATTCCTCATCAGGGTTGTTTAAATATTCACGCTTCGATTTTACCACGCTGGCGTGGCGCCGCGCCGATTCAACGGGCGGTTCTGGCTGGCGATGATGAAACTGGTATTACAATCATGCAAATGGACGCAGGGCTTGATACGGGTAACATTTTACTGAAACACGAAATGAAGATCGCGCCGGACGATACCACGCAATCACTGCATGACAGGTTGAGTCTGTTAGGCGCTCTGAGTATTGTTGAAACCTTGGTTCAGCTGCAGCAAGGAAAGCTTGTTCCAGTTGCTCAGAATGAGGCACAAGCTTGCTATGCCGCTAAAATAGCCAAGGCAGAAGCTGAAATTGACTGGCGACTTTCAGCTGAGCAGATAGATCGGGTAGTGCGTGCATTTAATCCAATTCCGGGAGCCTATACATCTTTCCAAGGAATGGTTTTGAAGATTTGGCAGGCAAAAATAGTGGTGGGTGAATCCAGACAACCAGGTCAAATTGTTGCGGCAAACCGAGATGGTATATCAGTAACATGCGGTTCTGGCCTATTACAAGTGGAAATGCTACAGAAATCGGGCGGAAAAAAAATGAATGTGGCGGATTTTCTGGCGGGCAATAACCTTCAACTAGGTGAGTGCTTTACTTTGGTTAATTATTCATAGAGTATGATCAGAACGCAACTTGCTGCGGCTTCTGTAGTGGGTAAAGTGCTAGCTGGAGCAAGCTTGACCGAGGTGCTGCAGGATGTTTGGCGTGTGGATTCTTCGCTGTCGAAGCAACAGAGAGGTGCCATTCAGGATTTAAGTTACGGAGTGTTGCGTTTCTATGGGCAACTGGGAGCAATCCTAGAGCTCTTGCTGAAGAAGCCGCTACGCGATAAAAGTTTGTATCATCTGCTGCTGGTAAGTTTATATCAATTGCAATATAGCCGGGTGTTGTCGCACACTGTGGTAGATCAGGCGGTCTCAGCTTCACGTTGCTTAGTGAAGGGTGGTGGAATGCAAGGACTGGTCAATGCGGTGTTACGCAATTTTATCCGGCAACAGGAAAATTTATTGAGACAAGCTACTGAAAAAGAAGTTGGACGTTATTCGCATCCGCAGTGGTGGGTCGATAAGTTGCGTCGGCAATATCCGGAAAATTTTGCAGCCATACTGAGAGCAAATAACAAACGCCCCCCAATGACTCTGCGGGTTAATCGGCGTAAGATTAGCGTGGAGGATTACCGCAATTTATTGACAGAAAATGGGATTCAGGCTGAATTATTATGGCGGGATACACTTCAATTGAGTCAGCCGATTAGGGTGGAATCTCTGCCGGGCTTTGCAATGGGGTTGGTGACTGTGCAAGATGCAGGTGCACAACTTGCTGCGCCATTGCTGGATGTGCATGAGGGTATGCGGGTGTTGGATGCTTGCGCTGCTCCCGGAGGTAAAAGCACGCATTTGCTGGAGTTGGCGAATATATCGCTGTCAATATTGGATAATGACCCAGAGAGGCTGATCCAGGTGCAGCAAAATCTTGAGCGCTTGAGGATGACATCAGAGCGATTAATTTGCGGTGATGCGGCGAAACCTGATGAATGGTGGGATGAGCAACCCTATGATCGAATTTTGGCTGATGTGCCATGTTCTGCATCGGGTGTGGTATGCCGGCATCCTGATATTAAATGGCTCCGGCGCGAGAGTGATTTGACCAAGTTTGCTGTATATCAACAAGCAATTCTTGATGCATTGTGGAACACCCTAAGGAAGGATGGTAAGTTGCTTTATGTGACTTGTTCAGTCTTCGCAGAAGAAAATACCATACAGATGGAGAGATTTCTTAAACATCATTCTGATGCATGCCAATTGCCGATTTCTGTTGCGGGGATGGTTGATGGACAACTGTTACCTGATACTCAACATGACGGCTTCTTTTATACCTTACTGCAAAAAAACTGATCGATATATGGGTCGAGTGAAGTTACCTTATGCCAGTTTAGTTTTCTTATGGTTGATTTTGCTGTTGCCAGCAGCTACTGCGCAGGCGGAGGGTATCCGCATAAAGAATGTCAATTTAGCAGCAGCGGGTGAGGGTTATAAAATCAGCGTAGATTCTGAAATTGCGCTTAACCCGACTTTGGAGCAGGCGCTTGAGAAGGGCATTGTACTTTACTTTGTATTCAAATTCAGTCTGGTCGATGTGCGCTGGTATTGGTTGGATGACGAAGTTGTACGCGGTAAATACAGGGTGGGGTTGAGGTATTATGCACTGACGCGACAGTATCATTTAAATCACGCTTCGTTTTCACAGAGCTTTAACACGCTCACTGAAGCATTGCAGGTTATGGGTCGATTGCATGATTTTACCTTGACGGTTAAGTCAGAATTAAATCAGAACACTGATTATATCGCGTCACTGCGTATATGGCTTGATCTGACACGTATGCCCAAACCATTCCAGGTCGAGGCCTTTGGTTCCAGTCGATGGAATTTGAGTTCAGACAAGTTGGAGTGGAGCATGAAGTTACCTACACCGGAGCAACCTTTCCAAATGAAAGGTCAGTAATGAAGTATGTACTCATTATTGGCGCGGGTGTGGGGGCGGTCATGTTGTTTTTACTTGCTACAGCAGGTGCCAATACGGAGTTTTTTGAGCGGAAGTACCGCTTGCTGCTGGTTATAAATGCGGCCTTTGTGCTTTTCCTCATGGCAATCGTTGCAATATTGTTGTGGCGATTCAGGCGCAGACTTAAATCAGGTGTGTTTGGATCTAAGCTGGCGTTACGATTAATGTTGGTTTTCTCGCTGATGGCAATACTTCCTGGCGCTTTGGTTTATGCTGTGTCAGTTCAATTCCTTGAGAAAAGTATTGAATCCTGGTTTGATGTAAAAGTGGACCGTGCTTTGGAGGGCGGATTGAATCTTGGGCATACTATGCTGGATAATTTGTTGGAGGAGCTGCAAAAAAAAGCGCAGGCTACAGCTTTGCTGCTAGCAGAAACATCCAGTCCACCTTTGCTGGTGCTTAACGAGTTATTGCTACAATCTCAGGTGGAAGAATCGACTTTATTCAACCAAGATGGCAAGGTGATTGCATTTTCAAGCGAAACTAATCTGGCATTATTTCCTGAAAAGCCAAATGCAATGGTTATGCGGCATGTAAGGATCCAGAAAGCTTACACTGCAGTTGAGACGATAGCCGATAAAGGTTTATATTTGCGTGTGGTTGTGCCTGTCAATGTGTTGAGTTTGAAAGAAGATATCCGGGTTCTGCAGTTATTGCAGCCGGTCCCTGTGCAGTTGGCCAAAGATGCTGAGCGGGTGCAGGCCGGGTATCGAGATTACCAGGAGCTTTCATTGTCTCGCCACGGGTTAACTCGATTATATAGTGTGACATTGACATTGGCATTGTTATTATCATTATTTTCAGCGCTGGCAACAGCATCATTGCTTAGTGAGAAGTTAAGTGCTCCACTCGGTATGTTAGCTGAAGGAACGCGCGCTATTGCGCAGGGTGATTACAGCCGTCGTCATCTGGTTCAAAGTAGCGATGAATTGGGTGTGTTGACAGAGTCATTTAATTTGATGACGCAGCAACTGCAGGAAGCACAAGCAATTGCGCAGCATAATCAGCAGCAAGTAGAAAGTGCCCGAGCACATCTGGAAAGTATCCTGGCAAATCTTTCATCCGGTGTATTAGTATTCGATGATCAATTGGTTTTATCTAAAGCAAACCGTAGTGCAGAGCAAATACTTCAAACACCTTTAATCAGTTTGGATGGCTCAATTATTGAAGGGTGCGTAACCAATGAGCCGCAATTGGATACGTTAATTGCTGAAATTAGAATGGGTTTTAATTCAGAAGAGGCAGGTGTTTGGCAACGCCAACTAACACGCTCGGAAGATGGTCGCAACCAGGTTTTGTTGTTGCGGGGTACGCGACTACCTAAGTTATCGGGCGGCGGTGGTGTGGTGGTTTTTGACGACATTACTAGTTTACTCCAAGTGCAGCGTGCGGTAGCTTGGGGCGAAGTAGCGCGGCGTCTTGCGCACGAAATTAAAAATCCGTTGACGCCGATTCAACTCTCTGCGGAGCGGGTACAGCATAGATTAATTAATAAACTCGACGAAGAAGACGCCAAGATATTAAGGCGCTCAACTGAAACCATTGTTAATCAAGTCGAAGCGCTAAAGAAAATGGTCAATGAGTTCAATCAATATGCACGTATTCCTGAACTGGAATTGCGGCCGTTAGATTTTAACCAGCTGGCTCGTGAAGTGTTATCGCTCTATGAGACTGGAAGTATGGCGGCTGAGAATGGTAAGCACATAAAAATTAAACAGAAGTTGGCGGAAAAATTGCCGGAGGTTAGAGGAGATTCTGCGCAATTACGCCAAGTACTGCATAATTTATTGCAGAATGCGCAGGATGCGTTAATTGATGCTTTGAGACCCGAGATAGAAGTAAAAACCGAAGCAGTGCATGGAGGTGTGCAGCTAAGTGTCCGTGATAATGGTTGCGGCTTTTCGGAAGAAATCAGAGCGCGTGTTTTTGAGCCCTATGTTACGACCAAATTGAAGGGTACAGGCTTGGGTTTGCCTATTGTCAAGAAAATTATTGAAGAACATGATGGGCTTATTCATATCGAGAATATGAAGCCGCTGGGTGCGCAGATTTCAATCATCCTGCCTGCGGTGGAAAAAAAATAAAGCTGTAGGAAATAACAGATTGACATTAAATTAAATTATCGAGTCTGTAAATATAGAAAGGCGAGTAGAATATTCCATGTGTTGGTGCTCGTTAATCATAAACTCCGAATCCAAAAATATGCATAAAGTTTTATAGTTAACCGTAAACTGGCTGATTGGATTACAGTCGTGGAGAGAATTCTAGATGATAACAAACAATACAATACTCATCGTCGATGACGAAATTGGTATTCGCGAATTGCTGTCAGAAATTTTGCGTGATGAGGGATATCGTGTGGCGTTGGCAGAGAACGCTGAACAAGCACGTGCCTGGCGGAATCAGACGCGCCCGGATTTGGTGTTGCTGGATATCTGGATGCCTGATACTGACGGTATTACGTTGTTAAAAGAATGGGTTAGTAATGGAGCGCTGACGATGCCAGTGATCATGATGTCGGGGCACGGCACCATTGATACAGCAGTTGAAGCGACGCGTATTGGTGCATTTAGTTATCTGGAAAAACCGATACCACTGCAAAAATTGTTGAGCACCGTCAGCAAAGCGTTGCGAGGTGGGCAAAATAAACAGCAATCAGTGCTTTCTCTGGCTAGCTTGGGCAAAGGTAATTTGATTGCAGATCTGCGGAAAAGATTGGAGCAAGTAGTCAATCTGAAAGCACCCGTGCTACTGATGGGTGAGCCTGGTGCAGGGGCCGAAATATGCGCTCGCTTTATGCATCGTCCCAATACACCGTGGGTAGAACCAGAGACATTGAATTCATTAGCAGAATCACCACTAGATTTATTAGAGCCTGCACGTGATGGTTTGTTATTTCTCAAGGAGGTGGGTGAAATCAGCAAATTAGCACAAAAGGGTATGTTGTTGTTACTAAATAAACTGGAAAAATATAATGTACGGCTGGTTTGTGCGACATCGCACCCAATAGCGGAATTAACTGCCCAAGGCAACTATCATCCCAAGTTATATGAAGTGTTAAGTGGTTTAAGTATTGGTATTCCTGCTTTGAGAGCACATCGGGAAGATATTCCTGAATTAGCTAATCAAATTTTATCACGCTTTGTTGAATCAGGTGAAGCTTCGTCAACATTGCAGTTTACTACTGCTGCGCTGAATTGCTTGCGTAATTATGATTGGCCAGGAAATCTTACGCAGCTAACGGGTGTCGTCCATTCTTTGGCACTAACATCCACCGGCGATGAAATTTCAGTTGAAGCAGTGCAGCAGGCAATGGTATTTCCAGAATCGTCTTCCGCATCAGTTGCTCCGGAAATTCCTCTTGACCTTTCATTACGCGAAGCGCGTGATTTATTTGAAAAAACTTACTTTGAAAGATTGATTGATCAAGAAAACGGGAATATGACGCGTGTGGCTGAGCGGGCTGGATTAGAACGTACGCATCTTTATCGCAAAATAAAATTATTGGGGATTAAGTTGCGGGGAAATTGATTCGCAGTAAGTGGGTGATTGCTCGACAGTTGAATTGGTCATAGACTTAAGGTCTTTAGAGAATAAGGAATAAGCTGGAAATGGAATGTTGCAAGTTTTAAGAAAAAACTTTAAAATTGCTGCCTTTTATATTTAATGTTCCATATTTAACAAATTCTTTAGCCGGTGCATTAAATAGTATGGTTGTTAAGCTTTCTCTGTACTGTACTATTTTTGAATGTGCTGAAACATTTTATTAACCCGTAGCATATCGTTGCTGTTGAAAGGATGTCATGTTAAGTAGTTTTTCCAGTCGTAAGAAGAAACAGTCTAAGAAGCAACCGCTTAATTTATTTATATTTATTTTGCTGACATTTTTATCCCTAGGATTCCAATCCGTCTCAATCAAGGCTGAATCAATTTCATACCCCGTACTACAGTTTTAGAGTATCAATCTGTAGAATTTACGCTATCTAATAACTGTATGTTGTTTAAATTCAGGTTTATTAACCAAGCAGCAAAATCGTCAAGAAGCAGTGAAGTCCGCTTGTGTATTGGTGCATTTATCACGCTGCGTCTTAAAACTGGTACATGCTCGATTGACCACTGCATTGATTATCGAATCGTGCCAGACTAAAACCACTGTCGTATACAGCCAGCCTATCAGATTTGATTCAAGCTCGTTTCGGATGATCTTCATCGTGGTAACAATCAACAAACCAAGCTTTGCTTGGTGTCGAGAATGCTGTACGTAACACGCAAAACAGACTTAATTTTTGAGACCTTTGCACGGTTAGAGTCATTTTCAGGTACAGATGATGATATAATAACGTTTTAAATCATATAATTGAATTAATTGATATGAGTTTTTCAGAGTTTGATGTTACCCGCCGCACTCGCAAAGGAAGCTTCCTCAATCAAATCAATTATCTGATTGATTGGGGGCCGATAGAAAAAGCAATCGCTGAACATTATGCCCCCACATCTGATGCCGCAGGCCGTCCTGCCTATCCCGGGTTGCTGCTGTTCAAAATGTTGCTGACAGGAATCTGGCACGGTGGACTCAGTGATGAATCAGTTGAAGACATGGCTAACGCGAATCTGCACGTGATGCGGTTTTTGGGCCTGAGTCT
>NZ_JALHQJ010000019.1 GCF_022842015.1 Nitrosomonas sp. | reverse complement strand
TTGTTGTACATCGCAATGTATTGCGCGGTTGCATCCAAGTACTTTTGCGCCAGCGGTTGATCGGTGCTACGCAAATACACCAGCGCATTCACCGCGCCGGCGGATTGTGTGTAACGTTGGTACCGCCCCGCGACGAGATAGATATCATCCTGTGGTTGTTTTTCCTCCCAAACCACGTGTTGCATCGTGTCGGTTCTGTTTTCGTGCAACAACGTGCCCTGACTCACCACATCCCAATCGGGCGGCACTTGAATATCGAGCTGGAACGATACCAACGCATTGCCAAACTGCGGGTACCACACACTGGAATTAGCCAAGAACACGCCTTCCGGTGAAATCGTCCCCGGCGTTGAACCAAAGCTGCGCGAATACTCTTGACCCGGTCCCTGTACTGCGTGATGGATCTTGCCACTGAATTGCAGCGTGATTGCTTGCTGGTCGGGCGGCAACGTCACCGTGTAGCGCCGGATCGAAATCGGCCTGGATTTTAACCCAACTTCATTCTCATCGCTCTGGATTGTGGCGCCTTCCACATGCGTAATCGCTAAACCGGCGTGCAGAAAGAACTCAAGTTGCACGGGCTCTTTTGCATTACGTACCCAATCAGGAACTTGAATCCGATCCTTGACTTGGATCTCTGAGGTATCCGGTGATAGCTGAATTTGCATCTGGTGATGGAAAGTTGCGGTGCTGGCGGATGCATTCGTACTGTAAAGTATGTGAGCGACAATAAATATACATGTCACACCGAGGTTAACTAATTTTTGCATTCTTTATTAAAATCTATTGGATAGGTTATAAATTTGGCCATTCGGATAAAGACGTTGCGTGATCGCCTGCTGCATTCTATAACATTGAGTGTTTACTTTCCTTTTGTGCCTATGTTTAAATGTTTTTTATTTAATCGGTAACAAGGTATTTTTAATTCTATGAGAAATTTTATACAAATAACATCGTGTGGTTTCTTGCTGCCACTGGTGTTTCTGGCCACAGCCAATGCCAGCACAATTGACTTTATCTCCGACGAACATCAATTGTCCGTCAAAGAAAAAAGAGCCGGAGAGGCATATTACCGTGCAGATGCGAAATGGATGATTTATCAGGCGGAAGTAGCGGACGATAATCCGTTCTATCAGATTTTCCTGAAGAATATTAACAGTGGTGCGGTGCAACAAGTATCACCGGGTACTGGTAAAACCACGTGCGCGTGGGTGCATCCGGCACAGGAAAAAGTCCTGTTTTCGTCGACCCATGAAGATGCGCAAGCCAAAGCCAAGATGGTTGCAGAGATTGAGCGTCGTAAATCCGGTGAGCAGAAATCCTATGCGTGGGATTATGATGAATTTTATGATATTTACGAGACCGATTTTTCCGGTGGGAATATTAAGAATCTGACTAAAACATTGGGGTATGACGCCGAAGCTTCATGGTCTCCTGATGGCAAATTGATCGCATTTGCATCCAATCGTCGTGCGTATAGCGATCAATTATCCGATGAAGAAGCTGCATTGTTCAAAACCAATCCGGCTTCGATGATCGATATTTATATCATGAACGCCGATGGCTCCAATGTCAAAAGGCTGACGCGCACACAAAGCTACGATGGCGGCCCATTCTTCAGTCCTGACGGGAAACGGATCGTATGGCGGCGTTTTTCGGATAGTGGTCGCGAAGCGGAAATATTCACCATGAACATTGATGGCAGCGATCAAATGCAAATCACGCGTCTGAACGTCATGTCGTGGGCGCCTTTTTATCATCCTTCCGGCAAGTACATTATTTTTGCGACCAATTTACAAGGGCATCGCAATTTTGAATTGTATATTGTCGATGTCGACGGACAAAAAGAACCGGTTCGTGTGACCGATAAAGAAGGTTTTGACGGCTTGCCGGTATTTACGCCGAATGGCAACCATATTACCTGGACCAGTGATCGCACCCCGGAGAAGAAGGGGCTGTTGTTTCATGGCAACTGGAATCACGCAAAAGCACTGGAAAGTCTTTCGTTGAAATAGTCAGCGTAAAAAAGACATTGACGGCTTCGAATACAGTGAGAAGTCTATGGAATGGTTATCATAGGTCTTCTCATTGTGTCTTTTACCTGTTTTTGCTTTAATCAACTGCTTCGCGTTTTTCAATGACTTATTAAAATACAGTCATTCAGAAGCTTGTTAACTGGCTTCTGATGTGTCAGAAAAGAACTTTTCTCTGCGTTTTTGCGCATCAAAATAAAGCGATTCATTGGGTTCAAGCCGATATCCTAGGCTTTGAATTTGCCGCCATATATCAGGAAACGTTTTCATTCGTTTAAAACGCCGAGCATTCTTTTTGAAATCCCGCTTATTGTTTGATTTGTATAGTAATTCGAATAGCATCAACCATGTGGGTATATGATGTTGATGAGTCGCTAATTGTTTTTGGAGTAATTCAATAGCGGCATCAGGTTTTTCCTGTTCGATTAATGCACGTGCTGCGGACGTTGTCTGTTCAGGTGGTGTAAAGGGATTTTCTTCGGTATGGGCGATTTTTTCAGTGTGTTGCAGTAAAACTGCAGCATAGCGATGCCGCGCAGTCGTGAATGATTCATCCGAGGATGGCATAAGTTTTTGTTTCATCTTTTTATGGTTGCGTAGCATCATAAAGATGATCAGTAAAGTCAGTAAAATTCCAATTAGAAAAGTAGTATCCGACAATAAATCCAAGTCTATTGGAACAGCATTGAACTCATCCGGATTTGCTGAATTCTCAATCGGCTGTACGATGTTGTTCGAGATGGCAATAACGTCATCTAGCGGCTGTGTATTGTCTTCGGGTTGTATCATTGGATCGACGTGAGACTCGATCTCAGTGTCCATAGTAAACGCAATGCTCTCAATTTGTTGTTCTTGCGCCTTCGCGGCTTCGGATAACAATAATGATTGTATTGTGGCAATTTGTGTTTCCATCGACTCTATGTGCTGGGTGAGCAGATTGAGTTGATTAGCTTCGCTATCAGCAGTTTGTTCTAATTGTGCAATCAGATTGAGTGTCAGTTGATGATTTTCTGATTCGGATTTAGCTGATTCTATGGCTGTTTCTTGCGTTTTGTATTCAGATGGGTTTTTTGTAGGTTTGCTTTGTCGTGATTGAGCCGCAGGTTTTGCATAGGCACTAATTGTTCTTAAATCCGGAATATGGAGCGTTGTGCCAACGGGTATGGGTTGATAAATGCCACTCGGAAAATGTTTCGAGTTAATTTGAATAATGGCACGGACGAGATTATCCCGTGCAGCAGCATTTTCAGGATATATCAGACGTGCAATCTGCAATATATCTTCGCCAGGTCGAATTTCCCATGGCATTCCAGGTCTTGAACTTTCTTGCTTGGAAGCACCTGTCTGGCTGGACGAATGACTATCCAGTTCAGAATATGAAACAGGTACTTCAGCCAGAACTGAAGTACCTGTTAGAAAGAAAAGAAAAAGGGTAATTAATTTACCAGTAATTGCAACCATTTAATTTAAGAAAATTGATTATTTACAGAATTTTGCTATTGCTTTATTCGCGTCATCAATTCTTCTTTGCCGCAGATCATCGTCTACATAGACCATTCCACCAGCACCGTCGGGAATCGTTAAACGGGGCGAATCGGAGTACATTCTGAGCTGAGTTTGAGCCTCGGTACATTTTTTTTGGTTTGTTTCAGCTTGTGCCTGATCTTTGGCTTCGTTTTCTTGCCGTTGTTTTCTGCGTTTTTCAAATTCATCCCGTGCATCTGATGGATTGTTTGCTGGACTGCCTTGGTGACTGCCGGTAGTCGGCGCTGCGTTGATATTTAACTGTTGTCCTTGTGTATTTACATCAGGAGGGGGTGGTTGATCGGTGTAGTGTATTTTGCCGGTTTCATCCACCCATTTGTAAATTTGCGCACTGACGGAAGTGCTAAACAGCAAGGCGATTACAGTCAATACAAAAATTCTCATTGCATGCTCCAGAAAAATGATCGATCTGAAATACATCGGTCTCGTATTTAGGCAACCTAAAGATTTCGTGCATTAAAACATATTAACTGGAAATATGCTGTATTCTTGGTTGAATTGGCACGAAAATTGTTGGATTTTAGCTATAATGTCGCTTTGCAAAGGATTGTCATTATGCAATTGACTCAAAAAGCGCTCACCTTTGATGATGTTCTCTTGATTCCGGCCCATTCGACGGTTTTGCCGCGCGATGTCAGTTTGGCGACACAATTGACACGCACCATTAGCTTGAATATCCCACTCATATCGGCAGCCATGGATACCGTGACGGAGGCACCACTGGCCATTGCTCTGGCGCAAGAGGGCGGTATCGGTATCATCCACAAAAATATGACCATTGAAGCCCAGGCTGCGCATGTGGCTCAAGTCAAGCGGTTTGAAAGCGGTGTAGTCAAAGACCCTGTCACGATCCATCAGAACATGACCGTGCGCGAAGTGCTTGAACTGATACGCCGGCACAAAATATCCGGATTGCCGGTAGTGAATGGCAAGAAAGTCGTCGGTATTGTTACCAATCGGGATCTGCGCTTTGAAACCAATCTCGATCAAGCCATCAAACACATTATGACACCGAAAGGCCGCCTGGTGACCGTCAAGGAAGATACGACGCGCGAAGCCGTGCTGGAATTGCTGCATAAACACCGCCTGGAACGCGTTTTAGTCGTCAATGACAAATTTGAATTATGCGGGCTGATTACGGTTAAGGATATTATTAAAACTTCGGAGTATCCTCTTGCCAGCAAGGATGAGGATGAGCAGTTGCGTGTTGGCGCTGCCATAGGGGTAGGAGAAGGCAGTGAAGAACGTGCATTGGCCTTAGCGGAAGCTGGTGTCGATGTAATTGTCGTTGATACCGCGCATGGCCATTCGCAAAGTGTTCTGGATCGCATTGCCTGGGTTAAAAAGAATTTGCCGTCGATTCAGGTGATTGGTGGAAATGTAGCGACAGCAGAGGCTGCCAGAGCGATGGTCGATCATGGTGCGGATGCGGTGAAAGTGGGTATCGGTCCTGGTTCTATTTGTACCACGCGTATCGTCGCGGGGGTTGGCATTCCGCAAATAACCGCTATTCATGACGTATCCGAAGCTTTGAGGGGATGTGGTGTGCCGATGATTGCCGATGGGGGTATTCGCTATTCGGGCGATATTGCCAAGGCGCTGGCAGCCGGAGCAAATTCAGTGATGCTCGGCGGATTGTTTGCCGGAACTGCGGAGGCACCGGGCGAAATTGAATTGTTTCAAGGTCGCTCTTATAAAAGCTATCGTGGCATGGGTTCACTTTCGGCGATGCAACAGGGCTCCAGTGATCGTTACTTCCAGGATCAGGAACATAAAAATAACGACAAACTGGTTCCTGAAGGCGTGGAAGGGCGCGTTCCATTTAAAGGAAGTATTTCTGCGGTTATCCACCAGTTAATGGGAGGGGTGCGCTCGAGCATGGGGTATCTGGGGTGTGAAACGATCGCGGTGATGCACGACAAGGCGGAATTTGTTGAAATTACCTCAGCCGGTATCCATGAATCGCATGTGCACGATGTCCAGATTACCAAAGAAGCACCCAATTATCACGTCAAATAACGACACACCATAATGCATCAAAAAATCCTGATTCTGGACTTTGGTTCTCAATACACACAACTGATTGCTCGTCGTGTTCGCGAAACAAATGTGTATTGCGAATTGCATCCGTATGACGTTGATGCGAAATTTATCAAGGCTTTTGCACCCAACGGCATTATTCTTTCCGGCGGCCCCGCTTCGGTTATCGAAGACGAAACACCGCGTGCGCCGCAAATCGTATTTGAATTGGGCGTTCCGGTACTGGGTATCTGTTATGGCATGCAAGCCATGGCGGCACAGTTAGGTGGTTCGGTAGAAAATGTCCCAGTTCGTGAATTTGGTTATGCGGAAATTCAAACGACGCAAAGTGGCGCATTGTTTCAGGAGATTAAAGACCGCGCTAGTGTGGGTGGAAGTAACATTCTGGATGTCTGGATGAGTCATGGCGATGCCGTGATTGCATTACCGCAAGGATTTGAGGTTATGGCGTATAACGCCGCTACGCCTATTGCCGCCATGGCGGACGACAGGCGCCGATTCTACGGTATCCAATTTCATCCCGAAGTTACGCATACGCTGCAAGGAAAAGCGATAATCGACCGATTTGTGCACGATATTTGCGGCCTGGGGCGCGATTGGAACATGCCGGACTATGTCGAGGAAGTGATTAGCAGAATACGTGCTGCCGTTGGCAGTGATCAGGTCATTTTGGGGTTGTCCGGTGGTGTCGATTCATCGGTGGCAGCAGCGTTGATTCATCGCGCCATTGGCGATCAATTGACCTGTGTATTCGTCGACAATGGCTTGTTGCGTGCCAATGAAGCCAGGCAGGTGAAGGATACTTTCGCGGTTAATCTGGCGGTTAAAGTGATTCATGTTGATGCCAGTCGTGACTTCTATCGCAGCCTCATTGGTATTAGTGATCCGGAAGCCAAGCGCAAGATTATCGGGCGCGAATTTGTCGAGGTATTTCAACGTGAATCGGAAAAAATCAACGATGCCAAGTGGCTCGCACAAGGCACGATTTATCCCGATGTGATCGAATCTGCCGGTGGTAAAACCAAGAAAGCGCACACGATCAAATCACATCATAATGTCGGCGGATTGCCGGAAACATTGCATCTCAAACTGCTCGAACCATTACGGGAATTGTTTAAAGACGAAGTGCGCGAGCTCGGATTGGTATTGGGTTTGCCGCGCGAAATGGTATTTCGTCATCCGTTCCCAGGTCCTGGATTGGGCGTGCGGATTTTGGGTGAAGTCAAATATGAGTATGCTGAACTGCTCAGACACGCTGATCAAATTTTTATCGAAGAATTGCAACGCTCCGGTTGGTATGAGAAAACCTCGCAAGCCTTTGCGGTCTTTCTGCCGGTCAAATCTGTTGGTGTGATGGGGGATGGGCGCACTTACGAATATGTTATTGCGCTTCGAGCTGTACAAACCTTGGATTTTATGACCGCCAACTGGGCCGAGCTTCCGTATTCGTTACTCAGTAAGGTTTCTAACCGTATCATCAATGAAATTCGCGGCATCAACCGCGTCGTTTATGATATTTCCGGGAAGCCACCGGCGACGATTGAATGGGAGTGATGTTAAGTATTTAACCTGTTGATTTATAGTTAATATAAGGTTGCAAATAGTTTGCGATCTTATTCTGAATTGTGTAAACTTAGCTGCTTATATCAGTTTAGTTACTCAATTTAGAAATCATTCTGTAGAATAGTTTGATTGCGAAAGAGCTGCTCACCTAGCGGTAAATACTACGATGTATACCGGCTTTTAAAGCCTGAATAGCATCTTCTGTGCTAGTTACAATTTGCCGATGTGGACAAAAAATATTTTTAGCCAGTTCGCGCTGTGCGTTAAATTGCTGCACCAATTCAATTTTTTGCCATTCCGATGTACGAGGTTGTATCCAGGTTTTATCATCTCTTCCGAGCGCATACAGTTTTCGTTCACTGGTGGCGCAGCGGATACCTTCGTAGCTGACATTGAGAGCGTCTGTGGAAGATTTGACGACTAAAGTAAAGCGGATAACGCCATCTTCACCAATATTAATGGAAGTTGTATCAATCAAATAATGATTACTGGAGACAACACCCGCATCGAATTCCATCAAGTTTGTGGTATCCGGATAAGCGGGGAGTTGTGTTAATTGCTCGATCCATGGCTTGTCGCTTTCGAATTGATCCTTGAAAGGTGGTTTGGCACAGGCAAAAAACAAAATACAGAGTAAAACGCAAATTCGTTTCATGCGCCGGATAAGTCTTGCAACAATGAGGTGCGGATATTGCTGTCGACGGGATCAATCGCTGCTTGATAAGCGGGATGATCAACACCGATACTTAAGGCTGCGCCTTGATGAAGTGATTGAATCATTTCAGGGGTGAGCTCAAAGCGAAGAAAATGAACCGCTGAAGTTTTTTCGCTATTTTCCCGTTCCAAATCTTCGTCAGCAATAGCATATACGGGTGGATGCGCTGCGATTCTGACCCATACTTTATCTTCTACGCCGATCAAACCGGCCAGTTTAACGGCGCGTATCGCAGGGTCTGGGTATTCAATCAACATCGTAGCTTTCCAGTTATGTCCATCCGGAATCAACGGTGTATATGTTTCAAGTTCGTGCATGATTTCATCTTCGTGAAAGATGCGTTCGACATACAACATTTCCTGAATTTGATAGCGAATGGTAATAGCGTCTTCGAAAATAAGTGTGATATTTTCTCCCAAGGGAATTTTGCGCGTTTTTTTATGCGCCATCACTTGGGTGCGAAAATCCTTGCGGATTTTGGCATAGGCTTCCAGTGTCAACAAATTATCACGAGTAATTTTAACCATGTGTTTCTCATTATAGATGGACTTAGGCAATTGGTTTAACGTCGTCAATCGGTTGATGCTCGGCGTCAACATCGTACGCCATGCGCAATAGAGTAAGTGGGTGCAGCTTTTGCGCCTTACTTGCACCGATACCTTGTTCTATATGTCGCGCAGCAATGGCGCAATCCGAACTGATGTAATCCGGATCGGAAGCAGCCATTTGTTTGAAAACGGGACGACCTATTTTCATGGAATCTGTAAAGTGCTCGCTTTTCACACCCCAAGTTCCGTCATGACCTGAGCATCGCTCGACAGTATTAATGGTCGTTTCTGGAATAAGCTGCAGTATATCGCGCGTCTTTTTTCCAATGTTCTGCACACGTTGATGGCAGGGGACATGATAAGCCACAGTGCCAAGGGGTTTCTTGAAATCTGTTTTAAGTAATTTATCCTGATTTCTTAATGCCAAGTACTCAAATGGATCAAACATCGCAGCAGCGACGGCTTGAACTGCTTCATCCTGTGGAAATAATAGTGGCAATTCCTGCTTGTACATTAACGTGCAAGAAGGCACTGCGGTGAGAAGCGCATATCCCTCTTGTGCTAATTTTAGTAAATGCGGGATATTCTCGTTTTTAAGTTTTTCTACCGTCTCCAAATCGCCCAATTCCAGTTTGGGCATTCCGCAACATACTTCTTTTTCTGCCAGGCAAGTCGGGATTTCATTATGCTGCAAGATTTTTAACAAATCGTGCCCAATGCCAGGCTCGTTATAGTTGATGTAACAAGTTGCGTAAATAGCAACTTTTCCAGGCGTACGCGCACCGTTAATAACGGGGAAAGTGCTACTGGGCTCAGCATTTGAGCGGAATGTTTGGGTTGCATATTCGGGCAATTTTCTATCGGCATGAATGCCCAACATGCCATCCATTAACTTGCGAGTAATGGGTGTTTTGTTCACGGCATTGACGGTTTGAACCACGACAGGAATCGTGGCCAACTTACCCATCAAATCGGTATTTGAGAGCAATCTGTCACGAAACCCTGCGCCTTGGTATTTATATTTGACTGCTTTTGCACGCAGCATTAAATGCGGGAAATCAATGTTCCATTCATGTGGCGGCACATAAGGACATTTGGTCATAAAACACATGTCGCACAGATAACAGCGCTCAACCACTTCCCAGAACTGGTTTTTATTGACGCTATCCAATTCGCCTGTGGTGCTTTCATCAATCAAATCAAACAGGCGTGGAAAGGCCGTGCATAAATTAACGCAGCGCCGACATCCGTGGCAAATATCGAAAACCCGTTCCAGTTCCTGGTTCAAGCTGGCTTCATTATAAAAATCGGGATTCTTCCAATCGATTGGATGACGCTTAGGTGCTTCGAGACTTCCTTCGCTGATGGTCATGATGAATTTGGCGTATCAAAAAATTCGAATAAAGCAACACAGGGGCTTATTCAGATCGAGCTTGATTAAACCCCTGTTGACTCAAACTAAAGCAACGAATTAGTCAGCTAAGCTATCTAATGCGCGTTGAAAGCGATTCGCATGAGAACGCTCAGCCTTGGCTAGTGTTTCAAACCAGTCGGCGACTTCATCAAATCCTTCATCACGTGCTGTTTTGGCCATGCCGGGATACATGTCCGTGTATTCATGTGTTTCACCTGCAATGGCCGTTTTCAGATTGTCACGAGAAGCGCCGAATGGCATGCCAGTAGCTGGATCACCGCAATTTTCCAGATATTCCAAATGACCATGGGCATGACCGGTTTCGCCTTCCGCAGTAGAACGAAATACAGCAGCCACATCATTTTGCCCTTCTACATCCGCTTTAGCTGCGAAATATAAGTAGCGTCGATTGGCTTGAGATTCTCCGGCAAAAGCGGCTTTCAGATTGCCTTCAGTTTTAGATCCTTTAAGTTCCATCATTTTCTCCTTTTTAAATTAACATGTAGTTATATTTGATCTCGATGAAAAGAATGTATTTATGTAATGCACAAAACCGAGACTAGCTGATAAAGGAAGGTATGAGGTAATAATTGTGGCACCCTGCCAACACTTCTTTAAATTTATTCAGAACATGGTGAGTGTGCATAAATACAAAATCCGATCCGTTCACGGAGACTATCGAAGGGCTTGTGGATTGTCAACTATCTACTAACAGATCGGTTGTGAACAAATGAATTATCCAGCCGACTCTTGATTCAAATTTATGTTACGCATAATTTGCCTTCTTGAGTAAAAGCGCTGCAACAAAGTTTGCTGAATTTTTTTGCAGCGCTGTATTGTTGTAGAATCATTTGAAATTAATTGCAGCTCTTATTTAGCTGTTATTCTTATTCACTGGTTCAGTGAGTTTCACATTTTCACTTTTGCCGACAATTCCTTGTTTAATCACTGCATCAATTAATCTAGAGCATGCCATCATTTCCTTATTGGCGCCTTTCCGGCTTTTATTTTTTCTATTTTGCTTTTATTGGTGCTTTTGCGCCGTATTGGAGTTTGTATCTCCAGTCACTGTCATTTAGCGCATTGCAAATTGGTATTTTGATGTCCTTATTGTTAGTTACGCGTATTTTTTCTCCAGCTGTCTGGGGATGGTTGGCGGATCATACAGGTAAGCGAGTTTGGGTCGTGCAGATCGCAGCAATAAGCGGTTTTGTGAGTTTCTGCGGTTTCTTTGCAGGAGAGTCATTTGCTTGGATTTTTGTTGTCATGCTGATGATGAGTTTCTTCTGGAGTGCTTCATTGCCGTTGATGGAAGCGATTACATTGTCTCATCTGGGAGATTATACCGATAAGTATGGACGGATTCGTTCCTGGGGATCGGTTGGGTTCGTTGTGGCAGTGGTTGGCATTGGTCATCTATTGGAAATAATAGAGATTATTTGGCTACTTTGGATTCTATTGGGACTTAAATTGGGTATTGTCATTTTTTCTTATCAAATTCCTGAGAAAGAAATCATGCACTATGCCACAGGATTACTTTCGATACGACAGATATGTCTGCGTCCGGAGGTTATGGCATTTTTGATATCCAGTTTATTGATGCTGCTTGCACATGGTGCTTATTATACGTTTTTCTCCATTTATCTGGTTGAGCATGGCTATGACAAAGGGTTTGTCGGATGGTTATGGGCGATTGGCGTGATTTGTGAAATTGGAATTTTCTTTATCATGCCGTGGTTAATGCAACGATTTCGATTGAAGCATATCCTGATTTTCAGTTTTGCTTGTGCCATACTACGCTTTGTGTTGATAGGTCAATATGTCGAATGGCCGGTGATTATTGTCATAGCGCAAGTTTTACATGCAGCGACCTATGGAACGCATCATGTTGCAGCTATGATGGTGATCCATCAATTTTTTCGGGGGCGTCATCAAGCCAAAGGTCAAGCGATTTATACCAGTGTCGCCTACGGAGTGGGTGGAGCTTTGGGAGCGGTATTCAGCGGTTATACCTGGGATTGGCTGGGTGCAGGTAACACTTTCTTTATGAGTGCAGCAGCAGCGCTAGCGGGCTTGATGCTAATTGCATGGAAAATGAAGTCATTTGATCATTAATAAGCGATGGTGTGGTTAGTTTGTTGAATTGGTAAACTTTATGGGATAATTGTACGTTACGTTCGATTTTATTTTTTACTGATGCAAACATTATACGACAAACTTTGGAATCAACATCTGGTACATACTGAATCTGATGATCCGGGTAGTATGGCATTGATTTATATTGATCGTCATTTAGTGCATGAAGTGACTAGTCCGCAAGCGTTTGAAAGTCTGAAACTGGCTGGGCGGAGACCTTGGCGTCTTAATTCTATACTTGCGGTTGCAGACCACAATGTTCCGACTACCGACCGCAGTCAAGGTATTCAGGATCCCATTTCTCGCTTGCAAGTCGATACACTAGATCAGAATTGCGATGAACTGGGAATTACTGAGTTCAAGATGAATGACTTGCGTCAAGGTATTGTGCATGTGATTGGTCCTGAGCAAGGCGCTACGTTGCCAGGCATGACAGTAGTTTGTGGTGACTCGCATACCAGCACGCATGGTGCATTTGGGTGTTTGGCTTTTGGGATTGGCACCTCAGAGGTTGAGCATGTATTAGCTACACAATGTCTGTTGATGAAGAAATCTAAAACCATGCGCGTCTCGGTGGAAGGCAATTTGGGCCCAGGCATTACTGCCAAAGATATTGCTTTAGCGATTATCGGTGATATTGGTACTGCAGGTGGAACTGGTTATGCAATTGAATTTACTGGCAGTGCTATCCGCGCGTTATCGATGGAAGGAAGAATGACGCTGTGCAATATGGCGATTGAAGCGGGTGCACGTGCGGGGATGGTAGCTGTGGATGATACAACCATTGATTACATCAAAGGACGACCGTTTGCACCAAAAAACGAATTATGGGATAGCGCTGTTGCATTCTGGCGCACACTGCGTAGCGATGCTGATGCGGTGTTTGATCGAACAGTGACATTAGACGCTGCGCAGATCAAACCTCAGGTGACTTGGGGCACATCTCCCGAAATGGTGACAACAATCGATGGAATCGTGCCTGATCCTGCCCGTGTTGCCGATGAAGTGAAGCGACACGATATGCAACAAGCACTAAACTACATGGGGCTAAATGCCAATACTCCGATTCAGCAAATTAACCTGGACAAGATTTTTATCGGTTCCTGCACCAATTCACGTATTGAAGATCTGCGCGCGGCGGCTCAGATTGTCAAAGGGAAGCATATTGCGGCTAATATTAAGCTGGCGCTGGTAGTTCCAGGATCAGGTTTGGTCAAGAAACAAGCAGAGCAGGAGGGGCTGGATCAAATTTTTCGCTCAGCCGGGTTCGAATGGCGTGAACCAGGTTGTTCTATGTGTTTAGCAATGAATGACGACCGATTGATCGCTGGTGAACGCTGTGCTTCAACCTCAAATCGAAATTTCGAAGGCCGTCAAGGCCCGGGTGGCAGAACGCATTTGGTTAGTCCTGCAATGGCTGCTGCTGCAGCAATTGCAGGACATTTTGTTGATGTACGTAAACTGACTAACTAATAATGAAAAGCAGTTTTTTGCTGTGCATGAACAGCAAGTACACTTGGTCAGATAAGATATAAATTAATGGAAAAATTTGAAACAATTACAGCGCTAGTGGCACCTATGGATCGAGCTAATATTGATACTGATGCCATCATCCCGAAGCAGTTTCTCAAATCAATTAAACGCACCGGTTTTGGTCAAAACCTATTTGATGAATGGCGATATCTGGATCATGGCGAGCCAGGCATGGATTCATCGCAACGTAAACTGAATCCGGCGTTTGTGTTAAACCTACCCCGTTACCAAGGTGTGCAGATATTGCTGGCACGTGCAAATTTTGGCTGCGGATCAAGTCGTGAACACGCTCCTTGGTCGCTCCAAGATTACGGTTTTCGCGTCATTGTCGCCCCTAGTTTTGCGGACATCTTCTTTAATAATTGTTATAAGATTGGTTTGTTGCCAGTTGTTCTGGACGCGGCGATATTGGACTACCTATTTGAGGAAGTAAAATCAACAGAAGGGTACCGATTGACGGTAGACCTTCAGAATCAAAAGGTCATTTCTCCAAAAAGAGAAGAATTTACATTCGAGATTGATATTTTCCGTAAACAGTGCTTGCTCAATGGCTTGGATGATATTGGCTTAACCCTGCAGCACGCTGAAAAGATTAATCAATTTGAGCAGAAACGACGCAATGAACAGCCTTGGTTGTTTATGTAAGTGACCGTGTGAAAGTGGGATAAAATGAAAATTGCTGTATTAGGGGGCGATGGTATCGGGCCGGAAATTGTTGCTCAGGCCGTGCGTGTATTAGATGCTTTGAAAACTGATGGTCTGGGTATTGAATTGGAATACGGATTGATCGGAGGCTGTGCAGTTGACGCCATTGGAGAGCCGTACCCTGATGCGACCCATCAATTAGCCAGTCAGGCAGATGCAGTTCTCTTGGGCGCTGTTGGAGGCCCGCAATATGATGCTTTGCCGCGCGAGCAACGTCCTGAGCGTGGTTTACTTGCGATTCGCAAGAAGCTTAATTTATTTGCTAATTTGCGTCCCGCGATGCTTTATCCGGAACTCGCCAATGCCTCTAGTTTAAAGTACGATGTGGTTGCCGGTCTCGATATCATGATCGTGCGTGAATTGACCGGCGATATTTATTTTGGTGAGCCGCGCGGGATTGAGACCCGTCATGGAGAGCGTGTCGGTTTTAATACCATGATCTACAGTGAAGCGGAAATACGACGCATCGCACATGTTGCGTTCCAAACGGCTGCTAAGCGTCAAGGTAAATTGTGTTCCGTAGATAAAATGAATGTGTTGGAATGTACACAATTATGGCGTGACGTTGTCACTGAGGTTGCTAAGGAATACCCGCAAGTGACTTTGTCGCATATGTTGGTTGATAATGCTGCTATGCAATTGGTTCGTAATCCAAAACAATTTGACGTCATGGTCACCGGGAATATGTTTGGTGACATATTGTCTGACGAAGCCTCCATGTTAACAGGATCCATTGGCATGTTGCCTTCAGCTTCCTTAGATGAGAATAACAAAGGATTATATGAACCCATTCACGGTTCAGCACCCGATATCGCTGGAAAGGATATCGCTAATCCACTTGCGACAATATTGTCAGTAGCCATGATGCTGCGCTACACATTCAATCAGGAAGAGGCGGCAAAGCGCATAGAAAATGCGGTTAAAAAAGTTTTAGCGGCGAGCTACAGGACAAAAGATATTGATGAGGCCGGCATGAAATCTGTAGGCACAAAAGTCATGGGGGATATGGTTTTGGCAATGCTGTAATTATATTTAATGACAAATTAATGCATGATTAGGAAATAAAGGTGTAATTAATGTATTAATCATTTTGTATCATTTTATAAAGTAAGTTAATATTTATGCAGTTTTTTTATTTGATTAACGGATTGTCAATTTTAGAAAAAGAGATAAGCAATGAAGCAAGTTGGTTTTGTGGGTTGGCGTGGGATGGTTGGATCTGTGCTAATGCAGAGAATGCGAGAAGAAGAAGATTTTTCTCTGATTGATCCTGTTTTTTTTACAACTTCACAAAAAGGTGGCGTAAGTCCTGAAATTGGCAAGGAGACGCCTCCGTTAAAAGATGCCTTTGATATTGGTCAACTGAGCGCGATGGATATCATCATTTCATGTCAAGGTGGGGATTATACGCATCAGATTTTTAAACTGTTGCGTCAATCGGGTTGGCAAGGATATTGGGTTGATGCCGCTTCAGCATTGCGCATGGAAAAAGATGCCGTGATCATATTGGATCCGGTCAATAAACCTGTGATTGAGCAGGCTCTTCATAACGGAGTAAAAAATTATATTGGTGGCAATTGTACAGTTAGCTTGATGTTAATGGCGGTTGGCGGTCTTTTTGAAAAAGGCATGGTGGACTGGATGAGCGCCATGACTTATCAAGCAGCATCGGGTGCTGGAGCCAAAAATATGCGTGAACTGTTGCAGCAAATGGGTGAGGCACATCGAGTGGCGAAAGATTTGTTGGATAATCCTGCTTCCAGTATTTTGGATATTGATCGCGAAGTTGCTGGCACATTACGTGATAAAAAATTTCCAACTGAAAATTTTGGCGTTCCGTTAGCGGGCAGTTTGATTCCCTGGATTGACAAAGAAGTTGCTAATGGACAAAGTCGAGAAGAATGGAAGGGACAAGCCGAAACCAATAAAATTCTTGGAACAAGCGACCGGGAAATTCCTGTTGATGGTATTTGTGTACGTGTTGGTGCAATGAGGTGCCATAGTCAAGCGTTAACCATTAAGCTAAAACAAGATGTGCCATTAGATGAAATTGAAGAAATTGTTGCAAATTCAAATGATTGGGTTAAAGTTGTTCCCAATGAGAGAGAGGCAACTACCTCACAACTAACGCCAACGGCAGTAACGGGTACTTTATCAATACCGGTAGGGCGATTACGCAAACTGACAATGGGCGGAGAATACTTATCTGTTTTTACCGTAGGCGATCAATTACTTTGGGGTGCCGCAGAGCCATTGCGTAGAATGCTGCGCATACTGATTGCACACTAAATATCTTTATATCGATATCCTGAATACAATAGTCGAATGTAGTATTTTAAATTTCGAGTTTAATCTTTCGTTACATTAGCGAATATTGGTAGATAGAACCAGCAACTTGAAGAGCATATATTTCACACCTTACATGTATTGTGAGGTGCTTTAATTGATTATGGGTTTGTTTAATTCGCTTGTAATTTGAGGCGTAATCGCAACTAACTAGTGTGATTATGTTGCAATACTAGCCTTTCGATATTTATTTCCAAAAAACTAGAGAGGGTACTTCGGTGTATAAAACATCTTTTAAAGTAAGCTTGTTTGCAATTATTCTGATGTTGCCATGGGTTGCTGTTCAAGCAGCTGGACTCGGTAAATTGACGCTTAACTCTGCGCTGGGGCAGCCTTTTAGCGCTGAAATCGATATCGTATCGACCGATACTGATGAAATACCATCTCTAAATGCTAGTGTGGCTACTCGTGAAGCATTCGCACAAGCCGGCATAAGCTATGAATCTGTTTTGTCAGCTTTCAAAGTTTCAATCGAAACGAGAGCAAATGGTAACCCTTTCATCAAATTGACTTCGCCGCAAGCGGTTAATGATCCGTTTTTAATGTTATTGATGGAGTTAAATTGGTCTTCAGGGCGCATTTTACGGGAATATACCGTTCTGCTCGATCCTGTTGAGTCGCCAGCACAAAATCTGGTAGCAGCCAATACAAACCCTCCACCTATAGTTGGTGCATCAGGATTTGATGTAGAAAGATCACCGCGCATCGAAAATGATAATCCAATTACAAATTCGGTTCCATCAACTGCTGATACATCCAGTCTATCCAATAAGACCTATGGCCCAGTTAACCGAGGTGATACCTTATCATCGATTGCGAGTCAGGTATTGCCCGCTGGTGTCGATCTTAATCAAATGCTGGTGGCGCTTTATCGCGCTAATCGCGAGGCTTTTATCGCGAATAACATGAATTTACTCAGGACAGGCGTGATTTTGAAAGTGCCTGAGATGAATGAAGTAACAGCAATTGATTCATCAGCCGCGAGAACCGAAATAAAAACACAAATAGCAGATTGGCGTAATTATAGGGAGCGGTTGGCAGCAATTAGCCAGGAATCTGTAGCACCTCATACAATCAGTCAATCAGATCAAGGTCAGATTACAACCAGCATTGATAAAAAGTCGACATCAACTCCCGATGCACCCAAAGAGGTTCTGAAACTATCCAGCGGAGCACAGTTACTTGACACAGATGGTCAGATTGCTGAATCTACATTGGTTGATCGTCTTCGTATGATGGAAGAGGATGCGATTGCGCGAAATCTTGCATTAAAGGAAGCGAATGAACGTGTAGCTATGCTGGAAAAGAGTGTTGAGAACTTGAAACAATTACTAGAGCTGAAGGATTCGGTGTTAGCGCAGGCACAAATTAAGGCGGAATCAGTTCCAACATCAATTAATAAACCGGAATCACAAGTTCCGGCAGACGAGGTTTCGGTTACCGAGAACGCAGCTTTGGATTCTGTGTCTGTACAAGAGGAGACACCGATAATTCAACCAGTTACAGAAGCGCCGGAAGTCAATGCGCCTTCTGCAATATCTGATGAAGAAGCTGGTCAATCACTGCTTGATCAGGCATATGATTATATCGAATACATCGGTGCTGCTTTAATTCTGCTGTTGTTACTTATCTTACTGATTCTTAAAAGACGCAAAAATCAATCATACGACGATGACGAAGTAGAAGAAAATAATGAAGAAGATTATTCTTCAGCAATGCGTTCCCGAATAGCCTCAATGGCTGCTGCTAAAGCTGCGTCTGTTACGGCGGAAGATCAATCATCATCTGAGAATTTGGATCATAACCAATCTTTTCAAGATGCAGACCCTTATTCTCAAGCCGATGAGTCAGAGGAATTTAATAGAGATCCTGATTTGTCTTACGAAGACAATGCCGAACATGCTTTGCAATCTGAGCCTGAAACTGAGTCGATTACAGAGTCTCAGGTTGGCGATGAGACATTCCCGGAAGATTCACAGATTATCAATAGAAACTTAAAAAAGGATTCTGAAGAAGAATTTATTCAATCAATTGATTCTACTGAAGATAAGGATCCTGTTGAATTTGCAAATCAAATTGATTTTAATTTGAATGATGAAGCAGATGAAATTGCAACGAAAGGAAAAACTGAATTAAAGGATGCCGAGCAAATAAAAGAAGCTGAAAATGTTTCTGATTCTGATTATGCGGTCGAGATTGACTTTGATGAGCCAGAACAACCGCCTGCTGTTGTCAATTCAAGTGATAAAACTGCAGAAAAGAATAAGGACGATTTTGAGTTTTCTCCTTCAGAAATTGATTTGACAGATAAACAAAACCTAAACGAAATTGAGATTCCAACACTCAGTGAAGGTAGCAGCACTGATTCAGGAAAGCCTGCACTCGATAATGATCCTCTGGAGTTCGATCAATCTCCAGATATTACACAAAATGATAAAGAATCAAATTCTTCAGCGATAGTTCCTGAGATTGATTTGGCAGCTATTAATTTGGATCTAGAAGATTCTGGCGCAAGCGATGACAAAGTTAAAAAGGAAGATTTAAGCACTCAAAGTGAAGCATGGCAAGAAGTTGAGACAAAATTAGATTTGGCAAAAGCATATCAAGAGATGGATGATAAAGAGGGTGCCAAAGAAATGCTTGAAGAAGTCATCCGAGACGGTGATGCAAAGCAAAAAAGAGCTGCAAAGAAAATGTTAAAAGATCTGTAATGATTTTTATCTAGTTTGTTACAGCTTATTTAGAAAGGCAGCTTCTATTTGTGCGAATAATTTTGATTCTAGAATATGACGGCAGTCGTTATTGTGGCTGGCAAAGTCAACCGGAAAATTGTTCAATACAGGATGCACTGGAAACTGCCTTATCCCAAATAGCTCAGGAGAAAATACGCGTAATCACTGCTGGGAGGACTGATACAGGTGTTCACGCACTCTATCAGGTCGTGCATTTTGATACTTCCGTGCAACGTCCTGTCACTGCATGGGTGCGCGGTGTAAACGCGTTTTTGCCTGACGATATTGCTGTTTTGTGGGCATCTGAAACGTCCGACAAGTTTCATGCGAGATATAGTGCAGTTGAGCGACGTTATTTATATTTATTACTAAATCAGCCTGTGCGCCCAGGAATTAATCATAAAAAAATTGGATGGTTTCATCAACCGCTGCGATTGGACATAATGCAGCGTGCCGCTAATATCCTGATTGGAGAACATGATTTTTCTTCGTTTAGAGCAACTGGGTGTCAAGCAAAATCTCCCATACGCACAATGACACAGTTGAAGATTCTTCGTCATGGAAATTTGTTTGTTTTTGATTTACGTGCTAATGCATTCTTGCAGCATATGGTAAGAAATATCGTTGGTTGCCTGGTTTATGTTGGTAAAGGCAAATATTCTTCCGAATGGATGCTTGAGTTGCTGGAAGGTTGCGATCGTGCATACGCTGCCCCCACTTTTTCTGCTGCGGGCTTATATTTAGCGGACGTGAAATATGATTCCTGCTGGTGCATGCCAAGATTAGCTGAAACGCCTCTTATCCCCAGCATGTTCTTATATAATTAAGCATTCAAAGTTTATTATTTATATGTCAGTGCGTGTAAAAGTGTGTGGAATTACTCGATGCGAAGATGCTGCGGTAGCAATTCGCTCAGGCGTTGATGCTATTGGTTTTGTTTTTTGGCCCCAGAGCGCACGTTATATTGATCCAAATGTTGCACGCTTCATTTCCGCCAATATCCCACCTTTCATTTGCACGGTAGGTGTTTATGTTGATCCTGACATTGCTTGGGTTGAAGAAACTGCTCGAGTAGCTAAGTTAAATCTGCTTCAATTTCATGGTAATGAGACACCTGAGTTCTGTAATCAATTTTCCCAGCCTTATATCAAAGCAATTAGAGTCAAACAAGACACAGATTTGCTACAATATGCTGAGCGATATAGCACCGCAAAAGGCTTATTGCTTGATACTTATGTGGCCGATATGCCAGGAGGTACTGGGCATGTGTTTGAGTGGGATCTTATACCTAAATTTTTGTCTCTGCCACTTATTCTGTCTGGTGGTTTAAATCCGGCCAATGTGTCTATGGCAATTCAGAGAACTCAGCCATGGGCAGTCGATGTTTCGAGTGGTGTAGAAGCCTCGAAAGGAATTAAAGATGAAAAAAAGATTTTTGCCTTTATGCAAGGAGTAAAACAATTGTGAGTGCCTATGATCTTCCAAATAAAAACGGTCACTTCGGACCGTACGGAGGTATTTTTGTTGCTGAAACATTAATTTCGGCGCTGGAGGATTTGCGTGAGCAATATGAATTTTATCGTCACGATGCGAATTTTCAGTCAGAATTTGCTGAAGAATTAAAACATTACGTAGGACGCCCTAGCCCCATCTACCATGCTAAAAGATGGTCTGAACATTTAGGAGGTGCACAGATACTGTTAAAACGTGAAGACCTGAATCATACCGGCGCACATAAAATAAACAATACGATTGGACAAGCTTTATTGGCCCGGCGTATGGGAAAGAAACGCGTTATTGCTGAAACCGGTGCTGGTCAGCATGGTGTGGCCAGTGCTACGGTTGCAGCACGTTATGGCATGGAATGTGTCGTTTATATGGGGTCTGAAGATGTTAAACGTCAGGCAACCAATGTTTATCGTATGAAGCTCCTGGGAGCAACGGTGGTGCCGGTCGAGTCGGGGTCGCGAACATTGAAAGATGCATTAAACGAGGCGATGCGTGACTGGGTTACTAATGTCGAAAATACTTTTTATATTATTGGTACAGTAGCCGGGCCTCATCCGTATCCGATGATGGTGAGGGATTTTCAAGTAGTAATAGGGAATGAAGCTAAAATACAAATGCAAGAGGATTTTACGCGGCAACCGGATGCACTAATTGCATGCGTTGGCGGAGGATCGAATGCCATTGGTTTATTTTATCCCTATATTGATGATGTCAATGTTCAACTGATAGGTGTTGAAGCTGCAGGGAAAGGAATTGATACCGATCAACACGCGGCGACTTTATCAATGGGCCGGCCTGGGGTGCTGCATGGCAATCGCACTTATCTGATTCAAGATGAAAATGGTCAAATTGTTGAAACACACTCAATTTCTGCCGGTCTCGATTATCCTGGTGTAGGTCCAGAACATGCCTGGCTTAAAGATTGCGGACGTGCTGAATATGTCGCGATTACCGACGATGAAGCGCTGGAAGCGTTCCATACACTGTGCCGATACGAAGGTATTATGCCAGCACTGGAATCAAGCCATGCGCTGGCTTACGCGGCCAAATATGCGCCTACCCTACCTAAAGACAAATTGTTGCTGGTTAATTTATCGGGTCGTGGCGACAAGGATATGGCAACAGTTGCGCAAATGTCCGGTTTAACACTGTAGTAAACTTATAATCAGTGCTGTTTTGTTGAATTTCTGATAAGAATCGAGAGCGAATTGAGCCGATGAACCTAGATAGCATTAAAAATTTACTCAGCTTTTTTAGCGGGCAAAGTGATATTAACAGAACCCATCGCATTGCTAAAACATTTGCCGAATTAAAAGAACAAAATCGGAAAGCCTTGATTCCCTTTATTACGGCAGGTGATCCTCATCCTAAATATACCGTTCAATTAATGCATCAACTGGTTCAGTCAGGTGCTGATATTATTGAACTGGGCGTTCCTTTTTCCGATCCCATGGCGGATGGGCCTACCATCCAAAGATCCTCAGAACGTGCGTTAAAATATCATGTCAGCCTAGATGATGTTTTGAAGTTAGTGGCTGAATTCAGAAAAACAAATACAAATACACCGATTGTTTTGATGGGGTATGCAAATCCTGTTGAGGCCTTGGGTCATGTGTCATTTGCTGCCAAAGCGAGAGATTGCGGGGTTGATGGTGTTCTTATTGTTGATTATCCTCCGGAAGAGTCGAGTGAATGGGTGCAGTGCTTGGAGCAGCATCAAATTGATGCAATTTTTCTATTATCCCCCACTACGCATCAACAACGCATCGAGCAAGTAGCAAAGATGGCGAAAGGCTATATTTATTATGTTTCTCTTAAAGGGGTTACCGGCGCATCGCACCTGGATCTGCAAGATGTCAGTACTATGCTGAAACAATTGCGTCAGTATATTTCGTTGCCGATCGGTGTTGGGTTTGGCATACGCGATGGCGTAACAGCTAAGGCGGTGGCAGAACTATCAGATGCCGTGGTGGTAGGTAGTAGAATAATCGAGGAAATTGAGAAGTCTTCGGAATCGGACTTATTCAGTAATGTAGGAAGTCTGGTAAAAGCATTACGTGATGCTATCGATAAGAATTAGAGTAATGCTAACAATACATTCTAGGGAACAGTTTTCATGAGTTGGTTTCAGAATATAATTCCACCTAAAATTAAACGCAAAGAAGCCGGCGAAAAGAAAATAGTGCCAGAAGGTTTGTGGAGTAAATGTATCACTTGCGAAGCGGTCTTGTATTATACCGATCTAGCCAGAAATCTAAGTGTTTGCCCAAAATGTGATTTTCATAATCGCATTTCTGCCAGAGACCGTATTGATCAATTACTGGATCCCGAAGGTCGATTTGAAATTGGTGTGGAAGTGGTTGCGACCGATGCGTTGAAATTCAAGGATAGTAAACGTTATGTTGATCGACTGGCGCAGGCCAAGGAAAATACTGACGAAGATGACTCTCTAGTGGTCATGCAAGGGACTATCAAAACGATACCCGTTGTTGTCGCTGTGTTTGAGTTTGGTTTTATGGGCGGGTCGATGGGCTCTGTGGTGGGCGAACGATTTGTTCGTGGTGTCAAAGCTTGTATTGATAACCATGTCCCGTTTATTTGCTTCAGTGCGAGTGGTGGGGCACGCATGCAAGAAGGTTTATTTTCTCTAATGCAAATGGCTAAAACTACAGCCGCATTAACGCGGCTGAGTCGTAATAAACTCCCCTATATTTCTGTTTTGACAGATCCTACCATGGGCGGTGTATCTGCAAGCTTTGCTTTTATTGGCGATGTTGTAATTGCGGAACCAGGAGCACTTATCGGCTTTGCTGGTCCACGAGTAATTGAGCAAACTGTGCGCCAGACACTGCCAGAAGGTTTTCAGCGCGCTGAGTTCTTATTGCAACATGGTGCGATTGATATGATTATCGATCGGAGGCAAATGCGTGACAAAATTGTAAATATTTGTACACAATTGATGCATGTTTCTATGCCGATAGCTTAAATTCTGGATTGATAAAGGGCAATGAATGTGCCGGATAAGCTTCCTGTTTCAGTTGCAGATTGGTTAAGTTATCTCGAGGCGTTTCATCCTCAAACGATTGAACTGGGACTGGAGCGAGTCAATCACATTCGAGCAGAGCTTGCGTTGCAGCCTCAGTTCCCTATCATCATTGTTGGTGGAACAAATGGTAAAGGATCTGTCTGTGCAATGCTTGAATCCATATTGCATTGTGCGGGCTATGCAGTGGGCTGTTACACTTCTCCTCATTTGCTGCACTATAATGAACGGATCCGCATCGGTAAAAAAGACATTGATGATAAGAGTCTTTGCAACGCCTTTACGCAAATATATTCAGCTTGTAGGGTTCGAGGCATTTCATTAACTTATTTTGAATTTGGTACATTGGCCGCTATGTATTGTTTTGTCCAGGCAAACGTCAATGCAGCGATCCTGGAAGTTGGCTTAGGAGGGCGTCTTGACGCAGTTAATATCTTTGATGCTGATTGTTCAATTCTAACCAGTATCGATCTTGATCATGTCGAATACCTTGGCGATACGCGAGAAAAAATAGGTTTTGAAAAAGCTGCTATCTTTAGAAAAAACAAACCGGCAATTTGTGCGGAAATTGGTGTGCCACAGTCAGTCATCCAGCAAGCTGAAAAGAGCGGCGCAATCTTATATCAGATTAATAAGCAATTCGGATTCTCAAAGCAAGATATGCATTGGGATTTTTGGGGTCCGGAAAGTAGACGCTATTCTCTTCCATTTCCAGCTTTAAGAGGAGAAAAACAGCTACAAAATGCAAGCACCTGTCTGGCTGCTTTGGATGCGCTGAGCGAAGTGCTGCCCGTCAGTATGAATAATGTGCGTCAGGGTTTAATGGAGGCGATTATTCCGGGACGATTTCAAGTGATTTCAACACAACCGCTGATTATTCTGGATGTCGCGCATAATCCCAGTGCTGCGATGGTGCTGTCACAAAACCTACGTGCAACAAGACCGACAGGACAAACCTATGCAATTGTAGCTATGTTACAAGATAAGGATATTTGTGGCGTTATTCAAGCTTTAAAAAATGATATTGATTATTGGCTCGTATCTTCTGTCGATTCTTCCCGCGCTGTGACTGCGGATAATTTGATTAATGAAATCCATGAAGCTGAAGCCTCCGATGATGATCATATTCGGAAATTTTCCGATACTGCTTCTGCTTTTGTTTTTGCCTGTGAACAAGCAAGTAAAAATGATAGAATCTGCGTATTTGGATCTTTCTATACGGTGAGTGACGTGTTGCAATACTTAAACACACATCGGAGCAAGTAATCATTGGGTCTGCTTATGACTAAAAATATCACTGAAGAAGAATTATTACTTCGGAAACGTGCCAGGAGGCGCTTGGTCGGTGCGATAATTCTGGTTCTTGTTTCCATCATTGTTTTGCCAGCCATATTCGATGAACCTAAAACAGATGATGAAACGCATGAAATTGCTATTAATTTACCAGGAATTGATAAAAATACTATTGTTTCGAGTGCAGAACAAATGACTCCGGTACCTTTCAGTGAAATGAATGCAGCTAATGAATTACAGAATGAACCTGAAATTTATAGTCAGAATATAGAAGAGATCATTGAAGCGCATACGTATAAACAAAACGGTATTCCGATTCCCGGTATTAAACCAAAGTTTGATAAGCGATCCACTGAAATATTAAGTGCAAACAATGCAAATTCTATGCATACTGCTACAAATGCACCTGCTGCAGCGATTAGCGCGACTGGAACAACCAAAGCTCCCCAAACCTCATCTGATGTAGCAAAAGGATTTGTTATACAGTTAGGAGCATTTTCAGATCAATCAAAAGCTAAGCAACAACATACAAATTTAGAGTCAAGTGGTTTTAATGCTTATACCGAAACACTTAGAGTTGGTAATAATGAAGTAACGCGTGTGCGAGTTGGGCCTTTTATGACGCAAGGCGCAGCTGACAATGAATTAAAAAAATTAAAAAATATTGGGTTGGACGGAGTGATAATTCCCAGGTAGCACAGTAGTCCAATCAAATAAGATGATTCAGGAAAAATTTATTAATTTTGATCAATGACTGTTTTTGACTATGTTGTTCTCAGCATTTTTCTTGTATCTATAGTTTTAAGTGTTTTTCGTGGATTTGTTCGAGAATCATTAGCTATTGCGGGTTGGGTGGTTGCGTTTATAGTGGCTAGTGCGTATACGACCTTCTTTGAGCAATTTTTGCCGGTTGAAATAACTGGAGTCACGTTAAGATTTTCCATTACATTTGTTTTGACTTTTCTGGCTGTTTTGCTAGTTACGGCATTGATAACCATGTTATTGGCCGCTTTTATTAAAGGTATTGGGCTAGGATTTATTGACCGATTTTTGGGTTCAGTATTTGGTTTTTTGCGTGCTTTAATTATTGTCATGCTTTTGGTTCTGATCGCCGGATTAACGACGATTCCTAACCAGGTTTTTTGGCAGCAGGCTGTTTTGAGTAAGCCGTTGGAAGCAATAGCATTACAAATATTGCCTTGGTTACCCAATGACGTATCTAAGCATATCAATTATGAAAGGCAGGAAAATTCTTAAAATGATCCTGCATCAGTAAAATTTACTATGCTTCAAATGATTGCTTCATTAAGCAAATTTATATCTATTTTTTAAGCCGATTAAAGCAAAGTTTACGGAGTGTTTCTATGTGCGGAATTCTCGGCATTGTTGCAAAGTCACCAGCTAATCAATTACTTTATGATGGCCTGTTAATGTTGCAGCATCGTGGACAAGATGCGAGTGGTATTGTAACAGCGCAGGGTAATACCTTTCACATGCATAAAGGGCTTGGTCTGGTAAGGGATGTATTTCGCACCAGAAACATGAGAGCTCTGACTGGGAATATGGGCATCGGCCATGCGCGTTATCCTACTGCAGGGTCTGCACGCTCTCCAGCTGAGGCTCAACCTTTTTATGTGAATTCACCGTTTGGTATCGTGCTGAGTCATAACGGAAATCTGACAAATGCTGATCAGCTGAATCAGGAGTTGTTTAAAGCCGATCTAAGACATGTCAATACTAATTCCGATTCGGAAGTACTTTTGAATGTTCTTGCACACGAATTACAGGAGAGTACGCGCAATTGTCAACTTGATCCCGCAGCCATTTTTGCTGCAGTAGCTGGCGTACATAAACGTTGTAAAGGCGCGTATGCGGTCGTGGCTATGATTGCCGGGTATGGGTTACTCGCTTTTCGTGATCCTTGCGGAATACGTCCTTTGGTATTTGGAACTGCAGAAAATGAAATGGGCGATGAATATCTAGTTGCTTCCGAAAGTGTTGCTTTGGATACCCTCGGATTTAAGCTGATACGTGATGTAGAGCCTGGAGAGGCTATTTTTATTGACGAAGATGGTAACTTTTATAATAAACAGTGTGCTAACAATGCTTCATTAAACCCCTGTATTTTTGAGTATGTATATTTAGCCAGACCTGATTCTGTAATTGATGGCATCTCTGTTTATGAAACACGGTTAAATATGGGAGAGTATTTGGCTGAAAAAATTAAAAGATCAATGTCTCACTTAAATATTGACGTGGTTATTCCAATACCAGATTCAGGTCGTCCTTGTGCTCTACAGTTAGCTAATTGCTTGGGGGTTAATTTTCGTGAAGGCTTTGTTAAAAATCGGTATGTTGGCCGGACTTTTATTATGCCAGGACAACAACAACGACGTAAATCGGTGCGGCAAAAATTAAATGCAATGGGTATAGAGTTTCGTGGTAAAAATGTTTTATTGGTCGATGATTCCATTGTGCGTGGCACTACAAGTCGTGAGATTGTACAGATGGCACGCGAAGCTGGCGCAAACAAGATATATTTTGCTTCAGCAGCACCTCCGGTAAGACATCCCAATGTGTATGGTATCGATATGCCAACGCGCCAAGAATTAATCGCAACGGATCGTGATACGGATGAGATTTGTACTGAAATTGGTGCTGACTATCTGATTTTCCAGGAACTGGATGCGCTCAATCAAGCCGTTTCAGTAGTCTCACCTGCGGTCAAAAAATTTGAGACTTCGTGTTTTGATGGAATTTATATTACTGGTGATATAACGCCAGATTATTTAAATTCCCTCGAATTTCAAAGAAACTCCAGTCAACTATCACATCACACTAGATACAAGACTCAATTGGACTTGAGTTTGGTCTTCTCTGAATAGTTTCTTGAAAAAACAAATCGAGTTATCTAACCGATTGATCCAAAACCGACCAGCGCTGAATCGCTATAAATTTTGAAAAATATAATTACTGCTTGAGGTTCCAATTATATGTCCGATCAATTACAGCCAGAAACACTTGCACTGCATACTGGTATTCATCGTAGCCAGTTTAATGAGCACTCTGAAGCGATGTATTTAACTTCAAGCTTTGTATTTGATAGTGCCGCGCAAGCTGCTGCCCGTTTTTCCGGGAACGAGCCTGGTAATATATATTCCCGATTTACTAATCCTACCGTAACCGCATTTGAAGAACGGCTTGCTGCGTTGGAAAACGCCGAGGCATGTATTGCAACATCTTCCGGTATGTCAGCCATACTTGCATGCGTCATGGGTTTGTTATCTGCCGGCGATCATATCGTTGCATCACGGAGTTTGTTTGGCGCGACCGTAAATTTATTCAATAACATACTTAAGAAATTTAATATTGAGACGACTTTCGTATCGGCAACGGATACACATTCATGGCAAGCTGCCATAAAAACAAACACCAAGCTATTCTTTCTCGAAACACCCTCCAATCCATTAACAGAAGTATCGGATATCCCTGCTTTAGCTGAGGTTGCGAAGAAATCTGGTATTTGGCTAGTGGTTGATAACTGCTTCTGTACTCCTGTTTTGCAAAAACCGCTTGAGCTTGGCGCAGATATTGTGATTCACTCAGCTACCAAATATTTGGATGGACAAGGAAGAGTGTTAGGGGGTGCTGTCTTAGGTAAGCGCGACGTGCTAATGGATGGTGGTATCTATGGATTCTTACGTACGGCCGGGCCGACGCTAAGTGCATTCAATGCATGGGTTATCCTCAAAGGTTTGGAAACACTTAAAATTCGTGTGGAAACGCATTCGAGAAATGCGCTGCAACTAGCCCAGTGGCTTGAGTCCCATCCCAATGTGACGCGTATATTTTATCCTGGCTTAATGTCTCATCCGCAATATGAATTGGCAAAACAACAACAAAGATCTGGCGGAGGTATTGTTACTTTTGAGGTTAGAGGGGGTAAAGAAGCCGCTTGGCGCGTTATTGACTCGACGCGTTTAATATCAATTACTGCCAATTTAGGCGATACGAAGAGTACGCTGACACATCCTGCAACGACAACCCACGCACGAATCAGTCAAGAGGCGCGAGACGCTGCGGGGATATCCGACGGGTTATTGCGTATTGCAGTGGGACTAGAGTCAGTGCAGGATCTTCAGACCGATTTAGCTCGAGGCCTAGCGCTATAGCTAATGAATTTAGCAGATCGATGAGTCAAAATTACTGAACCCCATTCGCAATTAAATGACTTCAGCTTTTTGGATAATTACATCCTCAACGGGAACATTCTGGTGCCCAGCTTGATTCCCAGTTTTAACTTTCTTTATTGTGTCGACCACATCCTGACCCATGATTACTTTACCAAACACGCAGTAACCAAAGCCGTGCGATGAGGGATCCTTATAATTTAGAAATCCGTTATTGGCCACATTGATAAAAAATTGCGCTGTCGCAGAGTGTACATCAGTCGTACGAGCCATTGCTATGGTATAAGTATCATTTTTGAGCTCGTTAGCGGCTTCATTTTGGATAGGCGCGCGAGGTGTTTTTTGTTTCATTCCAGGTTCAAATCCACCCCCTTGAATCATGAAATCATCGATAACACGATGAAACAGTGTATTGTCATAGAATCCACTGGTTACATAGTCTAAAAAATTTTGTACAGTTTCAGGCGCCCTTTCGCTATCCAGTTCAATTGTTATTTCACCTAAATTGGTTTGTAATCTAACCATTATTTATCCTTTGTTAATTTGTGATTCTTGTCATTGAATATTAACGGGTAGTTTAATAATCTTTTCTATAATAACATTGCTCTTCGGTACATCGCTTGGAAAAGGGCCTTTTGAGCCGGTTGGCATTGATGCAATTTTATTAACAATATCCATGCCGGAAATTACCTTGCCAAACACCGCATAACCATAACCAGTTTGATCAGATGCTTTAAAATTAAGAAATTTGTTATCAGCAACGTTAATAAAAAACTGGGCTGATGCGGAATGAGGATCCGATGTTCGTGCCATTGCGATCGTTCCGGTCTCATTCTTCAAATCATTAGCAGCTTCATTTCGAATAGGCGCTCGTGTCGGTTTTTGGTTGAGTGCGACATCGAAGCCGCCACCTTGAATCATAAAGCCGTCTATGACTCTGTGGAATATCGTATTTGTGAAAAAACCATCGTCAACATATTGCAGAAAATTCTCAACGGTTTTAGGTGCCTTGTCAGGATAAAGCTCAAGAACAATGCTTCCAACATTCGTTTTCATTTCAACCTTAATATTTTCTGCGTTAGCATACAGAGGAAATGAAAATAAAAAAAGGAAAAACAAAATTTGGCGAAAATACATAGTCAGGGGTCCTCATTGTTAGTGGTAAACAGAGATTCAAATCTACATTATGTTATACTCATCGTCCATTCCGGTTGTACCCAGGAAGGTTCTGGATTCTATCAAAAAGACAAGTAATTTCACAATTTTATCCATTGGCTTTATGCTCAAAATATATAACTCAATCGCCCGTGAAAAACAAGGTTTTGTTCCGATTGTGCCTGGGAAAGTTAAATTATATGTGTGCGGGATGACCGTTTATGATTACTGTCATTTGGGTCATGCGAGGGTGCTGGTTGTATTTGATATGGTTGTTCGTTGGTTTGAAACGAATGATTTTGCTGTCAATTATGTACGAAATATTACCGATATCGACGATAAAATCATTAAACGTGCGCAAGAAAGTAATGAATCAATTGAAACACTAACACAGCGCTTTATTCAAGCCATGAATGAAGACTCAGCGGCATTGGGTGTTTCATCTCCGACTCATGAGCCATGTGCAACTCACCATATTGAAAGTATGATTCGGATGATTAGTACACTTGTTGAGAAGAATCTTGCTTACCAAGCCCATAATGGTGATGTCTATTATTCTGTACATAACTTTCCTGGTTATGGCAAGCTTTCTGGTAAATCTCTGAGCGATCTGCGCGCAGGTGAGCGTGTTGATATTGATTCAAGTAAAAAGGATCCATTGGATTTTGTGTTGTGGAAATCAGCAAAACCTGGCGAACCATTCTGGGAGTCTCCGTGGGGGCAAGGACGACCGGGCTGGCACATTGAGTGCTCAGCTATGTGTGAGCAATTTCTTGGTGAACATTTTGATATTCATGGGGGAGGTCAAGATCTACAGTTTCCGCATCATGAGAATGAGATTGCGCAAAGTGAAGGAGCGCACGATCATCCATTCGTTAACTACTGGATGCACAATGGATTTGTCCGGGTTGACAATGAGAAAATGTCAAAGTCTCTAGGTAATTTCTTTACTGTCCGTGAAATATTGAAATTATATCAACCTGAAGTGGTACGTTTTTTTATTTTACGTGCACACTATCGCAGCCCACTCAATTATTCTGATCAACATCTTAGAGATACAAAACTGGCATTGGATCGGCTCTATATTGCATTAAAAGAAGTTGAGCCCATTCAGGATGCAACGATAGATTGGAATAACGCTTATGCGCAGAAATTTAAACAGGCAATGGATGATGACTTTAATACACCGGATGGAATTGCTCTATTGTTTGATCTTGCCAGTGATATCAACAAAACAGGTTCAAAAGAACACGCCGGATTACTTAAGGCGCTGGGTGGCTTGCTAGGGATTTTGCAGCAAAATCCCCAGGAGTATTTGCAAAATAAGGCAGCTAACAGTGAATTAAACGCCTCAATCCATCATGAAATCGAGCAATTGATTCAGGAACGTATAAACGCACGAAAAGAAGGGCGTTATTCCGATGCCGATGTAATCCGGAAACAGTTGCAAGAACGGGGCATCATTCTTGAAGATAGCTCGCAAGGGACTACCTGGCGTCGTACATAGGGTATTGCAATCTGGATGTTATATTTTCCAGAGATATAACGTAGAGTTTGAGAAGTCATCAAGCTTGATACTTTTATCAGGCGGTATATCAGGAATAATAAAACTATTGCTGATTAAAAAGCTACCCGGGCGCATTTCTTGCGTGGCTTTCTGCCAGAGCGAAGCCATCGGAACCGGAGATAAATAAGCATAAACAACGTCATAGCTTGAGAAGTCATGTTTCCAGAAATCGCCCCATACTATTTTGCTGGTTGGAGTAGAAAACATACTTCTTAATTTACTGATCAGGAAAGGTAAGGGTGCGTATTCGATGCCATAAAACAAACCGTTCTTATGAGTATTTGCCAGATTGCTAACTAACCCCCCGCATCCGCTTCCAATATCAATAAAGGAAAACTGGCTCTGCTTGGGCAATAATGTAGCCAATGCCTGGTTTACGCTTTTGCTTGAAAGATACAGCGGTACCTGGGTTTTATAAGTTTTACCGTAGGTGAATAGTAAGCAAAGAAAAAGTATTAAGAACCATGTTGATGAAATATTTAGTGCTAGTATAACAATGGCTAGAGGCATAAAAACCAAATGAATCGGAATCCACCACTTCGGCATTCTAAGGTAATAGCTCACAAACCCAGCCAGAAATCCCTGTACCATAGCCCACGCGAAAATGTTTAAAACTATTACCGATTGGAACCCAATAAAGGAACCAACACCTATTAAGGTAATGACCTGAATGAGCAGGGCGATGATAACCGGGTGCCGAAATTTCAACATAATGAATATTGACTATTAGTTTATAAAGAGCTTGTCTCTGGATTTTGTAACAATTCCTTAGTGGGTTCTTTCTGCATATCTATGTCGACGGTGGGATTATCCATAGTGATCGCTTTTTCAGCTTTTTCATTCATAACAACGATGCTGATCCGACGATTAATTGGGTTAAGCGGTTCGTTCTTGTCGAATAATACTGCCGAAGACAATCCAACAACTTGCAGCATTTTACTGGCATCCATGCCACCTACAATTAATTCTCGTCGTGAAGCATTGGCGCGATCAGCCGAAAGCTCCCAATTACTGTAACCTTTGTCACCAGTCGGAAACGGCTTTGCATCCGTATGCCCGGAAAGACTGATTTTGTTAGTTACTTCGTTAAGCATTTTGCCAATTTCACGTAGAATAGTTCGGGTATAGGGTTGTAATTCGGCTCTTCCAAGAGCAAACATAGGCCGGTTTTGCTCATCTACGATCTGGATTCTCAATCCATCCGTTGTAATGTCCAGTAACAATTGGTTTGCAAACCTTTGCAATTGGGGATTGGCTTCAATGGCTTCCTCGATTTTCTTTTTTAACCCTTCGAGCTTCTCCAATTCAATCCGCTCCTTGATAATCTTTACGGCTTGCTTGTTGGCAGGGTCATCTATAACAATTTCTCCTTTCTTTACTTGGCCGTGCTGACGTGTGAGATCAGTGCCGCCTCCTTTAATTATACTATTACTTTCCCCAATGCTGGAGCCGCCCATGAAGGCAATTCTTAATGGCGTTTGAAAATAGTCCGAGATGCCCTCTAATTGACTCTGGGTTGACGATCCCAGTAGCCACATCAGTAAAAAAAAGGCCATCATGGCAGTTACGAAATCTGCATAGGCAATTTTCCAGGCACCACCATGGTGACCGCCAGCCACCTTTTTAATCCGCTTGATAACTATTGGGCGCTGTGAAAGATCATCAGCCATAAATATTCTCGCAAATTAAATTGAATGTTATTTTGAAAAAATTACGCATTACTTGGATTTGCTTTGTTTAACATGCTCTTCCAATTCTAAGAAAGAAGGTCTCTCGGTGGTAAATAAGACTTTCCGGCCGAATTCCACCGCCAGCACAGGTGAATAGCCGTTTAAATTGGCTAATAATGTAATTTTGATGCACTCAAACATTTTGCTGGATTCATGCAGATTGTGCTCGAGCTTACCGGCCAGCGGGCTGACAAATCCGTAAGCCAACAAAATTCCTAAGAATGTACCTACTAATGCTGCAGCGATCAAAATACCTAATTCTGCAGGTGGCAGGTGAACGGATTCCATTGTATGTACTACACCCATAACCGCTGCCACGATACCGAAGGCTGGCAGCCCATCACCTAGTTTTGCTACACAATGAACAGGTACTTCTCCTTCCTGATGATGCGTTTCCAATTCGCTGTCCATGAGACTCTCGATTTCCAGAGAGTTAAGATTGCCACCGACCATTAACCGTAAATAATCGGTAATAAATTCAGTGATATGATGATCAGCCAAAATATCCGGGTATTTGGTAAAAATGGGGCTATTCGACGGATCGTCCACATCCCCTTCAATAGACATCAACCCTTCTTTGCGAATTTTTCCTAGTACTTCATAGAGTAATGTCATCAGATCCATATAAAGCGTTTTGGTATATTTGGAACCTTTGAATACGGTAGGCAAAGCCTTCATCGTTGCCTTAAGCGCTTTATTGGAATTGCCGACTACAAATGCACCAATGGCGCCACCGCCGATCATGAGAATTTCCACAGGTTGCCATAAGGAAGCCAAATGACCGCCCGCTAATGCAAAACCGCCAAACACAGAAATAATAATAATGATGTAACCAACCGATACGAGCATTGCGATGACTCCCTAGAATGTAATTACGCAATTGTTTGATGGCAAATTCTGAAGTGAGAAGTTAGCACATCACTACATTAATCATTCTTGAAGAAAAGGTTGGTTTTCCCCGTGTGTTTCGATTTTTATTTGTAACTTTTTGAACTTGTTATTTTCCGTGGTCTTGTCGCGCTCAATCTTCTTAATCTTAGCCGCCATCAAGTATCGGGTCGACTATTATCGGGATCTGAGGCATGGAGTCTTTGTGTGTTGAAAAAAAGTTGCATCAGCATAAAAGCAATAATGTCGCTTACATTGGGTACTCTTAGAGAGTTGACTTATACCTCAAGTTTTTAAGATTTACTGTATCAATTTATATTCAGTAATGACAGTTTAATATATCTATAGGTGTCATTTAATATTATTTATAGTTGTATTATGGTTGTTTTATTACCTATATTTATATAATTTTATATAAAAGTTAACCAGCTATTTTGACAATTATGTATAGGTTAGTTAGTATATGACTATATTAGTCATATTAATATTTAACGAGAGGATGTACTGGTGTTATCAAAAAATGACAATCAAGCACTGATGACGATTGCAGATGCAGCTACTTTTTTGAATGTCAGCAAGGCTACGATAAGACGATGGACTAACACTGGACTACTGCCCTGTTCACGTATCGGTAAGCGAGGGGAGCGACGATTTCTTAAGGCCGATTTGATGAAGTTCGTAACTGAGACCACAAACGTCAAGGAGAGCGAGGTATCGGTTTCTCAGCATAAAACTGTGTCACATTGCTGCTTTGTCAGCAACACTGTTGATGAAGAATGGGTTGCGCTGAGTCGTGAGATTTTGCAGCACATTGGAGAGGGAGCGCAAATCGTTTTAATAGAGGGGGCTGACCGAAAAAATAGGCTGGCAAAATTGTTGAAAGCAATAGGATTGCATATGCAAGATTTGTTGGATACCCATGCACTCCGATGTTTGTTTGTTAATGAATCTTATCTTCTGAGTGGAACATTTAAGGCAGATAGAGTAATCGCTTTTGTTGAATCTACGATTCTAGAAGCTAAAGCTAGGGGATTCGAGAGAGTATTATTTGTTGGATATGGGGGTTGGCTATTTAAAGATACGAAGTCTCAAGACAATGCCATTTTAGAAGAAGTAATGAGTTATGAGTCTGGTTTGAACGAGATGTTATCCAGGTATCCAAATTCAACAGTTATTTGCCCTTATTTATTAAATGACGTCAGTTCAAGGATGGTGGTTGATTTATTTTGCGTTCATCCAACATTGCAAGTTAAATCTACTCGCGTGAAAGGCTTACTTGGTGAGTTGGCTGTTTAGCAGCACAGAGTAGCTATGAAATAACGGATTAATTAGACCTGTTACGAAATACACACGATGAATTAGAGTCTATTTTATGCAATCAATTGTGTCCTAATTCGTTGAATCAGTGCTGTCGCTGGATGTTTGCTAAACAAAGAATCTAATTTTGGTTATATGTGTTGGGCATGAATAAAGAAGTTTCTTTAATATTTATTTAATAATCTGGTCTTAGCGGACCCAAGATGTGGAGTGAAGTCCATGACGATGTCAGGAATTACAGTGAGATTTCTAGAATTTGATTTTGAAGGCAACAAGGTCGGATTTGTTATGAATCTAATGGAGATGGCATGATACAGTCGAATTATAAATACCAGGCCAAGGAAGTTGATGAAATAGTGGTAAGAGACTTTGCTTTTGAATTTCCATCCGATATGGACCCGGTCTGGGTTCCCGGTAACCCGGTTCGGTCACACATGTTTAATGGGTTTTCTCTGACCATGCCATATCTCGAACCTTTTCTGATACGTTCAATATTAAAAGCGAGAGAGCATGTAAGCGACCCAGAATTATTGAAGGACATGTCGGGATTCAATCATCAGGAGGCAAATCACTTTAAGTGCCATCGGCGATATAACGAGTTATTGAAGGCCAATGGTTATCCGGAGTTGGAACGGGTCGAAGAACATATGGCCAAGGCATATGCTCGGCTTGAGAGTAAAAGTTTACACATCCGGTTGGCGTATTCTGCCGGGTTTGAATCTATGACAAATGGTTTTACACATTGGCTTATTACCAAGCGCGTGGCACTTTTTAAAGAAGCGAACCCGCATGTCAGCTCATTTTGGATAATGCATATGATAGAGGAGGCGGAACACAAAACTGTCGCTTTTGACACTTATATGGCGTATTCCGGCCAGTACCTGGCGAGATTTCTGGGTGTATTCCACGGTAGCGGGCATGTCCTTGGGTTGGGTCTATGGGCCATGTTTATTTCGCTGAAGAAGGACAAAATACTGTATCGCCCGAAAACCATATTACAGCTCATTAAGGAGCTGACATTGCTGTGTGTTAATGTTGGCCCATTTATGCTGAGATCTCTTCTGCCAGGCTTCAATCCGAGGCAGGAAAAGGACCCGCAATGGATGAAAGATTGGGTAAGGGAATATGCCACGTTGCCAAAGGGCGCGCTTATTCCCTTGGTCGATACCAGTAACCCCGAGATGCCAGTACCCTTTAAATCATCTCACACCACAAAAATAGTGGCGTCTCATTTGCATTGAGGCTGTAATACTGTTATTTGGTTCGGCTTTCGCAACGCAAGAATTGGACAACTGACAATTATTTAATATCTGATGGAGAAAATTATCGTGTCTGGTATGGTTCGAACCGGTTCAACGCGAGCTGGCGGAATTCAGTTTAGCTATCTTGAAGTGGGCGAAGGACCGTTGGTGCTGTGTTTGCATGGATTTCCTGATTGTGCTAACACCTTTTGTCATTTATTACCTGCACTTGCCGATGTGGGTTTTCGTGCAATCGCCCCGTATATGCGCGGTTACGCTCCAACTGATGTGCCGGACGATTCGTATCAAGCAGCGGTATTGGCCATTGATGTCGTGGAGCTGATCGATGCACTGGGCGTTTCGTCGGCCGCCGTCATTGGCCACGACTGGGGTGCGGTGGCCGCGTACGGTGCAGCCAAGCTTGCACCACAGAAAATAACAAAATTAATTACGCTCGCTGTACCACATCCAGTATTGCTTTTCAGCTCTCTCATCACCAATCCAGAACAACAGCGCCGCAGTTGGTATATGTTCTTTTTTCAGATGTCGTTTGCTGAAGATGCGATGGCATTGAATGATTTTGAGTTCATTGATCGAATTTGGCAAGAATGGTCACCCCTGTGGCGATGTCCTTTCAATATAATGAATGCAGTCAAAAATACGTTTCGCCAGCCGGGTGTGGCCAAGGCCACGTTAGATTATTATCGTTGTTTGTTCAATCCCCAACTGCATGACGCCTCACTTTTCGATGTTCAGGCATTACTCTTCGATTCACCGATCGAAGTTCCCACGATGTATTTTCACGGCGAACGCGATGGCTGCATTGGTTTGGAGTTAACAGAAGGGATGGAGCAGTTCTTTACCAAAGGATTTGAAAAATTCGTAGTGTCAGATGCTGGGCACTGGGCACATTTAGAGCAGCCGGATGAAGTGAATCGAAGACTTATGGAATTCCTCACAGCATGATTCTAGGTTTGATCGCAAATTATCAATGGGGTCTTAAACTTATAGCAATTTTGTTTTGTAGATAACAGACATCGTGTTTGGACTGTATTAAAGTTCTAGGCAATGGTGAGCCATCGGGTTGGCATACTTACTGATTATAAAGATGCGGTAAAACCCCAATGATGATGGAGGAATAGGCACTTAGTAATGGGCTTTTTTCAGATGATCATTAAAGCAAGTAAATCAGAAAATGTATTTATTTCACTTCAAAAAATGTATTACAGGAGATTATTATGAGAACGATTAGTCAGATTGTGGATGACGGTGCAGTGACACCTGAAATGGATGAAAGCTTTATCCAGATAAAAAAGGCATTAAAAGCACCCTTTACACCCAATTTTTTCCGAGTTTGGGCCACTTCGTCCGAGTCGTTAAAAGGAATATGGCCGGTAATGAACCATATACTGACTAGTGGCCGGGTAGGCCGTCGGCTCAAGGAGATGATTTTTGTTGCTATCTCATCATTAAAGGGCTGCCATTACTGTGAAGCAGCACATCATGCATTTTGTTTGCATATCGGTGTTACACCTGAGCAAATAGACAGCCTAATTAAGAACTACACTGCAGAAACGTCGGATCCCAAAGAGAAAGCGGCTATCGATTTTGCTGTCAGGCTGGCAAAAGATTCTCATTCTTCCAGTGAACAGGATTTTCAGGCGCTAAGAGAACTGGGGTTTGATGATGAAGAAATTATGGAAATTATTGCCATGTCGGGTATGAGTGTTTTTTATAATCATCTGGCCAATGCAACAAAAATAAACATTGACGAAGGATTTACTAAAATGTTATCTAGGAAATAAATCTATATTTTGGGGACTGATTCAGTTAACCAGCCCCTAAATTCTATTAATCTTCAATGACTCATATAATGGAAATCCTTCCGGTTAACTACGTCAAGAGAGGTGAACTTTATATCGCCTATCAAGTATTTGGTGAAGGAAAGATCGACCTGATACTGCTGCCCGGTTGGATCAGCCACCTCGATGTGGCTTGGGAATAGCCAAGATTGGCTAACTCGTTTCGCCGACAAAGTCCATTCTGCCGTCTCGATGCTGATCGATAAGTGCTGAACCGGATTATCACTCCGGGTTTCGCCAGACAATTGTCAGAAGGCTTTGTTTATAGAAATTCAGCCAAAAAAAGACTGATAAATATTGGCTATCTGGAATGCCTTGAAAGGCAATTAACGGGTTGTTAAAATTTGTTGCAAGTTTTGATCGGTTTCTTCTTGTCGTTGTAGTTCCCACATACGCGCATACTGACTGTTTATTGCTAGCAACTGCTGATGTGTGCCACGCTCAATGATGCGCCCATGATCCATGACTAGAATCTGGTCAGCATCAGCAATGGTGGATAATCGATGCGCGATGGTCAATGTTGTACGGTTCTTTGCAATGCGTTTTAATTCGGCCTGAATACGTTTTTCCGAGTTTGAATCCAGCGCCGATGTGGCCTCGTCAAAAATCAGAATAGCCGGGTTCTTTAAAATAGTGCGGGCAATGGCCACGCGCTGTTTTTCACCTCCCGATAGTTTTAAGCCGCGCTCACCGACAATGGTTTCATATTTCTCAGGAAGGCTCTCAATAAAGTCATGGATATGTGCTGATTGGGCTGCTGCATAAACTTCATTCGCAGTTGCATCCGGGCGTCCATAAGCAATGTTGTAAAAAATACTGTCGTTAAATAATACCGTATCTTGCGGTACGATGCCCATGGTGGTACGCAGGCTTTGCTGAGTGACATCACGGATGTCTTGATCATTGATCTGAATGCGGCCCGACTGCACATCATAAAAACGGAACAACAAGCGGGCCAGTGTGGATTTCCCTGAACCACTGTGGCCTACGACAGCGACATTGTGCCCGGCAGGGATATCAAAGCTGACATTAAACAAAATCTGACGATTGGGTTCATAGCTAAAATTAACCTGATCAAAATGGATAGCTGCATTTTTAATATTGAGTATCTCGGCATCTGGTTTGTCCTGAATTTCCTTGTTTTCCTCCAGCAAAGTAAACATACGTTCCATGTCTGCGAGCGAATGCTTGATTTCCCGGTACACAAAACCGAGGAAATGTAGTGGCATATAAAGCTGCAGCATAAAAGCATTGATCAGCACTAGATCCCCCAAGGTCATATGACCGTCAACTACCTGATCAGCAGCCAATAGCATGAGCAGCGTGACCCCAACGGCAATAATTGCGCTTTGTCCTGCATTCAGTGTTGCCAGCGAAGTCTGGTTGCGTATAGCGGCTTTTTCCCATGATTGTAGATGCTCATCATAACGCCGGGCTTCCCAAGCTTCATTACCAAAATATTTGACTGTTTCGTAGTTCAGTAAACTGTCGATGGCTTGCGTATTGGCTTTTGAGTCCATGTTATTCATGGTGCGGCGGAAAATCATGCGCCATTCGGTGACGATCAGTGTCAATGAGATATATGCCAGCAAAGTCGAGACAATGATGATGGCGAACCAGATGTCGTACTTACTAATGAGTATGGCCAATACCAAGCCAATCTCAAGTAATGTCGGCAGAATATTAAACAGCATAAAATTCAGCAGGAATGAAATGCCACGCGTGCCGCGCTCAATATCGCGTGAAACACCGCCAGTTTGCCGTTCCAAATGAAAACGCAATGACAATGAATGCAGATGACTAAATACTTTGTTGGCTACGCGCCGGATTGCTCGTTGCGTCACTTTGGCGAAGATGGCATCGCGCAATTCGCCAAATAAAGTACTGCACAGGCGTAACACGCCATAACTCATCAGCAAAAAAACGGGTAGTACCAGCTCAGCACGTGGCTGATCCAGAGCATCGACAATTTCCTTCAGAACCAATGGGACAGAAACATTGGCCAATTTGGCCAATACTAACAGGCTGAGCGCTAAAACAACTCTGACTTTAAACTCCAGCAGATAAGGTAAAAGTGAAGCAATTGTTTTAAGATTGCTGCGGGTAGCCGCTGGCTTCTCAAGGCGGGTAGGGCGCATCAAATGTTATTTTGCTGGTAAATTAAAGTAATAATAAATAGGTAATCGAGCACCCGGATAAAGTGACAACACCGAGCCAGCACCAAATCCACATCAATTTTCCTGGACGATACTGATCGGGCATATTTTTACTAAATACGGCCTGCATATTTAATACGGCGAAAATGGGAGCTGCTACGAAAGATACTACGGTGGCGATTTTGACCAGGTCGCGCATTGAAGCGAGATAGAAGAACAGGATGAATAACGTTCCTGTAATAATAATCAATAGCCAGATCAGATAGGTTTTTTCATTATTCAGCAGCGATTTTTGGGGAAATATTAATGCTGATGCAGCGCTGATTGAGCGTGGGAAAGCGTCAAGTACGGTTAATGTGGTGCTGAACATGGTTGCCAATGCTGCGATGGCAACAATTGGATAAGCCCATTGACCTAACGCCTGTTGGTACATATCAATCAATTGCCCTGCAAAGGCCGCACCTCCGGCCGCAAAAGGAATATTGCTGCCGTACATCACCAGCGCACCCAATAATAGAAAGCAGATCGCTAAAAAAGCTGTTCCAATATAACCCACTCTAAAATCGAATAGGGTATCTTGCATGCTGGTTAACTTACCCTCACTTTCATTTTTGCTTTTAGCCCAAATGGAATGCCATACAGAAAGATCAAGAGGCGCGGGCATCCAGCCAAGAAATGTCGCCAGAAAAATTAAATGTACGGTATCAGAAAATGAGAAGAATACAGTTGCAGATTTGTGGTGTCCGGGATTGTCAAATAACAACATAATCACAGCAGCAATCGAAGTTACCGCAAGCACCAGGATAATAATTTTCATTAATTTATCCAGAAGCTTATAGCGACCACTGACTAGCAAGATCAAGGCAAACAGCAGCAAGATACTGCTGATAATGAATGCAACTATTTGTGGATCATGTCCACCCAGTCCTTCAAGGCCGAAAATATTTGTTATTAAACCAGCCGTTACAACAGTAATGGCAGCTTGAACGATGAACATGGTTGATATCGACAGGAGTAAATAGAGCCATATGGCCCATTTCCCCAGTCTTAGATATCCGTGCAAAATATGCTGTCCTGTTGCTGCGGTATAGCGCGGGCCAAATTCAAAGAAAGGATACTTGATTAAATGGATAATAATAATCGCAATAATTAACTCAAATCCAAACATGCCGCCAGCTTGAGTGGATTGAACCAGATGAGAAACTCCCACAGCTGCGCCAGCATAGAGTAATCCAGGCCCTAGGCGTGAAATAAAATGACTAAAAAGTTTGTGCAGTGCCATCGCTCGTTATTTTGTAGGCAATAGAGATTATTCGCTCGATCAACAAAACATGCTTCCCGGTTTAGCTGATGAATAAAAATTATTGTTGATCATCTTGAGTTCCTTAATTATCGGCGGTAAGGTAACACATGTATGGATATTTTGCTTCGCAACTACGCAGTTGAAAGCATTGATGTCTATAGCAACAATCTAAACCTAAAATTCTTAGCTGGAGCAATTATGGAGATTACCTGTTATCGTGATCCTGAGATCCATCGAGAGGCTCGCAACTTGCCGGCAAATACGTATAATCTAGCCATCACCTTATTAGCGCGCTGCCCGACCCGGCATTTGTTTATACCTATCCGTGCGATGCAATATATGGCCATTGTTGATAACGATGAGTTTGTGTTTATAGATGGGGAGCGTAAATGCTGGATTGATATCGCTTGGTGCAATTTCAGGCGGGAAGATCGTGATGCGTTGAATCAGCCGGTCGTTTATGATGCAATCTATTATCGTGAGAACATGTCAGAAATTATGACCCGATTGCAAAGCGAATTGCCCCTTGCACTTCAGACCTTGGCCAGCAAAGCTAAGCTGGATGGTCCGGCACGGATCTTGCATTTTCCGGCGAACCGCTAATCATCTTCATCCAGCTCGGTATCCCAGCCTTTCTCTTTCGCGCTTGCAATGGCTTGTGCGTATAGTTGAGCATGTCGTTCACGTAACTCCTCGGGTAAGCGGCTTGGCAGATGTGCATAGGGCTCCCAGGCCGCGTAGACTTTTTCATATAAAGATTGCATCTGTGCGCCACTCCAGCCTGTGCAAGTTTCAGATTCAGGCAAAATTTCGAACACCCAAGCATCACGTACGATGCGACCCAGATGGGTGAGACCCCCATTTTTATCTTGATCAATACCTACATATATCTGTTCTATCATTGTGTTAATCTCATTATTGTCGGTGTTATATGCACAGTTTTTACTTAGCGTTTGACTGTGTCAGTCTTGGGTTTCGTATCAAAGCGTTGCAGTATATGATGAGTCATGTTTTTAGCAAGCTCCTCTTCGCTGAAAAATACGGTGCCAACATTATCCTTGCGTAG
>NZ_JALHQJ010000018.1 GCF_022842015.1 Nitrosomonas sp. | reverse complement strand
AATATTTCTGCAGTCCAGACCAGATAAAACAGCAAAGCAGTTACTACCGCAATTTGCATCATTAAGCGAATTGACATGGAATGAACGTAGTCCATAAGCACATTGCGCACACCCACCCAGGCATGCCAGAAAACACAAATAAAGAACATAAAAGTCGCGATGCGCAACCATTGAGACTGGAATAGACCTTTCCATCCTGCATAATCTTGTGGAACAACAACCACCAACACTCCTGCTAACACAATAAGATAAATTGTCATCAGAATGGCAGTCACCCGCTGAGCTAGCCAATCCTTCGCGCCATAGTGCGCGCCGGTAACGGCAAGTCTGGATTGCCTTACCATAGCATTAACCCCGCCAATATGGTTAACACGAACCCCGCGATCAATACTAATTTGCTTCCTGCCCGCGCCTGTTCCAACTTGATTCCTACTTGTATATCCAGTAACAAATGGCGGATGCCGGCACATAAATGATGCAAAAAAAACCAGAGTGGTAGCAATAACAGCAGTTTGACTATCGGATTATTGAGAGAGCCTTGCAGAATCTCAAAACTTTGTGGAGATTGTAGCAATAGCTGCAAACCGGATAGCAGCAGTGGGATGCCCGGAAAGAATAGCAATACACCGCTGACACGATGCAGAATCGAAACCACAGAAGGCATGGGGTGTCTGAACTCAAGCAAATTCAGATATTTGGGACGTTTATGATGTAATTTTTCTTCCATGCGAGAAATTCTTGAGTAGAAAATACTGTCGCCAGAGTTAAGCTTACACGCTGAAGATAGGGGCCAAGTTTAGTCTGTTATGGTTTCTGACACAAGCCATGTGACAGCCGAGCCAGCCCATACTACTCCGAAATGAATGGAATCTTATAAAGAATAAAACAGCACGAACAATTACGATCTTGCAGATGTAACGAAAAAGAAAGTGATAAGGTACGGTTTAGGTATACTTAACAAGTATCTTGGATCCGTTTCTAACCGCGTAGCGACATTTCTTTTTATTCACAATTAAATTGACGAGCATTATCATGCAGCCTGTCTTAAAAAGAATAGCCTTTACTACAACATTATTATTGCTACTCAGCGGTTGCAGCATGGTGCGTCTGAGTTATGATCAAGGGCCACGGCTTGCCTGGTGGTGGCTGGATGGCTACGTCGATTTTGATCGCGAACAAGCGCCATACGCCAAGCAGGCGATTCAGCAGTGGTTTATCTGGCATCGCACGGCACAGCTTCCGGAATATGTTGATTGGCTAGCCACCGTGCGCGGTCAGATCGACAGCCCATTGACGTCAACCCAAATTTGTCATTGGTCCAACAAACTGCAAAACATTATCGCTCCCGCCTTTGATCAGGCTGTGCAACTGAGTACACCCGTAGTATTGCGCTTAGGTGAAGCGCAGTGGCAGCATCTCGAACAACGCTATACCAAAAGCAATGCCGAGTTGCGCCGTGACTATCTGCAACCAGATCTTGAGGATCGTCGACAGGCATCGATCAAGAGAACTGTCAAACGCATCGAAAACCTATACGGCAGCATTGACAAAACACAACGGCATTTAATCGATACTAGCATCGAAGCCTCGCCTTTCAATCCCGAAATCTGGATGATCGAACGTCAGCGCCGGCAACAAGAAACACTGAAAGTGCTGCGTCAGTTCGCCTCTGAATCCGCCACACCCGAACAGATCATTAGCTCATTAAAGAATTTGATCGAACATACGCACCGTTCCGACGATCCGGACTATCGTGCTTATCAGTTGAAGCTCTCTGAATATACCTGCGATTTCATCGCACGTATGCATAATAGCGCCACCCCACTCCAGCGCCTGCATGCGCTTGACAAATTAAAGAAATGGGAAACGGATTTACGTGCGCTGATGGTGGCGGATCGCATGCATACCGCGCTGGAGTAGCAATGTCACGCATCTTCTTTATAATCTAAAGCACAGTTGATTTAGCATCCACGCATCACTTTCCTGTATGAAATCACAATTATTGCCATGACTTACGCGATATCTTAGCTAAGCAACCAATTCTCACCTCAATAAATTTTATGGCTGCCTACAACAACTCCTACCCCCTCACATACCACCGATGAATAACTGATTTATTTTTCACCTCCTTCTTTCACATTGTTTGATCTTCGGAAAAGGCGGGGTAATTCACCGCAATTCTTTCATTTATGGTTAAAGGACGCGTCATCTTCGCCGATAGCTAAAAGTCGTGATAGCTAAAGCGATATTGTCGCGTGGTGATTGCCTTGCTGTCGGTAGCTTTCGCACTCTAGCTAACCCAGGGTATAAAAAATGAAATCCTGGGATTGGTTTTTAAGTTACACGATATTGAATCAGTAAATACTAGGAGACGTTATGGGAAAATTTGTGAACGGTGAGTTTTTAGTTCAGTTTTCTTCAAGCTTTACTCAGAAGGAGAAAGCTACTTTATTACGCAAAAACGGCGCTGAATTTGTTCATGATGCACCATCACCCGATCATGGGCCAACGCTGGCCAGGATTAACACCCATAAGGGGCTGGAATCAGTAATGGATGCATTAGCAATCCAACCCGGTGTCGAGTATGTGCAACATAACTGGATTCTTTCCAATCAATCTATAAGCAACGATCCCTATTACACTAACGGTAACCTTTGGGGCATGTACGGAGACGTATTATCACCAACAAATAATTACGGCAGCCAAGCCAATGAAGCCTGGAACAACGGTTTTATCGGAACCACAAAAACCGTTGTGGGCGTCATTGATACGGGCATCGACTACACACATCCGGACCTTTACTTAAATATCTGGATCAATCAAAAAGAAATTAGCAATACACTGCGTTCGGCATTAACCGATGTTGATCAGGACGGCACATTCAGTTTTATCGATCTGAATCATGCGGCAAATGTTTCTTATGTCAATGATTTTAATAATAATAGCCGTATTGATGCTGGTGATTTGCTGGCGGATTCCCGCTGGAAAGGCGGTGATGATTTGGACAATAATGGCTATATTGATGATATTGTCGGCTGGGATTTTGTTAATAACGATAACAATCCATTTGATGATGTAAACCATGGAACCCATGTCGCAGGAACTATCGGTGCCTCTGGCGGAAACGGCAGCGGTGTTTCTGGTGTGAACTGGAATATTCAGATGCTGGCACTTAAAGCGCTGGGTCCCTCCGGGGGGACTTCCTTATCGACGACGGCTGCGATTGATTATTACACGAATGCCAGTCTGGCTTCTGGCACCGGCCAGCATTTTGTCGCCACAAATAATTCGTGGGGCGGCGGTGGATATTCTCAGAGTAATTATGATGCTGTCATCCGTTCAGCACAGGCAGGCAATCTTTTTGTCGCAGCTTCAGGAAATAGCAGTTTAAATACGGACACCCGTGCAAATTATCCTTCCAACTTTAACACGACAGCGGCAGCAGGTTACGATTCGGTTATATCAGTTGCAGCGTTGACCAGTTCTGGAACGCTGGCTTCTTTTTCAAATTACGGCAAATCCACAGTCGACCTGGCAGCACCGGGACAAAGCATTTATTCCACTGTACCGGGCGGTGGATATGCTTCTTTTCAAGGCACATCAATGGCTGCACCACACGTAACAGGAGCTTTAGCACTATATGCCTCTGCTCTTCCTAATATCACGCCACAACAATTGCGTGACTCCTTGCTAAACACGGTTATCCCAACCGATGCTTTGACAACGACTACAGTTACCGGTGGACGCTTAGATATTGGCACGTTGATCGCCGGCGCACCGCCACCACCGGGCGTTATCGTCAGTGGCGGAACCTATTCCGGCACGACTAAAAATAACATTATGAATGCTGGTGCGGGCAATGATGTTCTTTATGGTTTGGCCGGCAATGATATGCTGAATGGCTTGGCTGGAAACGATATTTTGGACGGTGGAGCAGGCAGTGACAAGCTCTATGGTGGAGAAGGATCCGATGTTTATCTTACAGTATTAGCCACAGATCATAAAGTCGCAGAATTCTTTGATTATGGCACTTCAGGAACGGATGAGGTGCGATTTGCCGCAACCACCAAAGGTACACTGACACTATATCCAGGTGATATTGGTATTGAGCGCATTGTGATCGGTACTGGGATTGGAGTCAATGCGATTACATCGGCTGTAACTGCACTTAATGTCAATGCCGGCGCGGTGTTAAACGCGCTGACCATTACCGGTAATGCCGGTAACAATATAATCACCGGCACTGCTTATACTGATCAATTCGATGGCGGCAATGGTTCTGATATTTACATTATTAACTCAGCTGCACACCACTTGGCTGCAGAAATCGCTGATAGTGGATTGAATGGTATCGACGAAGTTCGTTTCGCTGCTACTACAGCAAGTACATTAACTTTGTTTTCCAGCGATACCGGGATCGAACGTATAGTTATCGGTACCGGAACGACTGCAACTGCTGTTTCAACTGGGGTTATTGCGATCAATGTCAATGCAGCTGATGTTACAAACGCATTAACACTCATTGGCAATGCGGGCGCAAATATCCTTACCGGCACAGCACAAGCTGATATTATCGATGGCAAAGCAGGTATTGATATACTGGATGGCCGGAATAATTCGGATGTTTATTTAATTAGTGTTGCCTCGCAACATACCGCAGCAGAAATAAATGACACTGGCATTAGCGGTACTGACGAAGTAAGATTTGCAACAAAATCTGCGAGTACTTTAACCCTGTATGCCGGTGACACAGGCCTGGAGCGTATTGTGATTGGCACGGGAGATATGGTAAATGCAGTTACTACAGCAAAAACTGCTGCCAACATTAATGCCACAGCAGTCACGAACGGATTGACACTTATTGGCAACAATGGCGCCAATATATTAACTGGTACTGCATTTAACGACACATTTAGTGGCAATAATGGCAATGACAACATTACGGGCGGTAGTGGTGCAGATAAATTTGTCTTCGACTATGCTCCGAATAGCTCAACCAACCGAGACATCCTTGTCGACTTCCAAAGCGGGATTGATATTATGCAATTTAGTTTGTCTCTATTTACCGGATTAGGTGTTAGTCCGGGCACTCTGAGTACGGAGCAATTTTGGTCAGGTGCCGGTGTGGTCGCGGCACATGATACCTATGACAGGATCATATACAACACCACAACGGGTATTCTGTATTACGATGCCGATGGCCTGGGAAGCGCCACCGCTTTACAGGTTGCGCTCATGGGAACAGCTGTTCATCCAAATTTAACCTACAGTGACTTTCAAATGATTTGAAATTAATTTTAGTTGGTTATTCTTGCATGCACGCTTTATAATTCGCACGCATTAAATAACCTAATCGCAGGATGATCAGTATAAAATTAATTATCGACTGAGCATTCTTTCTAAAATGGCATGAACCCAAATCTGAGTCAGCTGCAACCCTATCCATTTCAAAAACTTCGGATATTATTTGAGGGAATAACACGTAACGCTGCATTGAGCCCGATTGATCTTCAGATTGGCGAACCCAAGCATGCAACACCTGATTTTATCCGCCAAGCAATAGCAAATAATCTCGATGGTTTGTCGACATACCCAACTACATTGGGATTACCGATACTACGCAATAGCATTGCAACATGGATAAAACAGCGTTTTAATCTATCGGAAATTAATCCCGATACTGAAATTATTCCTGTCAATGGTAGTCGTGAGGCACTGTTTTCTTTTGCGCAGACAGTAATTGATTCTAGCGCTAGTTTCCCGGTAGTAGTATGCCCCAATCCGTTTTATCAGATTTACGAGGGCGCGGCATTATTAGCGGGGGCAACGCCATATTTTATTAATACACTACCCGAAAATCGTTTTAGATTGGATTTTTCACAATTGAGCAATGACGTATGGTCGCGCGCGCAGCTGATTTATGTCTGCTCACCCAATAATCCGACAGGTGGTGTGATGACACTGGAGGAATGGCGGGAATTATTTGCGCTATCAGATCGCTATGGTTTTGTGGTGGCCGCAGATGAATGTTATTCTGAAATCCATTTTGATGAAATAAAACCACCATTAGGTGCGATGGATGCCGCAAATCAATTGGGGCGCGCAGGTTTTCCACGCTTGGTGGTATTTAATAGCTTATCGAAACGCTCGAATGTGCCAGGAATGCGCTCCGGTTTCGTGGCCGGTGATGCCGCGATATTGAAAAAATTTCTGTTGTATCGGACTTATCATGGTAGTGCCATGAACCCTGCAGCTCAAGCCGCCAGCGCAGCAGCCTGGAATGATGAAAAACATGTGGTGGAAAATCGTCGCTTATATGCACAAAAATTCTTCGATGCGATGGTGCTGCTGTCGGATGCAATGACAGTGCAAATGCCGGATGCGGGTTTTTATTTATGGATTAAAACACCTATCGACGATACCGAATTCACCAAACGGTTGTATCAAGATTATAATGTGACGGTGCTACCAGGCAGTTATCTCGCGCGTGATGCACAAGGCAGCAATCCGGGAAAAAATTATATTCGGGTTGCATTAGTACCGTCTGAACAGGAATGTAACGAAGCCATGCAAAGAATTAAAAACCTCGTGACTCAGTTGAGTTAAGTCGAGCTGAATTTAAATTACTAAGGAAAATCATGAGTGAAATAAAAACCATCATTGAAGAAGCTTTTGAGCGCCGCGCTGAAATTACGCCACGTAATGTCGATGCCAGTTTGAAGGAAGCCGTTACACAAGTTCTGGCAATGCTGGACAACGGAAAATTGCGCGTAGCTGAGAAAATCGATGGCGATTGGGTAACTCATCAGTGGATCAAGAAAGCAGTGTTACTATCATTCCGAATTGAGGATAACAGTTTTATCAAAGGCGGATTTTCCAATTATTTTGATAAAGTACCATCCAAGTTCGCAGATTACAGCTCCAGGGATTTTCGTGATGGCGGTTTTCGTGTAGTTCCGCCTGCAGCAGTACGCAAAGGTTCTTTTATTGCCAACAACGTCGTGTTGATGCCATCTTATGTCAATATAGGCGCGTATGTGGACGATGGCACGATGGTTGATACGTGGGCTACCGTTGGCTCATGTGCGCAAATTGGCAAAAATGTGCATCTATCGGGTGGTGTTGGCATTGGCGGCGTATTGGAGCCGGTGCAAGCCAATCCAACTATCATCGAAGATAATTGCTTTATTGGCGCACGCTCGGAGATTGTGGAAGGTGTGATTGTCGGTGAGAACTCTGTAATATCGATGGGTGTATATATTGGTCAAAGCACGAAAATTTATAACCGTGAAACCGGCGAAGTAAGTTACGGTCGCATTCCTCCTGGATCAGTTGTAGTATCGGGTAATTTGCCGGCTGAAAATGGAAAATACAGTTTGTACTGCGCCGTAATCGTAAAACAAGTGGATGCTAAAACCCGCTCAAAAACGGGTATTAATGAGCTTTTGCGAGGAATCTGATCAAGACATTCACAGTAAATTAGATAAAAATCCCCTATTGCGGGGATTTTTATACTTTATTTTTTTACGATAACTTGGTTGTCAACATTCTTTACTCCATCCACGATCCAGGTATGCATATTGGTGCGGGTAATTTGATCTTCATTACGAGCGACACCCGTTAACGTCACATGACCCTCGTTAACTTTGATTTCAATGTTGGTGTCCTGCAGAACAGGATCAGATTGAATTGCCAGGGTAACACGGGCAAAAATGGTCGAATCATCATAAACCATACCAGGTGGTGGTGTAACCCAGGACGGATGGGTTTTTTCTGCGTAGTTTTCGCAGCCTGCCAAAAGAAAGATGCCTATCAGCAACAAGACTGAAGTAAATAATTTTAAAAAAATCTGCATGATTGTTTTTCCTATCAATGATTGTTCTGCAGGTGTTTCGTAATTTTTCTTATACGCTGATAAAAATTCAATTATTCTATTTAGCGTGTATGGAATCATAACGCTATCGACAGGAAATAAACAAGCTGGCAGACTCAAAATATATCAACAGTAAGAATTTGGCATTCAGTCTGCGCAGGTCTCGATCACAGCTCGGATTAAATTGTGCACTCGAGTACTTGAGTCACTAGACAAGCAATCAAGTTCATATATTTCATTGCTAACTCTTATACCGCGCAACCAAGTTAGCTGTCGTTTAGCCAGCTGGCGCGTTGCAGCAATTCCCATGTCATGCATTTCGTCACGGCTGATTTTGTTGTCCAAATAAAGACAGACCTGACGATAGCCGACACATCGCATTGATGGCGATTCCATATTCAATGACGAAAATCTCTGACGTATGGATTGAACTTCATCGATCAATCCGGCGTTTAACATGTTTCCAAAGCGCTCAGTAATACGAGAATGCAATTGGCTGCGTTCACTAGGAATGAGTGCAATACTTACTTTACGATAGGGAAAGTCTGCTGGTTGTGAGGTCTTCAGAATTTCTGACATCGGTTGTTGAGTCAGATAACATACTTCCAGGGCACGTTGGATGCGCTGGCTATCTGTTGGTTTGATACGCGCAGCAATCGTTGGATCCAATTCTGATAATTTTTGATGCATTGCAGGCCAACCAAGTTTCTTCGCCAAATGTTCCAACTGCAATCGCATATCTTGGTCTGCAGCTGGCAATACGGATAGACCATCTTGCAATACTCTGAAATAAAGCATCGTACCACCCACCAGTAGCGGAATTTTGTTGCGCGAAGAGATGTCCTGCATGATGTTTAAAGCATCTTTGCGAAATTGCGCTGCTGAATAAGTCTGATCAGGATCAATGAGATTAATAAGATGATGCGGAGTATGAGTCAGAATTTCTTGCTCGGGTTTGGCCGTCCCGATATTCATGTAGCGGTATACCTGAGCCGAATCCACACTGATAATTTCGATTGGGAGTTCTTTTGCTATATCTAAGGCAATTTGGCTTTTGCCACTTGCTGTGGGGCCCATTAAAAAAATAGCAGTTGGTAAGCAAATCGGATTTTGCATTGCACAGTATTGACCGATGAAAAGAAGCCAAAATGAAGTGGTATAGAAGCAATTGATTAATTTAATACTAAATTTCTGGAGTTTTTATCATTAAATAGTCATTGGATAATCAGAAAAACTCGGCTAAAATTTGGCAAATTCAATTTTTGTTAGGATTAAGCCATTGAAAATTTTCGCCGCCGTAGTATTTCTCCTTATATTATATAGCCTAGGATCAGCACTGTATTACATGTATAAAGATAAAGGTAATTCAACACGTATGGTTAGATCATTAAGCATACGGATTGGTTTATCTCTTTTTTTATTTATTGTACTGATGATAGCAACTCGCTTAGATATGATGACTGAATAATTTCTTTGTTCAGAAGCGCTTCACGGTGTAATACATGAGCTTGCCTAAGCTGTATAAAGATGTAGTTATCGTTGGAGCAGGTGCTGCAGGCATGATGTGCGCAATTGAGGCAGGTAAGCGAGGCCGCAGCGTGATACTCATTGACCATGCATTTAAGTTAGCGGAAAAAATCCGTATTTCTGGCGGTGGTCGTTGCAACTTTACCAATTGCCATACCTCAGCGGAAAACTTCATTTCCGGAAACCCACATTTTTGCCGTTCCGCATTGGCTCGTTTCACGCCACAGGATTTTATTTCTCTGATTGAGAAGCATGGTATCCGTTATCACGAAAAAAAGTTGGGGCAGTTATTTTGTGAGGGTAGCTCGCAACAAATTATTAACATGCTGCATAGCGAGTGCAGTGCAGTAAATGTAGATTGGCAACTAGCCTCTGCTATTCAAAAAATAGAGGGCCTAGCGAACGATGAGAATCAAGATATTGGATCAAATTTTAGATTGATAACTGAGCGCAATACTATAGAAGCTAAATCTTTGGTAATTGCTACAGGCGGTTTATCAATTCCACAAATTGGCGCAAGCGCATTTGGCTATCAAGTTGCCAATCAGTTTGGCGTTCGCGTAACATCGTTACGACCTGGTTTGGTGGGCTTAACCTTTGCTGCAGATAAATTTTCTGGCTTTAAGGAAATTTCAGGCGTGGCAATAGATGCTGAGGTTAGTTGTAACGGAACTTCGTTCCGTGAGGATATTTTATTCACCCATCGTGGATTAAGCGGCCCCGCTATACTGCAGATATCATCCTATTGGCAATCAGGAGAGTCTTTATACATCAACTTGTTACCACAACAGAATGCACAACAAATTTTTTCTCTTTATCGTCGGAGCACCATGCTTCTACCGAATCTGCTAGCCCATTATCTCCCTAAACGTTTCGTGCAGGTCTGGTGCGCATCCCTGCTAGCCGAGCTTGCTATCACTGCAAAACCTATCGGTAACTACCGGGAAAATGAATTGCTCTTGATCGCAGATAAACTCCACAACTGGCAGGTTATGCCGAGCGGCACGATCGGCTACAAGAAGGCGGAAGTAACGCTCGGTGGCATCGATACTGTTGAGTTATCATCCAAGACAATGGAATCCAAGCACACAACGAGTCTGTTCTTTATTGGAGAGGTTGTAGATGTTACGGGTCATTTAGGAGGATTTAATTTCCAATGGGCTTGGTCATCAGGTTATGCTGCAGGGCAAGTTGTCTGAGTCTTACTATTCTATTTTTCTCCATAAAAATAAGTTGCAATTGAAAAATAGGTCTTGCGCCACATATAAGTTCCGCAAGAAACCTCTTTGAAATCCTCCATCCAGACTCTTAATCCATCCGGACTAACGCGCCAGTAGTCTTTTGGAACCGCATGATAAGGGCAAAGCCATGGCAATTGAACCCATATTTTCCCACCCGGCTTTAAGATTCTTTTGAATTCCTGAATTGCTTTCAACGGGTAAGGAACATGCTCTAAAATCGATATACAGACCACTGCATCAAAACTGTTATCTTCGAAGGGTAGGTCATGAATATCATAATGATAGTCAATAAAATCGCGCATATCGTATTTGTCAACACTTACCCAATTGGGCCCATATTTTTTTCCTAATCTATTTTTTACCCCTATTTGAAGACATGGCTTATTCCCGCAGCTTTGCATGAATTCCTCAAATATCTTTTCATAGATCGAGTTAGGATCACTACTTGTTCTGCGCACAGCATTTGCGGCCCGTTTGTATTCGATCAGATAAAATAAGTATGATGCACGTTTTTTTAGTATCGAATAAATCTTTCTGAGTAAGTTTCTCATTTTGTTTTCTAAATGCTAAATATTTTCAGATTAAATGTGCATGCCACTATCGATTCTTACTAAAACAGAAAAGATAAACCAAGGATTAGTTCTACAAACTTCAGCGTACTCAAGCAATTTAGTCATTCCCATCTCTTGCCAGCAATTTTCAGATGACTGAGCCGCACAAAAATCTTTTTTTTGCTTGAATTACATCGACGCATGAACAAAGTTTGTGATGCACGGCAAAGTATCTTATGTCTGGCACCTCAATTTTTACCTATAAATCCATCGAACACATTTGACAGATAAAAAGACTCCTACGCCACGGATAACATTATCGGCTATCACAGGATTTTTCCTAGTCATAATATCAGATTAAATACCCAATTCCGTCCAAATTATTTTGGAGCGGAAATTCTCAACTATTGCAAGGTAGGACAAGACCTTTCAGTAAAATAAAAAAGCAAATATATGCTGTTTATCAAAGCGTTATTTTCGGTGAAATGAAAAAATAATTTACCAGGAGTAAGCGGATATTAAATCGCCATAATGGCTGCGAAACAGATAGAAAAGATTTATACGAATTATATTCGTTAATAATCAAAAGTTAATTCAAGAAAAACAGATAATTTCTTGGATAAATTATAAAGAAACCATTCTGCCCGAATACTGTGCTATGGAAAAATATCCATGAAGATGTGAAACTTCACTTTTTATGGGAATATGAGTAGCCAGTTACATCAGTAAGTTTCCTGCTACTACAGCAAAATTTTCCAGGTTTTACAATAACCTCGTAGTATATATGTACTAGAAAAAAAGTAATAATGACCTATTGGTTTAAGGAAGTATTTCTACTATATTAGCCTCCAGTTGGCAAAATCAATCGTTACACAGAAATTCAGTACTTTTCAATAAATTCGTGGCAAAAGTTTCACGTAGCAGACAGAGTTAGTAATCAAAAAACAACTAAAATTTGAAGGATTAAACATGTTAGTCAATGTAAACGAAATTCGAATCAATTTCATGCGGCGAATTGCCGTGATTACTGCGTTTTTCTTATCAATTGGCATTACTGGTGTTAATGTGCATGCACATACACCTCATGACATGGTAATTGCATTTGCCGCATCACCCGATTATGCCAACGACAAAACGATGTTCTTAGTTAGCGATGGCGCATTTACCGGTTGGTATTACGATCAAGTTATGCGCTCAACCGACGGGGGTGCGAATTGGATTAATCTAGCGAATGGTTTGGACCATCCGCTTGAATACAGTGTTCTTCGCGTTTCTCCAAAATTTGCTACCGATCAAACTGTGTTTGCGGGCCTCAAAGGCAAAGGTGGTGTTTATCGCTCAACCAATCGTGGCGATTCGTGGGAACCCTATAATACAGGTCTTGCCGTTTCAAACAAAATCATAAAAAAAATGGAGGTCGCTGAAACTAGCAGTGGTTATGTAGTTTTCTTTAATGAAGGTAATGGAGCCCTTTTCCGTCGCTCCAATACAGATGCGCAATGGACTCAGGTACTCGATAAAACCAATAAAGTAACCGCTATCGCAATCTCACCTGACTTTGCTACCGATAACACTCTAATAATTGCAAGCGATACTGGATACTTACGAAAATCCACCAACGGCGGCATTGACTGGACCGAATTGGGGAATCCAACAGGAACCATCATCTACGATATGGCCATCGCACCAGGAAGCGCATCGGAAATATTTTTAGCGACCCCAAGCTTTGGAATTTTTTATAGCAGCGATGGAGGAAATACCTTTGTTAGCAAAGGTACTAACTTACCTAATGAAGCGATTAATAATATAGCGGTTTCACCGAACTACGCGATCGACCGCACGGTATTTAGTACCAGTCTGACTCAAGCGGTATTTAAATCTACCGACAGTGGCGATAATTGGGAACTGTTTAATTCAGGCGCTGTAGTCACCGTTCAAACATCATTACTCAATGAAATGACTGACTTGCAAGTATCCCGCACATACGCGACAGACCAGACAGTATTTTTACCGGTATTCGATGGGATTTTTATCTCGAAAAACGGTGGCAGTACATGGAAGCAAAGTCAAACACGAATTGGCGTACTGACAGGGCTTGCGCTCTCTTCGAGTTTTAACACTGATCAAAAGATGATTGCCACAACGTATGTCGGAAGAGGCATCGCTATTTCTGCCGATAGCGGTACAACCTGGTCTACCAGTGGCTGGCCCAACCCGACAGGGCGAAAAATGAATTTCTTCGATTCGCAGATCGTGAAGAATGCAAATGGCACTCAAACAATCGTTACTGCGACTAATGGATACGTGGGATCATCCACCAACTTCGGAGACAGTTTTACCGTTAGATTTATTCCTAGATTTCTTGAAATTCGAAAGGATCTCGTTTCTCTCACGGCCCTAGCAGCATCGCCAAACTTTGCAACCGATAAGGAAATTTACCTCGGCTCAAGACTCCATGGATTACTGCAGACCAAAGATGCTGGGAAAACTTGGATATTGCAACGGGGGATGCCAACAAACCATCCTATTACAAGTGTAGCTGTGTCGCCTAATTATGCTAACGACCGCATTGCATTTGCCACCAATCGCGCGGGAGAAGTATGGCGGACACAGGATGGCGGAGACACTTTCTTGCGCGTCGGTGCTAGTTCGATCATCCAAACCGGGTGGGCTGGGCAAAGATATATGTGGGTTGCGATATCCCCGCAATTTGCCATCGATAATCTTGTGCTTGTTGGCACAACCAGTGGCATTTACCGCTCAACTGATGGAGGCACCACCTGGACAAAAGAAACTGACACTTCAGTTGGATCAAATGCCGTTATATTACAAGTAGAATTTTCCCCAAACTTCGGCGTCGACCGAACCATCTTTGTCAATGTCCGTGGCAAAGGACTGTTTAGCGCAAATCTGGATGGAGCAGGCGCAGTAACATCTTCGCTGAATACAACCGCATCGCTGATTGCAACTGAAAATATTGAATTCATTGAATTCAAGATATCGCCTACCTATGAATTGGATTCGACGATTGTAGGCGCAGCAAGAAAAAATATTTATAAATCAGTGGATGGTGGTTTAACTTGGGCAGGAGCAGGATATCCTGATAATTAAAGTATTGATGATTGCAAATAAAAACCGCTCGATCAAGATCGAGCGGTTTTTATTTATCCGGAATTTTGCATTGGCCACTGAAACTGCAATAACAGACATCAGCAACTGCTAACAAAATCTTCCATTGTTCATCGGTCAATTCCGTTTTATCATTCATCATCTACCCAAGATGGAAAGAAATTTTCATTGAATATTACAAAATATCAACAAAGCCATAATTCATGGTTATGCAATTTTCTGGAGAAATTTATGCGCAATAGGCAGTTAGTAGCGACAATTCTCTGCGTTCTTGTTTTAAGTGGCTGCGGCTACAATACGCTTCAATCAACCGATGAGCAAATTAAAGCCAGTTGGGCAGAAGTGCTGAATCAATATAAGCGACGTACAGATTTAATACCCAATTTAGTTAATACCGTCAAAGGATTCGCTGCCCAAGAAAAAGATGTATTGCTTGGAGTTACCAATGCTCGTTCCAAAATTGGCAGTATTCAAGCAACTCCAGAGCTAGTCAACGACCCTGAAACATTCACTAAATTCCAGAATGCGCAAGGAGAGTTGTCCAGCTCTCTTTCAAGGTTACTGGCCGTCGTCGAGAATTATCCCGAGTTAAAATCAGATGCCAATTTTCGTGATTTACAAGCACAACTGGAAGGCACCGAAAATCGTATCACTGTAGCACGCAATCGATACATTAAAGCAGTTCAAGAATACAATACTGTCGTCCGCTCTTTCCCCAGCAATCTCACAGCCATGCTATTTGGATTTGAAACAAAACCCGGCTTCACTGTAGAAAATGAAGACGAAATATCTACCGCGCCAAAAATTGATTTTGATACACCGAGGCTGGAAGATAAATAAATCCAGTTACTATCTTTCATGAAACCTACATCGACCAACGAAGAATCAATACCTAAAATCAAGAATATATTTTTTAGAGTTATTACCCTACTTACAATTTTATTGGCAATCACATCAGTCAGGGCAGAAATCGCCATTCCGTCCCTTATATCCCATGTAACTGATTTAACCGGAACACTCTCTACTCATGAAATTACACAACTGGAACATCAATTAACAGCATTTGAAAAAAAGAAAGGGAGTCAAATTGCCATATTAATCATCCCGACCACTCAACCCTTCGCTATTGAGCAATACGCTATGCAGGTTGTTGAAGCATGGAAAATAGGACGTAAAGGTATTGATGATGGTGTCTTACTGCTGATCGCTAAAAACGACAGAATGCTTCGTATTGAAGTTGGTTATGGCTTGGAAGGGGTACTACCGGATGCAACAGCGAAACGAATTATCACGGAAATTATTACACCTCGATTTAAACAAGGGCAGTTTGCCGAAGGTATTCAAGCAGGGATTGAAATGATCATAGGCCTGATCAACGGTGAAACACTGCCACTCCCCAGCACCACGCAAAACAACAATTTGCCCAATACGCAGACAAACATTGAAAGCTTAATCGTCATCCTCATCTTTTCCACGGTCATTGGGAGGATATTGCAAGTACACCTGGGACGTATAGCTGGAGCCACCGTAACTGGCATGGGTCTAGGATTTGTCGGCTGGTCAATATTCTCTTCGATAGCGATCGCTATTCTCATCGCTGTTGTCGTATTCATTCTGAATCTTTTCATTCACATCAACCCAGGAATTTACCGCAATGGGCGAGGTAACTGGTCTAATTCTGGCTTTAGAGGCGGCGGTTCTGGTTCTGGAGGATTCAGTGGAGGTGGCGGTGGCTTTGGTGGTGGTGGCGCCTCTGGGAGGTGGTAAATGAATTTAACTCGTATCATACGCCATTTATCTGCTGGACAATGGTTGCTTCGACGCTCATTGCCCGTTGCTACACTGACGGCTATTGAACAAGCAATTCAGCAATCGGAAACGAATCATAGCGGTGAAATTTGCATTGCTGTGGAATGTGCACTCAATACTCTAGCCCTGATTAGAAATCAAACAGCACGAGAGCGTGCACTTGAAGTTTTTTCGCAATTGCGAGTATGGGATACCGAACAGAATAATGGCGTGCTCATTTATTTGCTGCTGGCTGACCGTGATGTAGAAATCATTGTGGATCAAGGCATACATGCCAAAGTTTCCAACAAAGAATGGGAGAATATTTGTCATATTATGGAATCTGCATTTAGGCAGCAACAATTTGAAGTTGGCCTCATTCAAGGTATCCATGCCATTAGTCAGCATTTAGAAACGCACTTTCCTTATGATCCCAATAAAGACAAAAATGAACTTACCAATAAACCTACGATACTGTGATGATTTTGTTATTTGGATATGGAAATCCTGGACGTGGCGATGACGCGCTGGGTCCTTTATTGATCGAACAGATCGATCAGCTGAGGTTAACAAATGCCCAGTGCCTCATTGACATGCAATTGCTGATCGAGCACACAATTGATTTACTTGAATTTGATCAGATCGTGTTTATTGATGCAGATATGTCATGCGCTGAACCTTACGAATTTTTACCGATTCATGCCGAAAAAGATGCCAGTTATACCAGTCACGCGCTTACACCAGCTGCATTATTATTTACATATCAGCAAATATACCAGCGCACTGCCCCGACCTCTTTTTTACTCCGCATTCGTGGCTATCAATTTAAATTGGGAGAAAAACTAAGCATTCAGGCAAAAGCAAACCTACAAGCAGCAATCTCAAAAATTCAGCATTGGCACTCACAATATACTTAATGAACTTGCTTTATGAACTTGATTGTGAATCCCTATTACAGGGAGTATCCAGCACCTTTTTATTTTTCAACATTGTTCAAAGGTGACCAAGGATAATCTTCTAAATGTTCTTGTAATTCCTCTTTACGGTAACGATTAACCCGTAACACGGCCTGAACGGTCACCATAACAATTGGTAGCGTAAATATCAACACGCCGGTCAGTGCAATCAGATGCTCGCCTATCCACAGTGTAATCACCCAATTGAAGATTAGTACCGACAAATAAAGTACCGGGCCAAGCAGAGAGCGGAATGGCATAGCAAACACCCCTTTCGGCATTTTCTCATCGCGCCTCCGATCAATCTGCTGAAAGGCGGCCACCAGCAAAAAACTTGTCAGCAACCAACCGGCATAATTTGAAATCGGCACACCAAAATGCAGTCCGGCTTCATAGTAACCATATATTTGCCCCAGAAACCAGCGATTGCCCTGCAACGCCACCGGATCAATGATTATATCTAAGAATGTCTGCAGAAAAGCACCTAGCACTAAAACAGCCCATGAATGTCGGATCGCGCGCGTTTCTAGCGTGACCAGATCCGCGCCTTTCGTCGCCAAGGGTGACAGGATAAACAATGCCGTCGTATAGCTGCAATAAGTCAGAAAAACATACGAGAGCGAATCAAAAAAAGGCACTCCCCAAACCCATAGCTCCTGATGACTGGTATCATCAATATAAAAATACCAACCGTACGGAAACCCAGTGGTAATGGAAAGCTTCTCCGACGCAAAAGCAATCAGATAGCCAGCAACGGTAAATATCAAGGTCTTGCGCCAACCCACATGTGGCACACAAACCAGCAAAAATGCCGCAAAAAAAGTAAAAACATAAGGACGCATGACTATAGTGTCAATAGCGATATCAAGCATAAACAATTCCTAGGTTAATGAGCTTATTTGTGAAAATTATCCGATCTTGTTACCCCAATAATTGGAATAAAGAATCGCGAACACACATGATGATGATTTATAGAGATTTAATTATATTCAACGGGTTATTCTAATAATTTTTATTCGAAAGTTTTTAATGGAAAATCTTGGTCCAAGCCTATTAATCGATTTATCTGCCATCATAGCAAACTCATTTGAAGCCGTATGAACTGTATGTTAGAAAGCGCACAGAAAGAAAATCAGGATGGCCTAAAATGACCTTAGCACTCATACTTCTTTTTTAATGAGTCGACCGCACCAGTCAGGACGAATCTCATATCGTCTAGCCGGATGACTGGATCCGGACTCCCAGTGCGCATCTCCCCTAACCCTCCTATCTGCGCACTGGGTGTTCACTCCAATTCTTTATCGAAGTAATTCAACCAAGTAATTTGATGAGTAACTGGTGAATACGCAGCGGAGCACAGCGTAACTAGACATGAAAAGATTCAAATTCATGCGTATCTTCTCAACGATTCTAACGCAATCCTTTCCATGAAAAACCAATCCAGTGTGCGGTTTCGTACAGATAGATTTTCTCCAGAATGAAAGAATAAAACCCAGAATTAATTTAGGTTTTGTCGTACATCAGCATTATTTCTTGTTTACTTAATGACTTGATAGTGGAGAGATTGATATGAAGAAAAGCAAAATTTTATTTTTAACTTTACTGGGAGTGAGCGGCCTTGGCGTTGGAATTAATAATGCCGTCAGTCAAAACGATAATGTTCTGATAGAGAAAAAAAATGATGCGATTATGAATGCACAGACTAATAACCCAAGACCAGAGCAGAAAAAAAGTAAGCATGATCACTCTAATATTTTCGATGCTTCAGGCGCTCTGCCTTCCTCTGATGCATTTCAACAACAACTTGATTATGGAAAAATACGCGGGTTTGATTTTTACCGAGATTCTCTCAATGCAAAAAAACCACAGCAATCTTTTAAAGAAACAATGAAATCTGATATAGCAGAAAAGCCAAAAATCAGTAAAACTCAACAAGAGTTATTACAGAGTCGCTACGATCTTGCCCCTCGTTTCGATGCAGAGGTAACTATGACTCGGGGAAAACCCATCCCGATCGGCCCAACTGCTATATTGAAAGACAAAATGAGCTGGCAAGAACTTGCTGCCATGTCACCTGAAGAAATTCGTAAAAATAATCTATTTCCTTACCCTGCATTACCACATCCCAAACAAGTAACCGGCGGACAAGTCTTTCCTCCTATGCAGATCTCGATGTTTCCTAGGTTAGAAAGGTTCGACGTCGAGTTTGATTTGCCGGAAGCTTTTTTGCCGGAGTTTCCTCCTGCTATTTTCCTTCAGAACAGGCCTGAATTAGGGGATGTTTCTCGCGGAGAAGTTGTTTCCATCAATAATTTTTATCGTTTATTCAAAGATATATTGACTCCGGTTCAGCTTACTGGATTGCAGATGCTGCTCACGCCGCTACCGCAGGAAGAATTCAATCCGACAGATGATCGTAAAAGCGCCCAACCCAGTCTAGGCGTGACCTGTTTTGATTGTCATGTCAATGGTCACACAACAGGACAATTTCATTTAAGCCCTGATATGCGCCCTCAGGAACGCCGAGTTCGGCTGGATACCACCAGTTTGCGAGGCGTATACAGTCAGCAGATTCATGGATCAAAACGCAGCTTGCGTTCGATCGAAGACTTCACAGAGTTCGAGTTCCGCACTGCTTACTTCAATGGTGACCCAATACATGCAATGAAGAAAGGATTCCCGATGATTGATCGAATCCATGTAAGTCATATGGCACAGTTTCAAAACATGTTGGATTTTCCGCCCGCTCCAAAATTAGATAGCCAAGGCCGACTGGATCCCTCAAAAGCGACTGAAAAAGAAATTCGCGGTGAGAGTATTTTTTTGGGTAAAGGGCAATGCGGAAATTGCCATCAACCGCCTGCATTCCTTGATAATCAAATGCATGATCTGAAACTTGAACGCTTTTTGAATGAACCGGGCGATGGGCCAATAAAAACTTTTACACTTCGTGGTATTAAGGATAGCCCTCCTTATCTACACGATGGTCGTCTGCTTACCCTTGAAGATACAGTCGAATTTTTTAACCTGGTGCTCCAACTCAAGCTAACAAACGAAGAAAAATCCGATCTAGTAACATACATGAAACAACTCTGACCTGAATTTTCTCTGGTCATGCCATAAGCTTATGTAATGAAATAGGTAAAAAGATGAATGTCGTGAAATGGGTTGGAATTTCTCTCCTTACCCTGTTATTTCTCTTGGTCGTATTGCTAATCTCATTACCCAATTTGAATTGGGCACGAGAGATCGTGACCCTACAAGTTAGGAATCAGACGGGTCGTAATCTTACTATTAAAGGTAACTTTGCAATCGATTGGTCTTTAACGCCACTGATTAGAATGGAGCAAATACAGTTTGAGAATGCCGACTGGAGCGAGCAACCCAATATGTTGGAACTTGCAGCATTGGACATACGCATCGATTTGATTGAGCTCCTCAAAGGACGCATGCTATTTCCTGAGGTTACCCTCACCAAACCACATATTGTTTTACAAAAATCATCCAAAGGGGAGCGAAACTGGGATTTGCAAATTGCCACAAATGATCCTGAGCGCAAAACAGAAATCCCTCTCATTGAGCGTTTACGGATTGTGGAAGGCCGCCTTAACTATGAGGATTTAGCAACTGATACAGAAATCACCACGGCTTTCGCGACCATTATGGGTGCAGCTCACGATGAAGAACTCACGGAGGTACAAACCCAGGGGAAGCTGAATGGGCATCTATTGCTTGCAAATTTAAATGCAGGTCCTTTAGTTGCATTGAGGGAGGCTGAAATACCCTATCCGCTGACCTTAAGTTTGCAAGTCGGGAAAACCAGCATCAAAGTGAATGGCACATTGATACAACCTCTGCAGCTCAAAGGCCTTGATTTGCAATTTATAATGCAAGGCCCTAATCCAGAACAATTATCACAAATCCTGAGATTACCCATGCCTAGCTTACCCCCTTATCGACTGAAAGGTGATATGTCGCATCATGAAAATTTGTGGCAAATTAGAAATTTGGATGGCCATGTGGGCGATAGTGATCTTGCCGGAACGATTAGTGTGAAGCTAAGCGAAGCAGTGCCTTTTATAAAGGCTGATCTAAAATCAGAAAAAATAGACTTGGATGATATGGGACCATTAATTGGTCTTTCGCCCGACACGGGCCCTGAGGAAACTGCATCTTTAACTCAGCAGAAAAAAATAAAAAGAGAAACTACGAGCCCATTCATTCTACCCAGCGATCCTATCGATTTTAAGGAACTACAGGCTATCAATGCCGACATTTCTTTACGCAGCAAGCGAGTTAAATCAAAACTACCTGTGGATGATCTCTTCATGCACGTAACCATTGATAACGGCAATCTCAAGCTTGCTCCTTTGGATTTTGGCGTTGCTAATGGAAATATTCGTGCCCGTTTCGAATTAAACACAAATTCGCAACCCATTAAAAGTAAAATAGAGGTTGAAATTCGTCACGTACAATTAGGAGAAATACTACGTCGTTTTGAAATTGCTGACGAAAGCGCCGGATTAGTGGGAGGTCAAGGCATGTTCTGGTTCAAAGGAGGTGCCATTGCAGAAATGTTAGCATCGGCTGATGGAGGATTGTTGATGCTCATGACCGGTGGACAACTGGATAATTTGTTGGTCGAATTAGCCGGGCTTGATATTGGCGAGGCGTTGGTATCGCTATTTGATAAGGACAACGAACCTAATATTAATTGCGCCTATCTAGATCTTCCAATCAATAGTGGGGTTTTGAATATGGACAATTTTATTGTAGATACGCAAGATACGATTTTTTTAAGCAAAGGAACCATTGATTTTAATAAGGAAAAGTTAGATCTGATTATTGACCCCAAACCGAAGGACTTGAGTGTTTTCTCTGCGCGCGCACCACTGCATATAGAAGGTACTTTCAAGAAGCCCACTTTTACTCCGGGCGCTTCCGCGATATTGAGAGGTGCAGCTTCACTTGCGGTGTTACCTTCAGCGCCCATCGTGAGCTTATATTCGTTTCTCCAGGAAGATCAAGAAGAAAAGAAGGCAAATAGTCAAAATATACGGTGTGCAGGCCTTGTGGATGCAGTTAATAAAGCACGTGAGTAGTGCTAATGGTTTTTCCGGAAACAACATGAGAAAGAAAATGACCTACAAAATACTTCGCACCTGGATTATTGGATCTCTGTCTATTGTATTTAGCATGGGTGGTTGCGCGAGTTTTAACCCTGATACAGTAGAAGAGACTCCGCAACAGGATATAATTTTAGCCATGAGAGTAAAAGCAAAACTGATTGAAACAAAAGAGCTTAAGGCCGCTGCCATGCATGTGGAAGCAGCAAACGGGTTGGTAGTCATAAGTGGGTTTGTCGAAACCGAGTCTCAACGGCAATTGGCCACTTCGGTTGCTCAACAAGTTCCTAATGTAAAACAGGTTAATAACCAGATTAAAGTTAAATGAACGCAGATAGCTATCTCAAAAATGTAACAATCCTTGAATTTTTTCAATACCGCCATTGGCCATAATTGATTCTCAAAAATAGCAATCGCCCTTTAGAGAAATTAAATAATGATAGATATCAATATCCTACTTAAAGAATATGCTGTGGCCCGCAGTCGCACTTTGGATCTAATTGAGCCCTTATTTGAAGAGGACTGCTGTGTTCAATCCCTACCGGATGCGAGTCCGATAAAATGGCATCTTGGTCATGTCACATGGTTCTTTGAAGCTTTTGTCCTCCAACATTTCGAAAAACCATTCAAACCCTTTCAGCAAGAATTTCTCACAATGTTTAGCTCCTACAACGAATCAAATGTGCCTCATCCGGATCCAAAACGTGGCTTTTTTACTCGACCTTCCTTGAAGACAACACGTGATTACTGCCAAAACATCGACGAGCGCATGAACAATCTGTTGAGAGAAGTAATAGAAGATAATATGTTGCAAATGATAACTACGCTTGGAATCCACCATGAGTTTCAACACCAGGAACTTATGCTGGCAGACCTCAAGCATCTTTTATCACAAAACCCATTGAATCCAATTTATCAACCTAAAAATAACTTGCAAAAAACAACCTCAAATATGGCAGATCCAGTAGAGTGGCGTAATTTTGAAGGGGGCCTAATAGAAATAGGTTATAAGGGAAAAGGCTTTAGCTATGACAATGAGTCGCCTCGTCACAAGCAATACCTTTACCCGTACCAATTGGCGTCACGTTTAGCTACGAATAGGGAATATATGCAATTTATTGAGGAAGATGGCTATGATAACCCTTGCTTTTGGTTTTCGGAAGGCTGGAAATGGATCAAATCAGTCGGCTGTCGTCATCCACTTTACTGGCGACATGAAGCGGGAGAATGGAAAGAATTTACACTCCACGGACTAGCACCACTCGATCCGAGTCTTCCCGTAACTCATATGTCGTATTATGAAGCGAGTGCTTTTGCACAATGGCGTGATGCTCGCTTACCTACCGAAGCGGAATGGGAAAATGCAGCATCCAAGCAAGAAGTTGATGGAGACTTTGCCGATAACAATTATTTCCATCCTCGCCGTACTGCGACTAATACGAGCGTTAATATTAACGCGCTTTATGGTACCGCTTGGGAATGGACACAATCTAGCTACTCACCCTATCCTGGCTACAGTCCCAAAAAATCCAACACTGACAAACCTAAATCTGACATTTGGGATATAGCCGTAGGCGAATATAATAGCGAGTCTATGGTAAATCAATATGTCTTGCGTGGCGGTTCTTGCATCACACCGAAACAGCGCATCCGTTCAAGCATGCGTAACTTTCTTCCTGCAGAAGCACGCTGGCAGTTTTCTGGCATTCGTTTAGCACGTGATGAATAGATATGAATGGAATAAATTTTTGATTGTTATTCATATTTGGCCCAGGACCTAATACTGAAGAGGTCCCGCAAACTCGAGCAGTCTAATTCTTATAACATCTAAGCAGCTAATTTTAAGGATATAACTGTCGAATGAAGCGAGACCAGTTCTTAGTTAACTATTTTCATATTTAACTGTATGATTTAATAACCCGACCCAGAAGGGTTACCTGGACTTGTGCCTGAAGGAACATTTGCATTCGTTCCCGGCGCACTCGTTGGGGGAACTCCAGGCGACATAGGTATATTCGAGTTTACTCCTGTAGGATCGTTTGGGTTAACCATAGCAGGGTTATTAGGACTCATCTGCGAACCATCGCGTGAAAGATCACGTGAAAGCGAATCGGATTGCGAATTTCCTGCTGAATCTCTGTCATTATTCATACTGTTTTGTGATTGAGGAGATTGGGACGATACAACCGTGCTCATTAACATAAAAATTGCACTCATAATAAATATCAATGCGGTTTTCTTTCCTTTAGTCATGACATTAATCCTTCCGTTTTGTTAATAGAAGAATAATGATGCAGGTTAAATATCATCCTCGTCTGTGCGCCACCGTACAAAATTAAGGCATGATTAACACAATGATATTGGAGGCCGGATCTAGCTACTCCAGTAAGTGGGCTAGCGCACATTCACAATAAACAATTCCTGCAATAATTTAACTTCGATTGTTAAGTAAAATTAGGAAAAGCTTAAGAAATCGTTTAGTTAGAATATCCATAAAAGCGTTCAAATTTAAAATGCCCAGGGATATTTGTTTTTGTTATTTTATTTTATTTTATTTAGGAGAACTTCATCATGACACAACTCAACAACCGTTTCTCGACCTTTATTCTATCTTTTCTAGTCGTTTTCTTTTTAAGCGCTAACCCTGTCCACGCTGGTGAAGCAGGAGAATTTATTGATGATGCTGTTATTACCACAAAAGTTAAAGCGGAGATTTTCAACGACGATTCCCTGAAGACTTTTGAAATCAGTGTAGAGACTATAAAAGGTGTTGTTCATCTAAGCGGTTCCGTCAACAGTCAAGCCGAAATTTCCCGCGCCGTTGAGATTGCACGCAGTATTAATGGTGTTACCGCCGTTGAAAATAATATGACCGTTAAGTAAGTAATTAAACCGTTAATGCAGTAAATCTTTATTTGCTCGTCAATGTGATTGTTAAGCTCTAAATTTACGAGTTTAATAAAGGAGAAACTTAACAATCACATTCTTTCCCAAAAAAATACGGATCATAGATTCAAATGGGCCATAGCGCGCATCATCTAGTACCCGTTATTGAATACGTTTGCTATCAACACTATACCCACCTGCGCCATGAACTGCCAATAGCATAAGGCCGCCAGTGATCGCAATATTCTTCATAAACATGATCATCTGAGTTTGATCGGAGAGGTTGTTGTGAAAAATCACCGCAGCGACCAAAGTAAATGCTGCCAATGCCATTGACACCCACTTGGTTTGCCATCCTGCCATAATAGCCAGCCCACCACCCACCTCAAGGGCTATTACCAGCGGCAATAGCATGCCCGGCATCCCCATCGCTTCCATATACCCTTGCGTGCCTTCGTATCCGCTGATCTTGAGAAGACCAGAAATTAAAAAGATCTGCCCAAGGAATATTCGAGCAACCAATTGACTGATTTTATCCATTTGTCTCTCCTTAAAAATTGAAAAATATTTCATTGATCGCGCTTAATCCAGGCGCGATCTCGCACAAAATTATTAGCCTGAAAATCTTGCATTGCCTGATCAATTTGTTCCCGGGTGTTCATCACAAACGGGCCATATCGAACAATCGGCTCATGAATCGGTTTGCCGCTAATGACAATAAATCGCGCACCCTTTTTGTCTGCAATAAAATCGAATGAATTGCCATCATTTTCCAGGACGACGAGTGAATGCAGCGGCATAACCTGTTCATTGAGCTGTCCGCTTCCTTCAAATACGTAAAGCCCGCTATTGTTTCCAACTGGCAAGCGATGTTGAAAATGTTTACCAGGCTGCACCTGCACATCAAGGTACGTCACATCTGTGATGTTATCTATAATTGGCGCACGTGTATCGGTAAAGCAGCCCATTAAAACCTTCAGCGTATAATCCGCCGTTTTTACCACCGGAAAAGCTTTCGCTGAATATTCCTGATATTCAGGATGATCCATCTTGTTGGCTGCAGGCAGATTGATCCACAACTGAAATCCGCGCAACAAGCCGTTTTCCTGTTTGGGCATTTCGGAATGGATAATGCCGCTGGCGGCCTTCATCCACTGTGCGGAACCAGGACCCAACTCGCCACTATTGCCCATATTGTCCTGGTGTGCCATATGGCCATCAATGATATGCGTAAATGTACTGAACCCCCGATGCGGGTGCGAGGGAAACCCGGCAATGTAATCATCCGGATTATGGCTGCTGATATGATCCAGCAGCAAAAATGGATCGTAATCGCGCAGCATGGGTGTGCCAATCGTACGATACACGGTAACGCCAGCACCCTCCGGCACAGCTATTGCCGGAATTATTCGAGAAGCGCTCACAATAACATCCATGGTTTTCTCCTTTTCGGTAAAAATTGTTATCTCACAGCCTAGGCAGTATTATCATCGTTGCGATAATAAGAATAAATAGCGATAATTAGAAATTACTGTTCTTGTATCAGCAACAATAAATTTAATATGGATCGATTTGAAAATATGAATGCGTTTGTGCGCGTTGTTGAAGCTGGCAGCATTAGCACTGCTGCGGATCGCATGAATGTAGCAAAATCAATGGTTAGCCGACGCTTAAAAGAACTTGAGGAACACCTCGGCGTGGAGCTGTTTCATCGCACGACAAGGCAAATGAATTTAACCGATAGTGGGCGCGCTTTTTATCAACAATCGGTGCGCATTCTTGACGACATTCTCGAAGCCGAACATGCCACTTCGCAAATTCACGGTGCCTTAAAAGGTAGCCTGAAAATAGCCCTGCCGCTGAGTTTTGGTTTGATGCACCTGGGGCCCGCCATCAACGAGTTTTTGCAAGCTCATCCGGAGATCACGTTCGATCTGGATTTTAATGATCGTCGGGTAGACATATTGACCGAAGGCTTTGATCTGGCCATTCGTATCGCCACTTTGCCAGACTCCAGCCTGATCGCGCGCCGTCTCTCCCCCATTCAAGCCATGATGTGCGCAAGCCCATCTTATCTCGAACGCATGGGCACACCCCAATCGCCGCAAGAGTTAATCAAGCACCGATGCTTGGTCTACAACTTGATCAGCAATTTTGAGAACTGGAATTTGTACGATACTAAAAATCAACTGATCAAAACCAAAATAGTGCCCTATTTAAAAGCCAGCAACGGTGAATTTCTTCGCGATGCCGCGGTCGACGGATTGGGCATCATACTGATGCCGACATTTATCGTATACAAAGAAATCGAACGCGGTGCATTGGTACCACTTCTGACTCAGTACAAATCCTCACCCCTCGCCACCTACGCCATATACCCGCAAACCCGGCACCTTTCCCAGCGTGTCCGGGCATTTGTCGATTTTCTGGTGAAGCGATTTGAAGGACTGTCTTATTGGGATTTGTGTTTGCAGAACGAAAAACACACATGAGGGAATTCCTGTTAATTCGCATCACGGGATATTGCTGGTATTCTTTCTTCAGTTCAATCTACGGGCTCTTTTGACTTCTCTTTTCCGCAATTCCTTATAGGCAAATATTTAACGTGGCAGTAAGGAGTGGCGTGTTTTTTGTGCCATCCCGCTTGACTGCCGGGTTAGAGTGCTTTGTATGCATTGGCGACCCCGTATTGATTTTTGTGGCAAGCGCCTGCGATTCGCGCTTGAGTAACTGCACTCGCTCAAAATTGCTTTGGTGCAGTGTCCATACATCGCTGCCAACAATGGCGGCAAAATCCATTTTTGTTTGAGACTTGGGATTCTCGTAAGCCTCAAGCCGCTTGACTCGTTCTGGGATGTTTTTAATGCCGCGTGCTGTGGGTGATAGTTTCGCGATGTGAGCCTCCAGATTTTCCATTCCTTGCTGCCCTTTGACTGATTGCACTTTCCGCAAGCTGATACGAGGTTGTGGATTTCTGAGATGTACCCAGTTGGCTTTTTGTTTTTGACGAGTGGGCGGAGGTGGTCCCATTCCGAAGCAAAGTTGCCACAGCATGCTCATTGGAATGTTTCGGGGGTCATTCCGAGTATTTCCAAGGCCAGTCTTACTTCTTCTGCGCTGGGCAGCACGACCGGAATTATCGAACTAATGAGTGCGTTCGTAATACTTGAAGAGCGCCTTGTGATCTTCATCGGGGTTGGCATTCGGAACAGTGACAAATATTCCATAAGGATTGCTCTCTAACGTAGAGCTAAGGGGCACGTCCCGCTTGAGCGCCTTGTTAGGCGGCTTACTTGATGACACTCTTGCATGGAAATGCGCTGCTGAGAGCAACTAATGCTGCGAGCGACCCACGTAATTCCCGCAGGTGTGAATTTTTATCTACTGTTGCAACAAATGCCTTTGCTAAGTCGTTGTTCTTAAACCCTGTCGGTTCGCAAAAGGCTACTTCTGAGTTAGCTTTTCTGAGATAAAAATTCGCACCTCGCACACCGTCCATTAACCCAAAACAGAAACCGATGTTCATTGCGACTACGGGATCTGGAGCTTGAAGCCCTGAAAAAGTGATTGCTGCCCTGCAATGTTCAACAAACTGGGCGGCCTCACCATCGGAAGCATGAGCAATGCTACCAAACATGGATAGGGCCAAAATGAGTAATGCAATCCACCATCTTTTCGTGTTCACTGGTATCGAAGCTCCTTCATGAAATAAACGCCCAACGTAATATATACGGCATTTTTTTTCCTATAACTCCACAAGGCTGCCTCATATTCCTTATCAACATTCACTATCCAATTGTTATTATTGCTCAGAACCTAAAATCAGCAGACAAGTTGTTCAGACAAGCGGCAGCATTATCCACTATTTAGAGAAGCCAACATATTATAAGAATTATAGTATGTTCGAAAGATCAGTGCAGATTGATTCTAACTTCTAATAAATTATTCCAATTCTCCATCCCCTGCATGATAAAATTCACCTTGATTTTTGATTGTTCATCTCGCTAACCTGAAATATCAACCCCAGCTTTATCATCCATGATACAACTCACCATTAACGGGCAACCGCAGCAATTTGAATCGCCGATAAACGTGACACAGCTTATCGACCATCTTGCATTGCACGGCAAACGCATCGCCATCGAACGCAATGGCGAAATTATTCCGCGCAGCCAGTTCGCGGAACAAATGCTGGTTCATGGAGACCAACTGGAAGTTGTGGTCGCGGTCGGTGGCGGCTAAATCCCGCTATTCAGCAAACATACTCAGATACTAAAAAAACTTCATGGATAATTTAGTTATTGCCGGCAAGACATACACATCCCGCTTACTGGTCGGCACAGGCAAATACAAAGATTTCAACGAAACCCAAGTAGCCGTTGAAGCCAGCGGCGCTGAAATCATTACGGTCGCGATTCGTCGCACGAATATCGGTCAGAATTCGGATGAGCCTAATCTATTGGATGTTTTGCCACCCTCACAATACACTCTGTTACCCAATACAGCCGGTTGTTATACGCTAGACGATGCGGTGCGCACGTTGCGCCTGGCGCGTGAATTACTGGATGGGCACAGTCTGGTCAAGCTGGAAGTGCTGGGCGATCCGAAAACACTGTACCCGAATATGGTCGAAACCCTCAAGGCCGCTGAAATTCTGATCAAGGAAGATTTCCAGGTGATGGTGTATACCTCGGATGACCCGATCATTGCCAAGCAATTGGAAGACATGGGCTGTGTCGCCGTGATGCCGCTGGCTTCGTTAATTGGTTCGGGCATGGGCATTTTGAATCCGTGGAATCTGCAAATCATCATCGATAATGCCAAAATCCCCGTGCTGGTTGATGCAGGTGTCGGTACCGCTTCCGATGCGACCATTGCGATGGAACTGGGTTGCGATGGCGTACTGATGAACACAGCCATTGCCGCAGCGCAAAATCCGGTGCTGATGGCATCGGCAATGCGCAAAGCCGTCGAAGCCGGGCGCGAAGCTTATCTGGCCGGTCGCATGGCAAAAAAACTATACAGCGCCAGCCCCAGCTCGCCCACGGAAGGTGTCATTGCGCGCGCTGAATCTGCGGCAAAAAAACCGGCTAGCAGCAAATCCAGCTAACTTCGGTTCCGCTGCTGCCCATTCATCATAATCAATGCAACAAACCATACGCAGTTTTGTTCTTCGTCAAGGGCGCTTATCCAACGCGCAACGCCGCGCCTGCGAACTATTGCTACCTAAATACGGCATTCCGTTTAGCGAAGACCAGCTTGATCTAAACCAGATTTTTGGCCGCCAAGCGCCTAAAATCCTGGAAATCGGATTCGGCATGGGAGAAAGCACCGCAACGATTGCACAGGCGCATCCTGAAAATGATTATCTCGGCGTTGAAGTGCATACGCCCGGCGTGGGTAGCTTGCTGAATCAAATCGAACAATTCGAATTGACGAATTTACGCATCATCCAACATGATGCCGTAGAAGTATTGCAACACATGTTGCCTCCCGCATGCTTGGATGGCATTCATATTTTTTTCCCCGATCCTTGGCCTAAAGCCAAACACCATAAACGCAGACTGATCCAGCCTGCGTTGGTTGCCCGCTTATGTACGCACTTGAAGCCGGGAGGATATATTCATGCAGCCACCGACTGGGAAGATTATGCGGTACAAATTCTGCACGTTTTGAACCAGGAACCACAGCTCAGCAATACTACAAATAATTATGCGCCTCGCCCAAATTATCGGCCGCTGACCAAGTTTGAACAAAGGGGGCTAAAACTCGGGCATGGGGTATGGGACTTGGTGTTCCAGAGAAACTGACATCTCTATTGCATCATTTAGTCAAATATTTCACTGCGTGATTATTGTTCTTAGGCTGAAAATAATGCAAGAAAGTCTGCTTTAGCATCAGCTACAATGAATATACTTACACAGAGGGAACAGCCATTCCGCCAACGTCTTGCGACTATGCACATGCGATAGGACAAGATCAATGAAACCACCGATCTAATCGGAGATAGCATTCATCGCTACGAAATACCCTGGGAATAGTTGTGCGCCACATATTGATTATCTGAGAAAAATCATGATCTTTAGAATCCGGTTTTTACTTTTCAGCATGAGCATGTTTACAGTGATGTGCTCCAGCGTATTTGCCGAGACGCCCTGTCGGTTGGGTGCGCAACAAGGGATCGGTGCGTTGGGACACATAGAACCGCGCTCCCGGGTAATTAAGGTTTCCCATAATGCGGGACCTGAAGGTGCTCGCGTGGAGCAACTGTTTTTTCAGGAAACCGATTCGGTCAAAGCCGGTGAGAAATTAGCCATTCTCTCGGAATACATTAAGAGAAAAGCTGAAGTTGAAGCCGCCAGAATGCGGATTAAGGTACTCGAAGCGGCGCGCACCGTAGAACAGATCACGCTCGCTTTTAACAAAAGAGAAAATGAGCGTCACCAATCACTTGAACTCAGTTCGGCCGTCAGTATCTCGCTTGCAGATGCTAAACAGCTGGCATTTGATCAATCTGCGACGAACCTTAAGCGATTATCAGCTGAAATTGCCCGTGCGCAATCCGAACTGAAAGTTGCTCAGGCAGAATTGGAAAACACGCTGATCTACGCACCGATCACCGGCACGATTATGAAAATATTCACCCGGCCTAGTGAGCGAATCGGTGATAACGGATTGTTGGAAATGGCAGATTTATCCCGGCTCGATGTGGTTGCAGAAGTCTATGAATCAGAATTACTTCAAGTGAAAATAGGTCAGCAAGGATGTATCACTGCTACCGGTTTCAAACGGAGTTACAGTGGACAGGTCAGGGAACTGGGTTTCCAAGTCAGGAAGAACGATTTGAATGATACGGATCCATTGGCGGATCGGGACAATCGCATTATCGAAGTGCGGCTTACTTTGGAGCCGGAAGCGGCAGCCGACTTACGACACCAAATTTTTCGCCAAGTTAAGGTACGGATAATTCCGTGAACTGGGCTGGCTGGTTGTATTTTCCCGCACGCCTGGCTTGGCGGCAGCTTGTTTTTGACCGAACCAAATTGGTAGCGGCTATTTGTGGCGTATTGTTTGCTTGCGTGCTGGTTTTCATGCAACTGGGATTCAAAGATACGTTATACGCCAGCGCAGCTTCTGCTCCGTTAAAATTGGATGGCGATTTGTTTTTGATGCACAAGCAAAGCGAAGCCATGTGGCGCCCAATTCAATTTAAACGCAGTGAACTTATGCGTGCACTGGGAAATCCTGCGATTGCAGAAGCTTATCCGTTGTATTTGGGGCTCGCGCCGCTCAAAAATATCCAAACTCAGACTAAACGAACCTTGATGGTCTATGGCTTTGATCCGGATTCGCTGCTGTTCAATGTTCCTGCAATCAGAAATAAATATACCGAGTTAAGATTGAAGGATACGATACTATTCGACGAATACTCGCGCCCTGAATTCGGGCCTGTTCGTCAATTGCTGGAAATGGGTCAGAATGTGACAGAAATCAATGACTACAAAGTCACTATCATCGGATTGTTCCAGCTAGGCGTGTCTTTTGCCGCCGATGGCAACGTAATAACCAGTGATTTGAATTTTATGCGCATTTTCCCTAGAAGAAATCTTGAGAACATAGATATGGGGGTGATCAGGCTGAATCCTGAGACATCGGTCGAAAGTGTACAAGCTGAACTTAAAAGCCATCTCAACGCATTCGTCAATGTGTTTACCTATGAAGAATTGTTGCGTCATGAGAAGGATTACTGGGCCAATACGGCACCGATAGGGTTTATTTTTGGTTTTGGAACCGTGATGGGCTGGGTCGTTGGTTTGGTCATTGTCTATCAGATTCTTTTCACCGACATTACCAATCACCGCAATGAATTTGCCACATTGAAAGCCATGGGATATGAACAGGGTTATTTTATCCGTGTGGTGTTTGCTTCAGCATCCTTTCTGGCGGTGTTGGGATTTATTCCCGGTTATCTGCTTTCTCTGGGATTATACAACTTGGCGGAATCACAAATGTACATGCCTATGCCGATGCTAATCAGTAAAATCATCACCGTGTTTATGTTTATCCTTTCTATGTGTTTTATGGCTGGATTACTCGCCATACGCAAGCTAAAAGACGCCAATCCAGCCGACATGTTCTAATGTCAAACATTATTGAAGTTGATCATCTGAGCTTCAGTTTTGGTAGCGGTGCCTTGACGCAACCTGTGCTAAAGGACGTGACAATTTCGCTCGAACAAGGTGAAATAGTTCTGATAACCGGACCTTCCGGTTCGGGAAAAACAACCTTTCTTACCATTATCGGTGGCCTGCGTCAGGCTTTACATGGTAGCGTGAAGGTGCTGGGACACCAGTTTATTAACAGCAATGAACAGATTAAAGTAAAAACTCGCCAACAGATTGGCTATATTTTCCAGCAGCATAATTTGCTTAAATCTCTTACTGCGTTGCAAAACGTCTGCATGACCTTGGAGATTAACACCACCATGACTGAACAGCAAAGATGTGACCGAGCTGCAGAAATGCTAATCGCCGTGGGACTTGGCGATCGACTGGATTACAAGCCAGATCAGCTTTCGGGCGGGCAGCGACAGCGCGTTTCCATCGCCAGAGCACTGGTCGGACAACCTAAAATCATCCTGGCTGATGAACCGACAGCCTCACTGGATAAGCAAAGCGGCTACGAAGCCGTCAACCTCCTGAAACGCTTAGCCAAGGAGTCACAAACCACCATTTTGTTGGTAACGCACGATTATCGCATTCTGGATATTGCTGATCGAGTGGTCGAATTAGAGGATGGGATGATTAAGTAGAGGGAAAGTTACCAAATATTATTGTTAACGATTCACTACCAGGTCAGGATCGCACCACCAAGCATCCGATTCCTTGTCGCGTTAGACTTTGGCATGCGCTACGCGCTTGATCTTCCTGCAATCCCACCAGTCTTGCTCGATACAATCTGCGGTTACTGATTTCCACTTCAGATACCGCTATTTCGCCTGGTATCCAGCGAGCAACCGCTTGAGCATGCGCACGAGCTCGATCGGGTTCATGATAAGAACCAACTTGCACAGCCCAATCCCCATTCGTCTGCAAAGCAACTTTTTGTGGCTGCACCATTTGTGCACTGGCTACTGGCGGGAAAACATAGTGTTCAACGATAGGCTCAGGCACTTTCTGTTGCTCTGGATATGGCTTTAATGCAGGAGTAGGCGCATTCGCTTTAGCGACCGCTACGTTACTACTGACGTTTCTGTTATTTTTCGCCACTTGGGTTGCATGGCGTCCATGATCAAAACTGCGATCGATCAACTGTGCCATGTGTTGATCGCGGGTAGCGGCGGTGTTCCCTCCCATTACCACTGCAACGACACGACGATTGCCACGTCTGGCAGAAGTAGCCACATTAAATCCGGAAGCGCGGATAAAGCCAGTTTTCAAGCCATCCACACCAGCGGTGTTTCGCACCATGCGATTGTGACTGTTATAGGTAATACCTTTATAACTGAATGATTGTGTAGAAAAATAATGATAATACTTAGGAAAATCCTTCATTAGCCGGGTTGACAGGACCACCATATCGCGCGCTGTAGTTTTTTGTTCGTTATTCGGCAAACCGGAAGCATTGCGGAATGTGGTTGAACGCATACCTAATTTACGCGCCTTATCCGTCATCATACGGCCAAAATTGGTTTCAGTTTTGCCAAGCGCCTCCGCTACTACTGCCGCCACATCGTTGGCCGAACGTACTATCAACGCAGGAATCGCTTCACGCACACTAATGCTATCCCCTGCGCGGAGCCCAATATTAGTTTGCGGCATTCTCGCTGCGTGAGTGGATACTGGCATGCGCGTATCCACTGTCATCTTGCGTTGTTCCATTGCTTCAAACAGCATGTAAAGCGTCATCATCTTTGTCAGAGAAGCGGGATAACGACTTGCATCAGCGCTGGATTCATGCAACACCGCACCCGTATCAGCATCGATGACGATAGATGAATAACGAGGATTAGCCAGTGCGGAACCTGACAGAATCAGCAACAACAAAAATACAGTAAAAATATACATCCCTGCAGTGATATCGCGTACCAAAGTCAACATAAAATCACCCTTTTTGAATTGATGACGACCAACATGCAATGATATTTTCTTCCTTATTTGTATTTCTCATTAGTTTTTTCATCATTTCTGTAGTTATATATACAATGGTCTACACTTAAATAGGTAAGAGAAAAATAAGTTCAGTTATTTTTCTTAGCCTGTTCGTATTGTAAAGCTATTATTTTTTCTCAAAGTGGACAATAAATAGCATATTTCCCCCTTATCTACAAAGCATTTTAACAACCCAAGTTCAGCTAGACAAAAATAGTCACACGACTACAAGCCTTACTTCCTGTTTTCTGGCGATTCTCGGGAATATCAAAATTTTAAATGATCGCAATTTATCACGCTCTCTCCCGTCTTTTCCAGAAACAAAGAATCCTGCCGCAAACGGCAAAATTTTCCGGCCTTGCCGTTTTATCGATATAAAAAAACAAATAAAAAGGCTCCTCTGCAGTCAGCATATAGCTTGCCATAGATTGGCATGATCATTGCTATCATTTTCCGGCAACTCATTATCAATCGATAACGCTAAAACTCAGGAATCTTTATGCAAAATAAATTTGAGAGCTTGGAACTCGGTCAATTCATTCCATTGCATTACCATCATAATATGTTGAACGATAACATCCGAATGAAAGGCTTTAAGGAGGCGATTAATTTGGTAGTCAAACCCGGCGCCAAAGTTCTGGAACTTGGTGGCGGAACTGGCGTGCAATCCTTTTTTGCCGCTCAAAAAGCACAGAAGGTTTTTTGCGTAGAACGCAATCCGGAACTGGTAGATGCTGCTCGTAGCCTTCTTGCGCAAAACACAAACGGAGACAAAGTTGAAGTGATCCAGGCTGATGCGCTGCATTACTTGCCGCCGGAACCTGTCGATGTCGTTATCTGCGAAATGCTGCACACGGGCTTATTACGCGAAAAACAGATGCCTGTGATTGACTCATTTAAAAAGCGTTACTTAGAAAAATTTGGCGGCCCATTGCCTATCTTCGTACCAGAAGCCAGTATTCAGGCTATTCAACCGATAGAACAAAACTTCCATTTTGAAGGTTTCAACGCACCCACGATTTTATTCCAAGATCCCTGTGCAATACAGGAAAGAAGCAAAAGCCTCGCAGACTCTGAAGTATTTCAATTACTGGCTTATGCTGAACCGTTTGATCAAACTTGTCATTGGGATGGAGAGATCACCCTTGCTGAGAATGGTCAGTTCAATGCATTACGACTCATTACTAAAAATATACTGGCCATTAATATGCTTACGGGCAGCACCATTGATTGGCATACCCAATACATCATTCTTCCATTACCCAAACCATTTTTGGTATCCGCTGGTGACCAGATTTCTATTCATTTCAGTTATCAAGGCGGGGCTCCCCTGAATGCGTTGTCGGATTCACTGGAAATTAGTTTGGTAAGTAAGCAGACCCCAATTTCACAATTAGCATTCGAAACTTTAAATTATCCCTCAGATTTTCAGTCAACTACTTCCGGCCAATCCGGTGGTTTATAATCAATGGGCACATCGCGCGCGAATAATCCATGAGCCGCAAATGCGGCTCATGGATTATTCGTAGTGTATTAGAACAGGCTTGAGGATTAGATACAGATTGACAACAATTACGACTTTCCAAGGTAACCACAATTGCTATTCAAGTAGTTATGGCATTTTGATAGGGCTTTATTAACACCTCGATACAAGTCAGAAATGATAATGTGCCCCTACCCCAAAATATTCCACATTATTTCTTAGAAACTGCCCACTTGGGGAATTCCCGTTAAAGTATTCCAGGAGTATCTGTAGCTTTCGACCGAGCACTTGTAAATTATCGAATTCAACGCCCACCCTGGCTGAAACATCAGTGTTCCAGTTATTTTCCTGAAAATTCTTGAAGTCAGCTGCAATGATAGGGCGGACAGGTGCAAAATCCAGTCGCCAAGGGCTGCGAAACTCAATGCCATATTGTGTCATCCATACTTTGAGTGAGGATGGCTCTTTATGAAATAAGCCACCGCCTCCACCATATAAACGTATTCCATAAGGAAATTCATAAGATAACCTGAGATCAGCGCCCTCATAACTTAAATTAATGCGTTCAAATGTAGAATTTACTCGACGCAGCAAGAATTCGTCACCCAGATGTGAGCTTTGATGATAAATCCGACCAAACGCTGAAAATTGCTTTGCACGTATGCTGGAATATGCCGAGGCAATAAAGTCTGTATTGATGAGATCTGCAGATGGAGCGCCTAAATTAAAATCACTAAAAACTCCGGCCTGAAGCCCGGATTCCCACTGAACCAGTGAACGTCCAAAATTCCCACGGTAAAATGGTATCGTTTCACCAAAGCTAACTGCACCGATGTCTCTACCCTCAAAGTTATCATTTACGAAATGACGGTAGGAAGCCGAAAAATGAGCCCAGCGAGGATCCGCCAATAATGGTTTAAATAAATGACCACTCGGCAACAAACCTGTTGGCAACAATGTGGGGGCAATATTCATTATCGCTACCGTTTGATCAGCTGATTGCTGGATGGGCTGTGAAGGAGCCGTAGCAATTGGTAGTTCGGTTGTAACTTGCGCTAATTTAACCTGATTAACTCCGGGAATTTCCGATAGCATCTGCACCACGCGTGATTGATCAGAAATATTTAAACTATCTTCCGGCAAAATGATGACTCCATTTTGCACAATGAGAGATGGAATGTCCAAATTCAATCTATACCGTAACATACCGGTTGCGTAACCAGCAATATACGCGTCATTCGGAGGTGTTGTCTGAGCAACAGCTGCAGTAGACAGCAGAATCCCAACCACGGCGATGAATCGCAAATAAATCATTAGCGTTGCTTTATTCAGGCAAAGCAACTTTGACAATCAGATTGTTTTCTACAGACTTAACATCTTTCTGGGAATAAGCCACTTCTTCTGCTCTATCAATGAGCTCCTGGGTATCAACCATGCCACTCAGTTGCACCGTGCCATTTACTGTGGTTACTATAATGTCGGATAGCTCAAGCAATGGATCATTCACAATTGCCGCCTGCACATTTGAAGTTACAACTGAGTCATCAAGGTACTGAATACTTTCTTCGACCTGATCCGCTATCGAATTACGTGCTTCGCTAACTTCTTTACCGACTTGTTCTGTAATTTGTTCCATTTTTTGTTCGGCATTTTCAATTGAGCGATCAATATTTTCTCCCATTTTCTCCGCTGGTCCCTCTTGCTGGCAACCTGCCAAACCATAAAGAACGACCAAACCAGCGGTCATAATGATTCCCTTAATTAAAATGTTTTGTTTGCTTTTATCTGCAATTATCATAAGTTCTCCTTAATTTTCTATTCCAGCCTATAAGCTGTATTTATATTCTATTGAAGTCATGGATAGTTTATCAAGCACATATTTATTTGAATCCTTACGAGTGAATTAAAAATGATCTGTCCGCTACCGCACATAAGCATCAGCAATAATGATCAGTCGACGATTTTTTAATTTGTACGGCACTTGTAAGCCTAGTGTTGCCAAATCTAAAAGCAAAGAGGAAAATGAGTTTCAGGATCGGTAATCAAGTGTTCGGATTTTACTGGCCTATCAAGGATAAGGTGCCATGAAACCATTTGCTATGATTCTCATGGGTATCGCGATATTCATTCAGGAAAATCCTGCGGCAATGTCACAGGAGCCTTTCAATTTAAAAAACATGACTTGTAACATAAGCTCAGCAAACACAAATAATTGCACAGGGGTACCGACTCTTCGTTCTGGAATGTTGGTCATTACGAAAGCAGGCACTTTTAACCTGAAGGCTCGTTATGAGGGATGCTTTATGGTTGAGAATATAACAAAATCAGGAAAATATGAGTCCTCCTATTCTAAAGGAACTATAAGCTTAGAACTCTTGGCTACAACGACAAAAGAATCGAAAGGTGCAATATCAGATTTTCCGAGGACGCTGGGGTTTGCAAATTTAAATTACGATAAGCTGGATGGATACTTTGTTGATCTATCCGCTGCGATTCATGGACGTGGGCGCCATATTGAAAATATAACAACTTCGAAATTACAATGCGAGGTGACTGAATAACGAATGAAGACAATGTTATTTATTAACGAATTGTTCAAAAGTTGTAGAGGTTAACACAGTAAAAATTCTTTTCTATACAAAAGACAGACAAGTTTCATTATCAAAATAAGGAGTTCACAACATGGCAAATTATAAAGAAACCTTTGAAGATTGCGAAATTGAGATAAAGGATGATATCCACCTGTTCATCAATGGAAAATTAATTGATTACCAACATGATAGGGCAAAAAATAAGTTTTCTTCGAAATATCTGCCCTATACCCAATATGATTCGTTATTGGAACTGGCTCGGGCAATCATCCAACATACTGTCGAATTTTCCCATGTAAAAGAGTAGATTAAACAGACTGAGAGAAGGAGGAAATTCTCATGGCTATCAGAAAAGATGCAAATACCCTGACTATTGCCGAACGAACAGAATTCGTTACCGCCATTCAAGCTTTGAAAGCAGAAGGCATCTATGATCAATTTGTTCTCAGGCATGCAAATGCAATTATGAGCGCTATTCACCGATGTCCTGCCTTCCTGCCCTGGCACCGCCGTTTTATTTTTGATCTCGAACGGGAACTTCAGCGCGTCTCAGGCAATTCAAATCTCGGGATACCCTACTGGAACTGGCCTTCGGGAGGAGCTAATGCCTCCATGTGGGATGACAATCTGCTGGGGGGAAATGGAGATGCTGGCGGGGTCGTTCAGACCGGGCCATTCCGCACTGGCCAATGGACTGTCATCAATTCCAGCGGATTGCCGGCTGGCCCACTCATGCGCGCTTTTGGTCAAAACGGACTGCCAACTTTACCCACTCAAACTGAAATTGATCAAGTCATGGCTGTCACGCCTTATGACATGCCCTCCTGGAACATAAACAGCAATCCAAGCTTCCGTAATCAAGTGGAAGGCTGGATCGGCCCAAATCTTCACAATCGAGGACATGTCTGGGTCGGTGGCTCAATGCTGCCGATGACCTCTCCAAATGATCCGGTGTTCTTTATGCATCATTGCATGGTGGATAAGATCTGGCATGAATGGCAAATACGCTTCCCGAATCAAGGCTATTTGCCAGCAAACGGTGGTCCTTTTGGACAGAATTTGACCGATCCAATGAATAATACGCCTTTAGGACCAATCGGCTCACGTCCTATTGATGTGCTAGACAGTATCGCTTTGGGTATTGAATACGATGATTCTGTCCTTCAGCCTCAACCATCCATACCGCTCATTGTTGTTGGAGCCGGTCCAGCCCAGGCTGATATTGGAACTGCAGGAGAAACTGATGTTTTCCGGTTCGAAATCCCATCCTTCGGCCCTTACACTATGTACACCAACGGATCGTCCGATACCTTCATGACGCTGTTTGGTCCTAATGATCCGAACATCGAAGTGGCTTCAGACGATGATGCGGGTGAAAATTTTAATTCACAAATCACACGAAATCTTTCGGCGGGCACTTATTATCTGCGTATTCGGCTTTATAGTTCGAGCACAACAGGAAATTATGCAGTTGCCGTTCGATCCGCTGATACTAGCCCCAGTCCCACTCCAATCCCTATCCCCGAGCTCGTTGTGGATGGCGCAAGTATCAGTGCGACTATTTCCGCAGCAAACGAAAGTGATGTGTACCGATTTACTATAACCACTGATGCCATCTACACCATCCAAACAAGTGGAACGACGGATACCTTCATGAGTTTGCACGGGCCGAATAGCCAGGTACCGGAAATTGCCAGCAATGACGATGAAGGGGTTTCCTTCAATGCCCTGATCCGTCGGCAACTCCTACCTGGAGAGTATTTCGTGCGTGTAAGACACTACTCGCCTATTGGGACAGGATCCTATACCATCCGCGTAACTCGAGGTTGATACTCAAATAGACAAGAATATTTGGAATCTGGATTGCAGTAAAATCACAATTCAATACAAGCAGTTTTAATCTGCTTGTATTGAAGCATATTACAGAAGCAATTCTATATCGCAGATTAGTTTGCAGCTTTTCATTCAAAAAATGACACCAACAGGCATCAATGTACTCATTAGTTTTGAGTAAACTTTAATTATCAATCATCGGAGGAATGGAATGCGCTGGTTGGATATAAAACCGCTGTATTTTTCTGTTCTGTGTCTTTACGGCGTATTAGCTTATGCCAGCGATCCCATCATAGCACCCGAGGCTGCCAGTGGCTTTGGTGCAATCAAGTCAGGCAACTTTAGTAAAGCGATGGCTGTCACTGCCAATCCACACGCCAGCCGCGCTGCTGCTAAGATTCTACGCCAAGGCGGCTCTGCAGTTGACGCCGCTATTGCCGCGCAATTGGTACTGGGTCTTGTCGAGCCACAGTCATCGGGAATTGGTGGTGGCGCATTTATGCTGCATTGGCACGCAAAGAGCGGCGAACTGGTCGCCTGGGATGGCCGGGAGACCGCGCCTGCATCAGTGTCAGAGACTCATTACTTGAATGCCGATGGCGAGCCAATGGATTTTTTTAGTGCTGTTATTGGTGGTCATTCGGTAGGTGTGCCTGGAGTTGTGGCAATGCTGGAGGCCAGCCACAAGGAACATGGCAAGCTGCCATGGGAAAATTTATTCCAACCCGCTATTATTCTAGCCGAGCAAGGTTTTGCCATTTCTGAACGGTTACATATTTTGCTCAGCCGCATGCCTAAAGTGGCGGTGAATCCGCAAATCCGTAATTATTTTTACAGCCAGACTGAAACAGGGTGGCAACCCAAGTCCGAAGGGAGTTTGCTGAAAAATCCAGCCTACGCACAAACGCTACGACGGCTTGCTATCCTGGGCGCCGCCGATTTTTATCGGGGCAGACTGGCTAAACAGATCGTCCAGGCGGTGAAGCATGATCCCAATCGAGCCGGTCACCTCAGTTTCTCAGATATGGCCGCGTATCAACCTGAAAAGCGCAAAGCCGTTTGTGGACAGTTCCAGATTTATCGTATTTGCGGCGCCCCACCGCCATCTTCAGGTGGCATCACGATACTGGCGATTCTTGGTCTGCTGGAAGCTTACGAAATCCACTATGGCGAGCGTGCCGACTGGCAGCACGGTTTTATTGAAGCCTCCAAGCTGGCATTTGCTGACCGTAACGCCTATGTGGGAGATCCTGCTTTTGTCAGTGTACCCACGCAAGGCATGATCAATCGCGATTATCTTCAGCAACGCGCTAAGTTGATCAGTAACAACACAGTGCTTGGCACGGCGAATGCCGGCTTACCGCCAGGCGCTGAGCCTCGCCTTAGCAGCGATTCACCAGAACTTCCTTCCACCACGCATCTGAGCATTGTCGATGTCGCTGGTAATGTGGTAAGTATGACAAGCAGTATTGAAACCGCCTTTGGTTCGCGAATCATGGTCGGCGGCTTTTTATTGAACAATCAGCTTACTGATTTTTCCTTTACGCCAAAAGATATTGATGGTGCACTGGTCACTAATCGCGTTCAGCCTGGTAAGCGCCCGCGCTCATCAATGGCGCCAACCATCGTTTTCAAAGATGACAAAGCGCTATTGGCGATCGGCAGTCCCGGCGGCACAAGGATTATCAATTACGTTGCCAGCAGCCTTTATCACATTTTGGCCGAGAAATTACCCGTAGCCGAAGCGATTGCCAATGGGCATATTGTTGCTATGGGATATGGCGTAGAAATGGAAAGTGGTCACGCTGATGAATCAACACTGTCGCGACTGCGCAAACGGGGCCACCGCATTACGCTCAAAGATCAAACCAGCGGCCTGCACGCGATTCGTATCGACGCAAAAACTGGACTCGAAGGTGGCGCAGACCCTCGCCGCGAAGGTGAAATTAATGGATTTTAATTTACTGCTGACTACAAAGAATCATCGCAAGAACAAGCCTTAACCCAAGAGGAAAGGCTCTATTGCAGAAAATAAGATAATGTAAATTTAATTGCGTCTGGAGTAGACATGTAAGATCTTATTTTAACAAGAAATCACGTAATTAGTCGATCCTGTACAACTGCGTCGTATGTTCTATACCGCCAACTGGATTGAGCACCTTAACAAGGAAGGAAGTGCGAAAAACCACGCAACATGACAATAGCTTCCCCAATCCAGATGCTGCGCTAAACTTGATGAGACCTTTGCAAAATCCAACGAATTATAAAATTCGTTACAATTTCTGATTGTTATGTGAATATCAGGGTATTTTTTAGTAATTTCTTTGCTGAAATCACGCGAACAATCACTTTCATTGATCATTATCGGCTCAGAATACGCATTTCTCCTATGATTGTAATGGTATCTGCCTATTAACATACAATCTGGGTAACCTTTTCAGGTTGTATGCCATGGCTTGTAAAATATGCCAGGCATGTGCTTTGGCTTTGCCACGGTAACGCAGCACCTTGGCTCCAAACCAGCGTGCTTGGCTACCAAAGGTTCGCTCCACAACATACCGAGCTTTAGAAATTAAGCTATTGCGTTGCAATTGCCGCTGTGTCAGCGGCCT
>NZ_JALHQJ010000017.1 GCF_022842015.1 Nitrosomonas sp. | reverse complement strand
AACAGTTTTAAACTGAGTAAGGATTTCAATAGCATAAATGTAATCGGTTGTGATAGGAGAGTAACAATCTACTGGAAAAACAAATTAAGTTGAACATGGAAGCATGCTTTGCAGTAAATATCAAATCAGGTGATTTTGAAGACAAGCACAACAGTCACTGATAAATTATTTCTCCAACCGATCATTTTTGCAAATGATAGAATAGTCGACGAAGCTGGACAGACAGTCGCCGCTTTGTGTTCTTCTTTTGAACTCAAGGGGGAGGAAAGTCCGGGCTCCACAGAGCAGGATGACGGCTAACGGCCGTCCACCGCGAGGTGAGGAACAGGGCCACAGAGACGAGCGTATTCAGTTACGGTGAAACGCGGCAACCTCCATCCGGAGCAAGACCAAATAGGCAGGCAATGATGTGGCTCGCGGAGCCTGCGGGTAGGTTGCTTGAGTGCACAGGTAACTGTGCAACTAGAGGAATGACTGTCCACGACAGAACCCGGCTTATCGGCCAGCTTCATCAATTTTACATGCTTGATATGATGCCACACGTCATACAAAACGGTTATTCGTTAACTTAATAAATTAGCATTGAATACTTTCAATCATCGCAATGATCCGTAAATTTCTTAGCAAGGTATTCAGCCGCAAAGCAACTGCTTCCGAATCGCTCGTAAAGCTGAGTATTATTTCTAGCAAACACCATGGAATCCAACGTCACCAGATCACCCCATGCGCATTAAAAACCGCCCTCAATTTACAACAGGCTGGTTTTTCGGCTTATCTCGTCGGGGGCGCGGTACGTGATTTGTTATTAGGATTGGTGCCGAAAGATTTCGATATTGCAACCAATGCAACACCTGAAGAAATCCACAAAATTTTTCGGCGCTCGCGCATTATAGGACGACGCTTTCGCCTGGTACATGTAATGTGCGGCTCTGAAACCGTGGAAGTATCCACTTTTCGAGGACCGTCATCGGATGATGATGGTCCTGCGTCGATTCAATCGATCGACCAGCATGGCCGCTTGTTGCATGACAATGTCTTTGGTAGTCAGGAAGAAGACGCGAAGCGCCGTGATTTTACCGTCAACGCGTTGTTTTACGACCCCGCCAAAGAAGAAATTTTAGATTACCTGAACGGCTACGACGATATTAAAGCCAAAAAAATGCGTATTATCGGCGATCCAGTACAGCGTTTCCGGGAAGATCCCGTGCGTTTGTTACGAGCAGTTCGTTTAGCAGCAAAACTAGATATGCAAATTGATACAGAAACCGCTAAGCCAATTGGCGATCTGGCACCTTTACTGCAAAATGTCCCGCCGTCTCGCCTGTTTGATGAAATGCTAAAATTGCTATTGTCGGGGCATGCTTTGACTTGTGTTGTTGAACTGCGCGCGCGTGGCTTGCATCATGGCCTTTTACCTATGCTTGATGTGATCTTGGAACAGCCCTTAGGCGAGCGTTTTATCACTATTGCACTGAAAAATACGGATGAACGGGTCAGACAGAATAAACCGGTCTCACCCGGATTCCTTTTTGCCATATTGTTATGGCATGAAGTGCTGGCATACTGGAATTCACTCCAGGCATCCGGGGAAAAACCATTGCCCGCTTTATTTAAAGCAATGGATCATATTCTTTCGCTACAACATAAAAAATTGGCGGTACCCCGCCGTTTTGATGCAGTAATACAAGAAATATGGGCAATGCAACCGCGATTCGAAGCCCGTGTCGGGCGTAAACCTTTCCGCTTACTTGCACATCCACGTTTCCGCGCCGCCTATGATTTTATGCTATTACGCTGTGAAAGCGGTGAACTCAGCATTGAGTTCGGAGAATGGTGGAAAGCCTTTCTATCCGCAGATAATTCCGAACGAGAAAAAATGCTGCCCAAGCAAACAGCCATCAAAAAAGGGCGAAGAAAACGTAGCCATAAAAAACCTTCGTCCAATTCTGTTATCACCTCCGAAAACCCGATAGACAACTCAGGCACTTAATTGTACATTTCATGCTAATAAATAAAGGATTGGCTTTTATCGCTTTAGGAAGCAATCTGGAAATTCCGGTTTTTCAGGTACAACATGCTTTTGATGAATTGGAACAGCTTCCTGGCACGCAACTAATAAAACGCTCGTCTTTGTATCAAAGCACTCCGATCGGGCGGCTGGATCAACCTGATTTCATCAATGCAGTGGCACAGATTAAAACTGAGCTCGCACCATTGGATTTACTGACTGCGTTACTGACTATCGAACATAAGCAAGGTCGCTTACGTGAATCGTTGAACGCACCACGGACTCTGGATCTCGATATTTTGCTGTATGATACATTGCAATACCAGGATGGCGAGCTGACCATACCGCATCCACGTATGACCCAACGCGCATTCGTACTACAGCCCTTGATAGAAATTGCTCCAGATTGTCAGATCCCAGGATACGGTCACATTGCGCCATTACTTGCTGCATGTAAAGATCAAAAATTACTAAAAATCAATGGATAAAATCTTATAACCTAAATCAGATTTTGTCATAAAACTATTTGCCACTATTGAAATAGAGTATGAGAACCTCACTCACAACGCTGCAAAAAATGGTTGAGAACAATGAGAAAATCGCCGTTCTGACCTGTTACGATGCAACTTTCGCAACCATTCTAGAAAACTCAGGCGTAGATGTGCTACTAGTCGGTGATTCATTGGGAAATGTTTTACAAGGTGAAAACACCACATTATCAGTCACGCTCGATGATATGATTTATCACACCCGCTGCGTTGCACAGGGCACTGACAAGGTACTGATTATCACTGATATGCCCTTCGGCACTTATCAGATATCGCCAGAGCTAGCTTTCAGCAATGCTTGCAAAATTATCGCTGCTGGCGCGCACATTGTGAAAATCGAAGGCGGTCACATCATGACTGATACCATTCAGTTCTTAACCCAACGCGGCATACCCGTTTGCGCGCATATCGGTTTGACACCGCAATCCATTCATCAACTGGGTGGCTATAAATTACAAGGTAATTCAGAAAAATCCGCCAAGTTGATGTTGGATGATGCAAAAAGTCTGGAAAAATCCGGTGCAAGTATGCTGGTAATGGAACTCATACCGGCGAAACTGGCTAAAAAAATCACCCAGACTCTTTCCATTCCTACCATCGGCATTGGCGCGGGCAATAATTGCTCCGGACAAGTTCTGGTATTACACGATATGTTGGGTTTATTTCAAGGAAAAAAACCACGCTTCATAAAAGATTTTATGGCGGATGCTCAAAATATTCAAGAGGCAGTAGAAAATTATGTTGCTGCAGTTAAAACCGAACAATTTCCAAGTACTGAACATCAATTTTAACTGAATAATATCGCGTGAAAATAATTACCGATATCTCAGAATTACGTAAAAATCTTCGTCGAGAGCAAAGAATTGCTTTCGTTCCAACGATGGGTAATTTACACGCAGGGCATCTTGCTCTGATTGATCAAGCCAATCAATTATCTGATTGCATTGTTGTCAGTATTTTTGTCAACCGATTGCAATTTCAGCCTCATGAAGATTTCGAACGTTACCCTCGAACATTCGAAGAAGATTGCAGGACGCTGTCGGCACAAAATGTCAAGATAGTTTTTGCACCTGATGAAAAAATTCTTTTCCCAACGCCACAAGAATTCTTGTTAGCATTACCCCCTGTAGCAGATATCTTGGAAGGAGAATTTCGACCAGGATTTTTTCGTGGTGTTGCAACGATTGTATTGAAATTATTCAATATTATCCAACCTGACCTCGCTGTATTCGGCAGAAAGGATTATCAGCAGTTGCATATAGTGCGTAAAATGGTACAACAATTAAATTTACCCATAGAAATTATTGCGAGTGAAACTATTCGAGAGCCAGATGGTTTAGCATTAAGCTCACGCAATCAGTATTTAAATGAAGCACAACATGCAGAAGCTTGCAGGCTTTACCAATCGCTTTTGCAGATCAAACAAGAAATTTGTTCCGGTTGTAAGAATTTTCAGAGATTGCAGCATAATGCTGTCAACAACCTGGAGCAACACGGCTGGAAAGTTGATTACATCAGTACCCATAACCGCAATACACTTTTATTTGCACAGGCATCAGATCAAGATTTAGTCGTTTTAGGCGCAGCTTGGCTTGAAAACACACGATTGATCGATAACCTAGAAATCTAACATCAGGTTTTTTTGTAACAAACATAGCATGATGACTATTTTTTCAAACCAGACAAATAAAGAACAAAAAATGATGCAATCACTGAACACTTTTTGGCTATCCTGCCTGGATCATTTTCAAAAAGAACTCAATGCGCAACAATTTAACACCTGGATCAAACCCTTGGAAATTGATCTTGCATTAAATAGTGATAATAAAGTTGTACTGATCGCACCTAATCGTTTTGTATCACAATGGGTCGCAGATAACTTTATCGTGCACATAGAAAGTATGGCAAAAACCTATTTTGACAAAAATATTCAATTCCATCTGAAACTTGCTGATCAAACAAAAACCAAAAATAATACATTGAATCAGGTATTAGACTCCACACCCAGCTCTAATGAAACTACACCGGAATCTAAAACTGTTCATCATCCTGCTAAAAAAAATCTTAATGGATTAAATCCCAACTTCACCTTTGATAGCTTTATAACCGGAAAAGCGAATCAATTAGCACGAGCCGGGGCTATACAAGTGGCGGAATCTCCAGGAGTTGCCTATAACCCGCTTTTTATCTATGGCGGTGTAGGTCTTGGGAAAACACATTTAATTCAAGCGATCGGTAACTTTGTGCAAGAAAACAACAAAGGTGCAAAGATTCGCTATGTTCATGCAGAAAAATACGTCTCCGATGTTGTCAGTGCTTATCAACACAAAGCTTTTGACAAGTTCAAACTTTACTACCATTCATTGGACCTATTACTAGTTGATGACGTACAATTTTTTGGCGGAAAGAATCGCACTCAGGAAGAATTTTTCTACGCATTTAATGCTCTCATTGAAACACATAAACAAGTCATCATCACCTGCGACACTTATCCCAAAGAAATTACTGGTCTGGAAGAGCGTTTGGTTTCGCGCTTTGGCTGGGGATTAACCGTAGCGGTGGAACCCCCTGAACTGGAAATGCGGGTCGCAATTCTTTTAAAAAAAGCTGAAATAGAAAAAATGCGATTGGATGAAAATGTCGCTTTCTTTATCGCTAAACATATTCGTTCAAATGTACGTGAGCTGGAAGGCGCATTGAAACGCGTGTTGGCTTTCTCACGTTTTGTCAATCAGGACATAACACTTGATCTGGCAAAAGATGCATTAAAAGATTTGCTTGCGGTACAAAGTCGTCAAATTTCAATTGAAAATATTCAAAAAACCGTTGCTGACTACTATAAGATTAAAGTTTCTGAAATGTATTCAAAAAAACGTTCACGTGTCGTTGCAAGGCCGAGACAAATGGCAATGGCTATTGCTAAAGAGCTGACTTCACTAAGCCTACCTGATATTGGAGAAGCTTTTGGTGGCAGAGACCATACTACCGTATTACACGGCTACCGCAAAATTAACGAATTGCGTATTTCTGATCCCCATATAAGTCGGGATTTTAACGCTTTGATACTCATTTTAAGAGGCTGATAACTTTTTAACAAATTGTGTATAACTGCCTAGGATAAAAATCTGCTATTTTTATCCACAATTTATCCAGTCTCCATACCTTTATCATACAGACAAAAAAATGATTCTATCTTGTTGAAATTATTATAAATAAAAAAACTATACAGACGTATTAAAGACATTATCTAATTATTACTATTTTTATATCAATACAAAATACAATGCAATGCTTTTAATAAAAACTAACCGAGACACACTGCTAAAACCACTACAAACTGTAACTGGCATTGTAGAGCGTCGACAAACGTTACCCATCCTATCAAACGTTCTGATTAAACAAAATCAAGAAAAGACTTCTTTTTTGACCTCTGATCTGGAAATACAAATCAAAACAGAGACTGCGGAAAACCTTTCTCTTGAAAAAGATTTTGCTTTTACAGTTTCTGCTAAAAAGCTTCAGGATATTCTGCGTTCGCTTTCATCCGATACCGAGGTAACATTAACGCGGAAAGATGATCACTTACAGGTTAAATCCGGTAAAAGCGCATTCAGTCTGCAAATTCTTCCTGCGGAAGATTTTCCCGAAGTAACCAAAGAACCGGAATCAGACAGCGTTATTACACTCAAGCAAAAAGAATTCAAGAATCTTTTATATCTGGTTCAGTTTGCGGTAGCTCAACAGGATATCCGCTATTATTTGAATGGACTTTTGCTGTTGATCGATGGTAAGCAACTGATCAGTGTTGGTACTGATGGTCATCGCCTTGCTTATATTTCAACAAGTTTAGATAAGACGCAGAAAAAGCAAGAAGTTATTCTTCCGCGCAAAGCAGTCTTTGAACTATCCAAATTACTCAATGACAGCGAAGACTTGATCAAGATAGAATATTTCCAAAATAAGGTCAGGTTTTCTTTTTCAGATATAATTCTGACATCTAAAGTTATCGATGGAAAGTTTCCGGATTACAATCGGGTTATTCCAACTAGAAACAACAAACTATTTGAAATTAATCGGCTCATCTTTTTGCAAGCTTTGCAGCGGGTTTCCATTCTATCAAATCAAAGTGATAAATTTCGCGGCGTGCGTTTAATCGTCGATGAAAATAATTTACGCATTGTCTGCAAGAATAATGAACAGGAAGAAGCTGAAGAAGAACTGGAAATCAACTATCAAGAAGACCAAGTGGACATCAGCCTGAACATTACCTATTTGATGGATTTATTAAACAATGTTACGAGTGAAACCGTACGATGCGCCTTTGAAAATGCCAATAGTAGTGTTTTAATGACAATACCTGGAAATGAAATATTTAAATACATCGTAATGCCAATGAGGATTTAATAATAACCGTGCCAAAATCAACAAAAACCGCGACCCTTGAATCGTTATCTGTAAATTTCATAAAGTATCCTACTAATGAGTGATCAAAATCCCCATGTACCGAAAGAAAATCCAACTGATTACGATTCTGAAAGCATCAAAATACTCAAAGGCTTGGATGCCGTACGTAAACGTCCTGGCATGTATATCGGCGACACCAGCGATGGTACAGGTTTGCATCACATGGTGTTTGAAGTGGTCGATAATGCTATCGATGAAGCATTAGCCGGTCATTGCGACGAAATAACCGTCACGATTCATCCGGATAATTCAGTCAGTGTGTTGGATAACGGTCGAGGCATCCCTACCGGGATCAAGCAGGATGATGAAATGAAGCGCTCCGCAGCAGAAATCGTCATGACGGAATTACATGCCGGAGGAAAATTTGACGACAATTCATACAAAGTTTCTGGTGGCTTGCATGGGGTTGGCGTATCGGTAGTCAATGCATTATCGGAATGGTTGAAACTCACTATCAGACGCGACAGAAAAATGCACCAGATCGAATTTCGGATGGGTGTTCCAGTCAAACCGCTGGAAGTTACGGGAGAAAGTGAACGGCACGGTACGGAAGTACATTTCCTGGCCAGCAAGGAAATTTTCGGCAACATTGAATATCATTATGATATTTTCGCCAAGCGCTTACGTGAGCTTTCTTTTCTTAATAACGGAGTAAAAATCCATCTGATTGATCAACGTACCGGCAAGGATGAAAAATTCGCCTTTACCGGCGGTATCAAAAACTTTGTTGAATACATCAATCGCAGTAAGACGGCGCTGCATCCGAGTATTTTCTATGCAGCGGGTGTAAAGGACAATATTGCCGTCGAGGTATCGATGCAATGGAATGACAGCTACACCGAGCAAGTGTTATGTTTTACCAACAATATTCCGCAAAAAGACGGTGGAACACATCTGACCGGGCTACGTGCCGCAATGACACGCACGCTCAACAATTATATCGAAAAAAACGAACTGGCCAAAAAGGTCAAAGTTGAAACCTCTGGCGATGACATGCGCGAAGGTTTATCGTGCGTATTATCGGTGAAACTGTTTGAACCTAAATTTTCGTCGCAAACCAAGGAAAAATTGGTGTCTTCAGAAGTACGTCCGGTGGTGGAAGAAGTCGTGACGCAAAAGCTTTCCGAGTTTTTACTGGAAAACCCGATTGATTCCAAAACCATTTGCAATAAAGTTATCGACGCTGCCAGGGCACGTGAAGCTGCCCGAAAAGCTCGCGAATTAACGCGCCGCAAAGGTGTGCTCGACAGTATGGGATTACCTGGAAAACTGGCTGATTGTCAGGAGAAGAACCCAGCGCTGTGCGAACTCTACCTGGTCGAGGGTGATTCCGCCGGCGGTTCCGCTAAACAGGGACGTGACCGCAAGTTTCAAGCAATCATGCCACTCAAGGGCAAAATACTGAATGTCGAAAAAGCACGTTTTGACAAGCTGATTTCGTCGCAGGAAATCATTTCCTTAATCACTGCGCTGGGTACGGGTTTCGGTAAGGATGAATACAATCCGGACAAACTGCGTTATCACCGCATCATTATCATGACTGATGCGGACGTGGATGGTTCGCATATCCGCACCCTGCTGCTGACGTTCTTTTACAGGCAAATGCCCGAACTGATTGAGCGCGGCCATATTTATATCGCACAACCGCCTTTGTATAAAATCAAGCATGGTAAAAAAGAACGCTACGTCAAAGATGATCATGAATTAAAACAACACTTGCTTAGCCTCGCATTGACCGATGCTGAGCTGCATTCCGGCGAAGAAAGACCCTCTTTGAGCGGTGAAACACTGGAAAAAATTGCCAATGAATACATTCTGGCAGAGGCGGTTATCGAGCGCATGAGTCAGATGATTGATAGTAACGTAATGCACGCGTTGCTACGCCAGCCAGATGTTGATTTGCACAATGAACAAGCGGCGATCGACAGTGCAGCCCGTTTGGCCGCACGTATTAAGGATGTGGAAATCGCTGCGGAATACGATGACGTGCACGAACGTTATCGATTGAAAATTATGCGTATGTCACATGGTAATGTGCTGACCAGCTACTTGGATAATGATTTTGTCGAGAGCGGCGATTATGCGCAAATCCAGAAAACCGCACAGGTATTTGAAGGTTTGCTGAGTCAAGGCGCTTATATTCAACGTGGCGAGCGTAAGCAGTTTGTTAGTGAATTCAAATACGCATTGGAATGGTTGCTGGAGGAAGCGAAAAAAGGGTTGAACGTGCAGCGTTATAAAGGCTTGGGAGAAATGAACCCAAGTCAATTGTGGGAAACCACGATGGATCCGGAAAATCGCCGCCTGTTACGTACTCAGATTGAAGATAGTATATTAACCGATGAAATTTTTACCACGTTGATGGGTGATGTGGTTGAGCCACGCCGTGCATTTATTGAGAAGAATGCGCTACGTGCGACGAATATTGACATTTAGATTGACTCTAGCTTAGCAAACAAGCTTGAAATGAAAAGCCTGTTTGTAGTGTTATCAGGAGATTAAATCATGAAAAACCTACTTTTTTTCATAATTTTTAGCATTATTGTGTTGTCTGGTTGTGCTAAAAGCGGTGGTGGCGGTGAAGAACCACGGGTGCAATGTGACGATGTTGCTAGCCGTGGCTATCTAAACGTCCTATCTGTCAATCTTCTGTTCAAGGAAATTGAAACACGTGAGCAGCGTCTGGAAGCGGTTGCAGAATTTGCAGAGAAAACTCCGGTCGATGTCATTCTGCTTCAAGAAGTGGTTGGAGGCGCATTAGCTCATACTGAAAATAGCGCAGAAGATTTGCAGAAGAAGCTCCTCGTGCGTAAACGTGATTATGATTTGTACACATCTTTTGAAATTGGATTACCGGGTGTGATAGGCGTGGCCAATGCGATATTGAGTCGTTGTGAAATTGATTTTAGGACGACTAAGCGCTTGCCGCATGCGACTGAATTGAATTTTCGCGGACATGATATTAGATTGCCAAGAAATGTCATGATGACACGCATCAATATCCCCAATACTAGTAAACTGAATATTTATAACACACATCTTTGCGCCACATGTACAGCGGATCAGCTGGATGCTCAGTTAAATGTTATGCTGCCATTCATTAGTGAATTAGAAACATCTTTTCCAAGTGGTAATATTGCAATTCTTGGTGGCGACTTTAATATCGACCGATTTCGCGTAGATCCTTTTGTAGAGGGGATTTTCTATGACAGGATTGTCAGTGCTGGTTTTATTGATGCTTATGCGCAGAATAGGCCACTGGACAGTCTATGTACGAATACTAAACAAGCCGACGCACATTGTACAAAAGGAGTTTCGACGTTGGATGCTGGGGGATCTGCCAGGCGCATTGACTATATTTTTATGAATCAGGCAAAGAATTTACGTGAAAGCCGAGTGGTATTTAACACCCTAGTTGATCCAGATCAGGCAAGCGTATCTGATCACGCTGGTGTTTTTATTTCAGTGACTTTGCCATAAGGATACAGCGGGTGATGGATGTCACCCGCTTCTAAAATTGGGTGTTTACGCTGCAACGCGGGATGCGCGTTTACGTTCATGCTCCAGCAGATGACGCTTACGAATTCGAATCGTTTTCGGTGTAATTTCTACCAGCTCATCATCGGCAATGAATTCAATCGCTGATTCTAGCGTGAGTTGAATCGGTGGAATTAATGTGACCGCTTCATCGGTTCCCGAAGCGCGAATATTAGTTAATTGCTTGCCTTTGATTGGGTTGACCACCAGATCATTGTCGCGGGTGTGGATACCGATCACCATGCCTTCGTAAAGACGGTCTCCTGGGCTGACGAACATGCGGCCGCGATCTTGTAGTTTCCATAGAGCATACGCAACGGCTTCTCCTTGTTCAGCTGAAATGAGTACACCGTTTCTGCGTGGTGGAATTTCCGGGCGCATTGGCGCGAATTCGTCAAATACATGGCTCATCAAGCCGGTGCCGCGTGTCATGGTCATGAATTCTGATTGAAAGCCGATCAAGCCACGCGCAGGAATACGGTAGTCTAGCCGCACACGTCCTTTAGCATCCGATACCATATCCTGTAAATCGCCGCGGCGCGAGCCCAAAGCTTCCATTACTGCACCTTGATTTGCTTCATCTACATCAACGGTGAGCATTTCAAACGGTTCGCATTTAACGCCGTCAATCTCACGAATCACGACATGCGGACGAGAGACAGCTAGTTCGTAACCTTCGCGGCGCATATTTTCCAGCAGAATAGTCAGGTGCAGTTCACCGCGCCCTGAAATCAGGAACGAGTCGGTTTCATTGGTGTCCTCCATCCTCAGGGCAACATTGATCAACAGTTCTTTTTCTAAGCGCTCGCGTAACTGGCGGCTGGTGACGAATTTTCCTTCCTGGCCGGCAAATGGCGAGGTGTTGACTTGGAATGTCATGGTCAGGGTTGGTTCGTCCACAGAGAGGATTGGTAGCGCTTCCGGTTGATCGATATCGGTCAGCGTAGTGCCAATGCTGAGTTCTTCCACGCCGTTAATCAGTACGATATCGCCGGCCAAAGCTTCTTTCATTTGTATCCGCTCCAAACCACGGAAACCGAGCACCTGATTAACTTTCGCTTTTTTCGGTGGTTTGTCGCCTGTCAGCACCATGACTTCCTGACCGGGTTTCAGTTTACCGCGGTGAATGCGGCCAATACCAATGCGGCCGACGAAACTGGAATAGTCGAGCGCGCTGATTTGCAGTTGCAGTGGCTCATCAGGATTACCTACAGGAGCGGGTACATATTTGAGGATAGTGTCGAACAACGGACGCATGTCGGTGCTCGGCTTATCAATATCTAAGGTGGCAAATCCATTTAATGCCGAAGCATAAATAATAGGAAAATCAAGTTGTTCTTCACTGGCGCCCAATTTATCGAACAGATCAAATGTTTGATCTACTACCCAACCGGCGCGCGCGCCAGGCCGATCAATCTTATTGACGACAACAATCGGACGTAAACCCAGCGCGAGAGCTTTTTTGGTGACAAAACGGGTTTGCGGCATCGGTCCTTCAACCGCATCAACGAGTAGTAATACACCGTCGACCATTGACAACACACGTTCGACCTCACCACCAAAGTCCGCATGGCCAGGGGTATCGACGATATTGATATGAATATCTTCGTAGTCAATAGCACAATTCTTGGCTAAAATGGTAATGCCGCGCTCACGTTCAATATCGTTAGAGTCCATCACACGCTCGGAAATTTGCTGGTGTGCGGCAAAAGTGCCGGCTTGATGCAGAAGTTTATCAACCATAGTGGTTTTACCATGGTCAACGTGAGCGATGATTGCGATATTGCGAATCGGGCGAGACATAAATTATTCCTCAAATATAAGCTATTAGTCCTTGCGGTGGGGGCAACATTATAGCATCTGATTGTTAATATGGCTAATTTAACCATCCGCTAAGTTTTCTAAAATTAGGGATTCTGATGTTGCCATCGATACGTTACTTATCACAAAGTTCACTGCAGGACTTGCAACTTACCATACATGATGTCACTGCCTGCATTGAGCATTTACTATTTGCAAAAACACAACAAAAGGCCTGGAATGCACCTAAGGCTGTGATTACTCCGCCAGATGATAGATACATGATGGCGACATTAGCGGCAGCCGATGACCCTCCATTTCTTGCTGTCAAAGCGCTAGTGCTCAATCCAGATAACCCAAGGTATGGATTAGAAAGCATTAACGCATTGGTGACTTTACTCGATAGCCGGAACGGATTGCCACTTGCGATCATTGATGGCAATTGGATTACTGCAGTACGCACGGCAGGATTGAGTGTGGTCGCTGCCAAACGGCTTGCACAACCTGATGCTTCTATTGCTGCTTTTATCGGGTGCGGCGTGCAAGCCCATAGTCACTTGCGAGCGCTGGCAGAAATTTTTCCGCTAAAACAGATTAATGTGTTTGGACGGAGCGCGGCCAGCCGCGACAAATTTTGCCGTAGCGCAGAAAAAATGGGCTTGTTGGTGGTTGCGACACAAACGGCACAGGAAGCTATTCAAGATGCTGATTTGATTGTTACATCTGTAACCTTGTCGCCAAAACTGATTCCATTTCTAGACGCGCGCTGGCTTAAACCAGGCGCATTCGTCACTATGACCGATTTGGCTGCACCGTGGCTGGCTGAGAGCATGCCAGCATTGGACCAGATTATCGTTGATGATTTGGAACAAGAAGCCAGCATGCCTAAACCGTTGGTTGATCCGGAGTTAGTGCGTGGTGATTTAACTGATTTGGTAATAGGCAGTGCAACTGGCCGTCAAAGCACAGATGAACGAATCGCTTTTGTGTTCAGGGGGTTGGCGCTTGGGGATCTGGCCGTGGCCGGACTGGCTTACCAGCGTGCTTGTGAGCAATTACAGGGTATGGTGATAGAATCCTAAAGCAATTACTGGTTGTTCTTTTCTGCGCCCGTCATCAAAAATTTAATCAGTAGCGCGAAAATAAGCGGAATTGTACTGAGTCCTGTCACCATGTAATGCTCTGCGGTGAATTGATCGCCTTCATCCATAATGATGTAGCCAAAAAATATCGTGACCGGGGTGATAATTGAGAGTGTTATTACTAAATTAAATAATCCTTTCATTTGTTAAGATCCTTTTGGTAAATTATTTTTTAGAGTATATGCCTATTGGCAGGGTATGCCCAGAACGTAAGAATTCAAAATCACTTGTCAATGGAGGTGCTATGCAGGGTAATATTAATCTTTTTGCAGCAACTGCATAACATGCATGGAACCCGTACTTGTTATTACCAATTTTCCCAATAAGGAAAGCGCCTTAGCGTTGGCAGAGGCTTTAGTCGATCAACATTTGGCGGCTTGTGTTAACACCTTAAGTCCGTGTGTTTCGATTTATCGCTGGAAAGATAACATTGAGTCGGCTGAGGAAACCCCAGTGCTAATTAAAACCCAGCGGCAATATTATGAACGGATTGAACAGTTGATCAAGAAGGTGCATCCTTATGAACTTCCGGAAGTAATTATGGTTCCTATATTGGACGGATTACCTGCATATTTGCAGTGGATCGTCGACGAAACAACCCTATCTGACTAAATAATACTGATACCTATGCGATTAATCCAACTTTTGCTACTAATGTTATGTTTATCCTGTCCGCAAGCTTTCGCTCAGGAAGGCGGATCTTTAAATTTGTTTCAGAAATTACAGGGCTTAGGTATCAATCTGGGCCAAAGTAATCCACAAGAACTTTTGCCACCGGATGAGGCGTTCAAGATCGCCGTAGAAGTGCGGGACGGAAATACGTTAATTGCCCATTTGACACCCGCGAAGAATTATTACCTGTATCGCGACAAAATTGCCTTTGAACCCAAGCAAGAAGGCATGGCGATTGAAAAGGTAACGTTGCCATCCGGCAAAATGAAAGAAGACATGACTTTTGGTAATACGGAGGTATATTACACTCCAATTCAGGCGGTCATTTCGTTAAAGCGCGAAGGCTCGGCAAGTGAGCCGCTGACACTGGAGGCAACTTATCAGGGTTGTAATGAACCGGTGGGGGTGTGTTACGCACCGATACATAAAGTGATTGATTTGACATTACCGGCAGTAAAGGCAGCAATCGGAGCGGTTGCCGAGGCAGTGAGTAGTCAAGCTACGGCAGCAGAAATTGATGCAACCACCGAGTTGTTTCAGATGCCGTCCAGATCACCCGCGATTGAAACCGAATCGTACAAAATTGAGCGTATGTTTGAAACCGGCAATTACTGGTTGATTCTCTCCGGGTTCTTCGTGGTTGGTTTATTTCTGTCATTTACGCCTTGTGTGTTTCCGATGTTTCCAATTCTATCGGGGATTATTGCCAATCAAGGCAAGAACGTAACAAAGCGGCATGGATTTATTCTGGCACTGGCTTACGTATTTGGTATGGCAATTACATATGCCATCATCGGTGTGGCGGCGGGATTATCGGGCGCAATGCTGTCTGCGACTTTGCAAAATGCATGGGTACTAGGCGCGTTTGCAGTGATGTTTGTGTTATTGTCCTTTTCCATGTTTGGTTTTTATGAGCTGCAACTGCCCGGGTCGTTGCAAACCAAGTTATCCCAGGAAGCCGGTCAGTTGAAGGGTGGGCATTTAACCAGCGTGTTTGGTATGGGGGCATTGTCTGCTTTGATTGTCGGTCCTTGTGTCGCCGCGCCGCTGGCGGGTGCTTTGCTATATATTAGCCAGACTCGGGACGTGGTTCTGGGCGGTTCGGCATTGTTTGTCATGGCACTGGGTATGGGCGTGCCACTGTTGCTATTGGGAACATCAGCCGGCGCTTTACTGCCGAAAGCTGGCGCATGGATGGAGTCGATTAAGCGATTCTTTGGCGTGTTGCTGATTGCGGTTGCAATTTGGATTATCTCCCCGTTGATTAATGAAGTGGTGTACATGTTGTTATGGGCCGTGTTATTAATCATCTCGGCGATTTATTTGCATGCGATTGATCCATTGCCGGAAAGAGCCTCAGGTGTGCAGAAATTTCTCAAAGGTGTGGGTGTTATCGCTTTACTGGTTGGTGTTGCGTTATTGATCGGCGTTTTGTCCGGTGGCCGGGATGTTCTGCAGCCACTCTCAAAGCTTAATCTGGCAGATGCGACAAGTTCAGGGGAGGCGGGACCTGCGAGTTATGCAACACTGCCATTTCAGCGGGTAAAAACTATCGCTGAACTGGATGAACAGATTCAGTTATCCAGAGAAAAATACGTCATGGTCAGGTTTCATGCTGATTGGTGTGTTTCCTGCAAGGAAATGGATCGATTTACGTTCTCTGATGCCAAAGTTCAAGCTCGACTGAAAGATGTGGTTCTGTTGGAGGTTGATGTCACTGATGGCACTCCGGATGACACCGCGCTACTTAAACGATTTAAGTTATTTGGGCCACCGGGTATTTTATTTATTGATCGTCAAGGCCATGATGTTCCTGATATTAAAATCATTGGATTTCTCAATAACAATGATTTCTTAACAGTACTGAACGCTGTTTTGATTTAAAGCTAGCTACTGTCAAATAATTAGTCGCGACGTCCTCTTAAAATATTTTCTAAGGATAAAACAATGTCGAAGTTCAAGCAGATAATTTTGTATTCTTGCGTCGCGATATTTGCTCTGGGAGCAGGCTCGTTCTTACGTACCTTGCTGTCTGAAGCATATCAAACTGAATTATCCAGTGAAGAAAGTCAGCAAGGCGCTCAAGCTATTCTTGCTGCAAGCTTGCCAGATTTACAGGGAGAAAATCAGGAGATTTCGCAATGGTTGGGAAAAGTTATGGTAGTGAATTTTTGGGCCACCTGGTGCACGCCGTGCCGCGAGGAAATTCCAGAATTCATTGAAGCACAAAAAAAATATGGGGAACAAGGGTTGATTTTTATCGGTATCGCTATTGATCAAGCGGATAAGGTCAAAATGTTTAGCCAGGAATTTGGTATCAATTATCCAGTATTGGTCGGTAGTTTTGATACTTGGTCATTGTTAGAGGCTGCGGGAAATCGTCATTCTGCGCTACCTTATACTGTGGTGATCAATCGCTCTGGAGAGTTGGTCGAAAACTATTTGGGACGTGTCGATCTGAAAAAGCTAGAAAAAATGGTAATTCCATTATTGAAGGAGCCACCGAAAATCGAGCAATCGACACAAACCAGTTGAATGTGTTGCTGGAACGTGAAAATAACTTCAGTCAAATAATAAATATTATCAAGGCATAATCTAATCAGGCTACTCTGCCAAAAAAGCAATTTCTATCAAAGATAATGATGTAATATTGTCAACAGGAATGGAATGCTTTGTTCATTGACGTATATGCGAGCTACTCTGTCCATGCACTACCTCGCATTTTGATGGTTGCGAATACTTACCAAACAAATACCCGGTTAAGTTTTTTTGGATTGAATGAAGTGCTGAAGGTGGGAAGGCACGGGTTTTTAATCTAAGTGTGAGGAGGATGTTTTTCCGATAATCATTTAGGAGACCACATTATGATACGACGTGATAGCAGTCAATTCATTGTTTTCTTCTTAATTATTCAAATAGCCATGCTCTCAGGCTGTACATCAATACCCGAGCAAACGGGGATGGAAGAAAAATTTAATGATGTTCGTATTACCACAAAAATCTATGAAGCAATTATTGATGAACCGTCGCTAAGACGTTTTGATATCAATGTCAGAACAATCAGAGGGGTTGTAGAACTAAGTGGTTACGTCAATTCCCGTAACGACATGGACAAAGCAATAGCGATTGCTCGTACTATCGATGGTATAAAATCGATCAGAAATGACATGCTGATTGGGTCGATTAATGATGATTATTAACAGATTCGTTGAAAAACTATCTGCATTGCTACTTCGGTGTTAATAACAGACTCACAATGCTCATTTATTATGCATAAACTGCACTTTTTCACCTGTTTTTGCCTAGTATTAGCCGCTTCGAAAACATTCTCAATGGCCTGTAAATAGCTTATCAGTGATTATCGGGAAGCATTTGCAAGTCACTCATTAATAAATGTTGATTCGAGTAGAAATGCTTTTAGCTGATATAGTACTGATCGTTCATTTTCTTTATGTCCTATTTGTGGTGGGGAGCTTGCCAGTTATTTGGGTAGGTGCGTGGCTGAAGATGATGTTTGTCACCAACCCTTGGTTTCGCTATCTGCACCTTGCCGCTATTTTGTTCGTGGTGGCTGAATCGTTATTTGGTGTCGCTTGTCCATTAACTGTGTGGGAAAATAGCTTGCGCCAGATAGAAAGGGATAGTAGTTTTATTCAGCGCTGGCTTCATTTCATCATATTCTACAATGTGCCGGAAGCCATCTTGGCTGTTGTCTATTGTTTGTTCGCCGGTTTGGTCGCAATGACTTTCAAATGGGTGCCGCCCAGACGCATAAGAGTTGATTAGTTTTCTGAAACTATCTGGCGAACATCTGCTTCTTCAGTTTCAAGACTGAACAATTCTTCAACATTAGGCTCGAATGTTTCTTCATCAAATGCTGTATCGCCGTTTTCGAATGGCCGATCTTGCGCTTGCAAGTTAACGAAATCGTAGCGAGAAGTATCGGCTAGATGCGACAGCTGGATATTCTGTATAGAACGGAACATGGTTTCCAACCGGCCGGGGAATTTTTTATCCCATTGCTGCATCATTTCTTTGATGGCTTGGCGTTGCAGGTTTTTTTGTGATCCGCACAGATTGCACGGAATGATCGGGAAATCCGAAATTTCCGCATAAGCCGCCAAATCCTTTTCTTTGCAATAAGCAAGCGGCCGAATCACAATGTGCTTACCGTCATCGCTGACCAGTTTGGGCGGCATTGCTTTGAGCTTACCGCCATAAAACATATTCAGAAATAAGGTTTCAAGGATATCATCGCGGTGATGGCCCAAGGCAATTTTAGTGGCCCCAAGTTCACCGGCCACGCGGTATAGCACACCACGGCGTAGTCGGGAGCACAGACTGCAGGTAGTTTTTCCCTCGGCAATGACACGCTTAACGACACTGTAGGTATCCTGTTCTACAATCCGAAAAGGCATGCTGATTTGCGTCAGATAGCTGGGTAATACTTGTTCAGGAAAGCCGGGCTGTTTTTGGTCCAGATTCACTGCGATCAGCTCAAAGTCTACAGGGGCATGGTTCTGAAGATTACGCAGGATATCCAGCAATGCATAGCTATCCTTACCTCCAGACAAACACACCATGATTCGATCGCCGGCTTTGATCATGTTGAAATCAGCAATAGCCGTTCCTACTTGTCGTCTCAGGCGTTTTTGCAGCTTATTGGCATTATATTGTTGTTTTTTAAGCATACTTTATGATAAATCTGAAGAAGCAAAAGCTCATTGATGATAAGGCGAGTAGTATAGAGGTTATAGCGGAATATTAGACAAATGAATTGGAACAATTTAGCATAGCCGTCTTCTAAATAAGACGGATGAACAAGTTTGGAAATTATTTTCAGGAGAATTCTATGAATATCATAAATAGAATTATACCATTGGTAATCTTAGTCTTGTTTTCAACCGAAAGTTACGCGACTGCAAATCATTCTAATTTGGAATCCGATATTGGCAGGCCGGGTAATTCTGATAAAGTGTCGCGCATTATTAAATTGACGCAGGTGGATAATATGTTTTTACCTGCAGAAGTTGAAGTGAATGAGGGTGAAACGATCCAGTTTGTGGTCAAAAATGGTGGCAATCACAAGCACGAAATGTTGATGGGTTCGATGGCTGAACTTAAAAAAATTGCTAAGATGCGGCGTATGTATCCTGATAAAGCGTATCCTCCTGAGACCCAATTGTTACAACTGGAGCCTGGTGAGCAAAAGGAATTGATTTGGCAGTTTACTCGCGCAGGAATCATTGATTTTGCCTGCCCGTTGCCCGGTCATTTTAAAAAAATGCGTGGAAAAATTTTTGTGGAGAAAAAATGAAAATACGAATGAGTACCCTGCTAATTGGGTCGATCTTGACAGTCAATTTATTGAGTGTTGCAACACAGGCGACAGCTACGGCAACCGTAGAAGTTTATAAGAGTCCGACTTGCGGATGTTGTGATAAATGGATCGACCATATGCGCGACCATGGTTTTACGGTAAAAACGCATGATGTAGGTAATAAAGAGATCAGAAAGAAGTCGGGTATTTCTGAAACCGTTGGTTCATGTCATACGGCGTTGGTGAATGGATATGCGATTGAGGGGCATGTACCGGCACCTGATGTCATCAGGTTACTCAAGGAAAAACCCAAAGCGATAGGGTTGGCTGTTCCAGATATGCCGCATGGGTCTCCAGGTATGGAAGGATCTCGTAGTGATCCCTACAATGTTTTGTTGCTTAAAGAGCGCAATCAAACCCGTATGGATGCCACCATCTACAACCGCTATGATCCGTATGCCAAAAAGGCTGAGCCATTACCTAAAGACGTAGAAGCAGAAAAAAGCAGTTCAGTTATGCGCTTAAAATAAAAGTAAGCGATTTTTATGAGAATGCGACATTTTTTGATTTATGGCGCTGCTACAATGGCTCTGATCGGGTGCGGTAATTTCTCGTCGCCGGATACTGCATTGGGGCAGCATCAGATTAATCCTAAAACAGGGTTGGTGATAAGAAATTTGGACGCTGCCCAAATTATGCGTGGAGAAGCTGTTTATGCGACCAATTGCGTGGGGTGCCATGGCCCCAATGGAGAGGCAACGCCGGATTGGCGCAAACCGAATCCTGATGGTAAATATCCACCTCCGCCACTAGACAGTTCGGCGCATGCTTGGCACCATTCCACCGATGTTTTGAAAAAAACAATTCTCAAAGGAACTCCCCCAGAAATAGGCTCTATGCCTGCGTGGGAAGGTATATTGACTGAACATCAAGTCGATGATGTGATCGCCTGGATAAAATCCTTATGGTCAGATGAAATTTACGATATCTGGTATAAAAATTTTGAGGATAAATAGTAAACATGCGTTTCAGACTTGAATCCGCCTTATTCCTTTGGTTTTTTTTCAAGTGATCGGATTTGCTCAAAGATCGTTTGTTTTTCATTTTCCAGCTCTCGATAGCGCGCATAAAGGCGATCTAAATCCGTTGTATATTTATCAATTCGATCTTGTTTTTCCTCCTTAAGCTGAATTAAATCTTCATAGTTCGGAATCGGAATGCTCTGAGAGAGTGGAATATTGGGCTGCCTCAAAGTTTGAGGCACTTCGGCCATTTCGTTGCGGCGCATTTCCTGAATCATCAGAAATTGCTGATAAGTCGATTGAGACTCTTGTTGTATGCGAGTCAACGTTTTTTCAAGCTCACGGATCTGCGCCTCCTGATCAGGCGTTTCCGTATCAGCCCAAATTGTATTAGCGGTAACAAAAAACACGCATAAAAGAATTAGCTGCATGACTTGAGTGTTAATAGATAACTTATTGTTTTTCATATATTTTAAGCGCTTGGTGGCAGAGCTTTATTGTTCAATAAGAGATTTTCCAAAATGCTATAAGCACAATTTTACACTCATTATCACTGGAGTTAATTTCTACTTTAGAGTTCTGTAAAAATATTTTGTTTCAGACCTCGAGTTTTTCATGATTCAATAAAGTATGCGGCACTACTTTGACGGAATTACTGCGATCACATTCATTCGTTTGGTAATATGTGCGAGCCAATGTTTTTTCTTAGCGCTACTAATACCATAGCTTATCCTATTTTCCAGGACGGGTGCGATTGCGCAGGATCAATTTGCAATTAGTTTAATGCTAGTTGCGGCAGATAGTGATTTCTTTCATGCAGCATAACCCTATAACTAAAAGATGAAAACCAATAAAGAACAACATACGCCGATGATGCAGCAGTATTTACGCATTAAGGCTCAGTATCCGGATATGTTGATGTTTTATCGCATGGGGGATTTTTATGAATTGTTTTTTGATGACGCGGATAAAGCTGCAAGACTGCTTGGGATTGCTTTAACCCGGCGCGGTGCTTCAGCAGGTGAGCCGATTAAGATGGCGGGGGTGCCCTATCACGCAGCTGAGCAATATTTAGCTAAGTTGGTCAAAGCCGGCGAGTCCATCGCGATTTGCGAACAGGTGGGTGATCCGGCGACCAGTAAAGGACCGGTAGCTCGCGAGGTTGTCCGCGTCATTACACCTGGAACATTAACGGATGCAGCATTACTCGAGGATAAGCGCGATTGCATTTTGCTGGCATTATGGGTACATGAGTCGGTTTTGGGTTTGGCTTGGTTGAACCTAGCCGCAGGTCAATTACGGATGATGGAGTCATCACCACAGAATATGCTTAGTGAATTGGAGCGTTTGCAGCCAGCAGAAATTCTTTTACCTGAAGCACTTATATTAGGTGAATTACAAGGAAAAAATTGGGTTTTAAAGCAATTACCTTCGTGGCAGTTTGATCGTGATAGTGCGATCAGTAGTCTGACACGACAATTTGAAACTTATGATCTTTCCGGTTTTGGTTGTGAAGATTTGCCTACGGCTCTGTGCGCAGCTGGTGCATTACTGGAGTATACGCGCTTGACGCAAGGGTCAGATGTGCTTCATATCACATCATTGCAAGCCGAGCGGGAAAGTATTTATGTCCGTATGGATGCAGCAACGCGCCGCAATCTCGAAATTTCTGAAACCATCCGCGGTGAAAGATCGCCCACGTTATTCTCTCTGCTGGATACTTGTTCAACGAATATGGGTAGCCGCTTATTGCAATTTTGGTTGCATCATCCATTGCGTGATCGTGGTGTAATTCAAAAACGACTGGATAGTATTGCGGCCTTGATCGGAGAAAATGAGTCAAAAAGTTATTTGGCTGCGCGCGGTCTTTTGCGGCAAATCGTAGATATTGAGCGGGTTACTGCACGTATTGCGCTCAAATCAGCACGTCCGAGGGATTTATCAAGTTTGCGTGATAGCTTGAAACTATTCCCGGAAATTATGACTGTGATTGCGCCGTGTCACAGCGAGAGAATTGATCAATTGATTCAGGCGATGCAAATTGAGCCTGTGCTCGTTGAGCTATTGAATACAGCCTTGTTGGAAGAGCCCGGTGTGGTGTTGCGCGAAGGTAATGTGATTGCCGATGGCTATGACGCTGAACTTGATGAATTACGAGCGTTGCAGAACAATTGCGGGGAATTTCTATTACAACTGGAAATTCGTGAAAAGGAACGCACGGGTATTCCTAATCTGAAAGTCGAATATAACCGTGTGCATGGTTTCTATATCGAAGTCACGCATGCACATAGCGAGAAAATTCCTGCGGATTATCGACGTAGGCAAACTTTAAAAAGTGCCGAACGTTATATTACACCTGAACTGAAAACTTTCGAAGACAGGGCATTATCCGCACAGGATCGAGCCTTGGCACGGGAAAAATATTTATATGATGCGTTAATAGAGGCGTTGTTAAAGTATATTCCTGTATTACAGAAAATGGCGCAAAGCGTTGCTGAGATCGACGTTCTGTGCACACTGGCAGAACGAGCGCAAACACTTAATTATACTGCGCCATATTTATCCAATGAGGAGATTGTTAGCATAGATACTGGTCGTCATCCGGTGGTAGAAAATCAGGTTGAAAATTTTGTGGCTAACGATGTTCAATTAGGTGCTGGGCAAACTGGAAAACCACAAATGCTGTTGATTACCGGTCCTAACATGGGTGGGAAGTCGACTTACATGCGACAAATTGCGCTGATAAGTTTGCTGGCTCATTGTGGATGTTATGTCCCAGCTAAAAAGGCGCATATCGGCGTACTTGATCAAATTTTTACCCGCATTGGAGCCGCTGATGATCTTGCCAGCGGCCGCTCCACGTTTATGGTGGAAATGACGGAAACAGCCAATATACTCCATAATGCGACAGCGCATAGTCTGGTGCTTATGGATGAAGTCGGCCGTGGCACCTCGACTTTTGATGGCTTGGCTTTAGCATTTGCAATAGCTCGGCATTTGCTGACAAAAAACTGTAGTTTTACCTTGTTTGCTACGCATTACTTTGAGCTGACAAAACTTGCAGAAGAGTTTAAACAAGTCAAGAATGTTCATTTGGATGCGGTGGAGTATAAACACCGTATTGTTTTCTTGCATAAAGTCACTGAAGGTCCCGCGAGCCAGAGCTATGGTTTGCAAGTAGCAGCGCTGGCAGGCGTTCCTGAGCTAGCGATCAGAGTAGCAAGAAAATACCTGGTTAATCTCGAGCAGGAAAGTATAAGTAGGAAACCGCAGTTGGATTTGTTTGCTTTTTCCGTTCCGAAGCTGGAAGAAAATGTTATTCGGGAACATCCAGTAATCGCAATACTGCAGAATCTTTCGCCTGATGATCTAAGTCCCAAGCAGGCATTAGAGCAGATTTATTTACTGAAAAAGGTGGTAGATACCGAACATGGCAGCTAAATTTTTATCCAATCGGGTACTTGAAATCTAGTGCTCATGACCATGTGCGCCATGCACATGTTCATGAGAAATTTCTTCTGCTGTGGCGGGACGGACTTCGGTTACCGTGCATGCGAAATTTAGTTTCATACCTGCGAAAGGATGATTGCCATCGACAATGACACTATCATCGGTGACATCGGTGACTTTATAGACGATAAAGTCTTCGGAATCTTCAGCGCCGCCTTCAAAATGCATGCCAACAGTCACATTAGCAGGAAAAGAGTCGCGTGGTTCAACGCGAACCAATTCGGCATCGTATTCACCAAAAGTGTCTTCCGGTTCCATGGAGATTGAGCATGAATAGCCAATTTCCATTTCGTGCAATGCTTCTTCAACTAAAGGAAAAATACCTCCGTAGCCACCATGCAAATAACTGATCGGTGTATCTGTTTTTTCCAGAATTTCTCCTGAAGCATCCGACAATTCATAGTTGAGAGAAACCACAGTATTTTTTTCCACGCGCATATTAAGTTTCCTTGCTGAGTTTGATCAAAAGTTGAAACGCTTATAGCAATCAGAGCGATTATTTATTGGCAAGCAGTGATTGAACAGTCATTATTATACGCACAAAGTTATTTTTCCTTAATCCGAAATGACGCGGAGTTGAACAATGAATGATTCAATCTTCTTTTACGTTGAATGGCAATGTTCTGATCGGCGCAAAACTTTGCCGGTGAATTTCGCAAGCCCCGTACTGTTGCAGCGCAGCCAAATGCGCTTTGGTTGGATATCCTTTATGTTTATCGAATCCATAGTTGGGAAAACACCTATGCAATCTTTGCATTTCAGCATCACGAGCAGTTTTGGCCAATATTGAAGCCGCTGAAATTTCGGGTATTAAGCTATCGCCGCGAATGATTGTTCGCATTAAACAGTGTAAGCGTGGGCTCTGATTGCCATCGATCAGTACTATATCGGGTGTGAAAGGAAGGCTTTCGACAGCACGTTTCATGGCCAGCAAACTTGCCTGAAGAATATTCAGCCGGTCAATTTCCTGTACCGAGGCATAGGAAATTGACCATGCTTTAGCATGTTTTTTGATGGTGACTGCCAGTGCGTTGCGCTTTTTTTCGCTCAGTTTCTTGGAATCAGCTAATCCATCTATTGTAAAGGCCACGTTTAAGACAACACAAGCCGCATAAACTGGGCCAGCCAGCGGTCCTCTGCCTGCTTCGTCGACGCCGCAAATCAATTCGATTGTTGACGTTTCAATGATTGAATACCCCTGATGCTGGCAGTTATTTCAACCGTGGTGGCTACACATTTCTGGAAGTGCACATAAGCTGTGCTTCGGTAACTAGCTGATCATCCACTTCGGCACGCGCTGAATACTTCCATAATCCTTTGATTTGTCGTTGGATAGAAACTTTGAGAATTAACTGATCGCCGGCCATGACAGGTTTTTTGAAACGAACACCATCGATACCTACAAAGTAATAAACTGTATCTTCCTTGTTAGTCGTATTCTCTGTTCTAAGTGTCAGAATAGCTGCTGCTTGGGCTAATGCTTCAACAATTAAAACCCCTGGCATCACTGGATGGTGAGGGAAATGTCCGGAAAAGAAAGGTTCGTTGATAGAAACATTTTTTAACGCAACGATATCTTTTCCCGTTTCATATGAAATTACCCGGTCTACTAGCAAGAGTGGATAGCGATGCGGAAGATATTTTAATATTTCGTGGATATTCATGCTATTCATGGCTTTATTTCCTTTTTGGCCCTGGATTCCTTAGTTAGGTACTGTTTGATTAACAGCGCATACTGAAAGTAGTGCCTTATTCGTTATTGAGTGCTTTAATTACTTTGTCGGTAATGTCGATACGCTGACTTCTGTAAACGGAGTCCTGTAATTGCAAAATTAGATCATAATTTTCATTTTCTGCGATTTTACTAATAGCACGGTTAGTGCGCTCTAAAATCATACTGTATTCTTCATTCTGGCGTACGCTCAGGTCCTCTCGCATTTGCTTCTGGGCGCGTTGGTACTCGCGACTCAAATTGGCAAGATTTCTTTCCATATTGCGTCGCTCAGATTCTTCCATGTTAATGCTTTCTTTTTCTAGCTTGTCTTGCAACGTCTTGGCTTTCATCGCCATTTTTTTGATATCTTCATCCCGTGGAACAAACTCCTGTTCGATTTTTTTCTGGGCCTGTATGGCTGGTTTGGATTCGCGCAGGATTTGTTCGGTATTGACTACACCAATTTTAATATCGCTGGCAAAGGCGGCTACGAAACTGCTAGTGAAAGCTACGGCGAAAAAGGCCATCATCGCCATGGAGCAACAGTGATAGATTCGTTTATATATTTTTACCTGAAGCATACTCGACAGAAATTAGAATTGTTGACCGAACATGAATTGGAATCTTTGCAGGTTATCCGCCGGCACATCATTTAATGGTTCTGCTAAGCTAACTTTCAATGGCCCCATAGGGGATACCCAGGTTAATGCAATACCGGTTGAGTAGCGCATGAAATTGTTAAGTTGATTGAATTGGTTAAATGTAGTACCTCCATCAACAAACACGCTAAAGCGTAATGATCGATCATCTCGTAGAAATGGGACTGGGAACATTAGCTCAATATTTCCGACTACACGCTTGCTAGCGCCTACTGCTAGTAATCTTCGATTGACAGTAGTGATGTTACCGGGAAGCAATGTGTCATCACGGGGACCTAAAGAATTTAGATCATAGCCCCTTACTGAGTTATTACCCCCAGCAAAAAAGTTTTTGAAGAAAGGGAGATTTTTTCCGCTGTAACCATCACCATAGCCGAATTCCGTGTTTACCAGAAGCGTAAAGAAATCAGTAATCGGAAAGTACCACCTCTGGTTGTAACTGACTTTGTAGTAGTTTAAATCACCACCCGGCACACTGACTTCGCCAAATAATCGATGAGTTGTTCCAGAGGTTGGCCAAATTGCGCTATCACGTCGGTCGCGTGCCCAGCTTATGGTCGCCGGAAAATTATTAGTTGTTTTACCAAATTCGTCAACAAAATCCCTATAACGCTGTGGACTGTCCGCAAATGTACCGATCGAGGTGTTTTCTGCAGCCAGGCCAAGGGAAACAATATCGTTTTCTGCGATGGGTACTCCAAATCTAAAACCGGCACCTAAAGTATCTGTTTTGAATGCGCCAAACTGTGTTAATGCACGCGTATCCAAAACGCGCTTGTATGCATCCAGACCAAAGCTTAGGCCATCAACTGTGGCATAAGGATTGGTAAACGATGCAGAATAGGTTTCGTTAATGGCACCTCGGTTAGCATCAAGACTAAAAAAATTGCCAGTTCCGAAAATATTGTTCTGAGAAATTGAAGCGTTTAGAATGATCCCTTGACGATCAGAGTAGCCTGCGCCGAACATAATAGATCCTGTGGGTCTTTCTTCGACCCTAACTTTTATGTCTACCTGGTCGGTTTTATCGGGTACCGCTGGCGTTTCTACATTGACACTGTTGAAAAAACCTAAACGATCAACCCTGACTTTAGAGAGATTAATTAGACTTGTGGAATGCCAAGCTCCTTCCATTTGACGAAATTCACGGCGTATGACTTCATCGCGGGTGCGATCGTTACCTTCAATATCGATACGGCGAACGTAAACTCGCTTGCCCGGATCAATAAAAAATGTGAAAGCAGCCTGCCGATTTTCATAATCTATCTCAGGGGAAGCATTAACATTAGCAAAAGCATAGCCGTCATCGCCTAGTCGATCCGTTATTAATTTAATGGACTCGGTTAGTTTCTCGCGTACAAAAACGTCACCATTTTTTAGTAGTATCAGTTTGTAAATTTCTTCTTCCGGTACGATGGTTTCTCCCGCCACTTTAATATCGGAGATTGAATATTGAGCACCTTCGGTTATGTTGATTGTGATATAGATGTCGCGTAAATCAGGCGTTATGGAAACTTGAGTAGATTCGATATTGAATTCCAGGTAACCGCGATCAAGATAATACGAACGAAGTGTCTCAAGGTCTGCGGAGAGTTTTTGTTTTGAATACTGATCGTTTTTGGTGAACCAGCTGAGCAGGTCGGGTCTTCTAAGAACCAGTAAGCTGCGCAATTCTTTATCAACGAATTTTTCGTTGCCAACAAAACTTATTCTTTTTATTCTGGCGGTACGACCCTCATTAATATCAAAATTTATTCCGACACGATTACGCTCCAGTGGTGTTGAAGTGGTCGTAATTTTGACGGCATATTTGCCGCGACTAATGTATTGTCGTTTTAATTCCAGTTCGGCTCGTTCCAGTAGCGAACGACTGAAAATCCGGGATTCGGATATACCCGCTTGTTTTAAGCCTTCAAGCAGTTTGTCTTTCTCAAATTCTTTGGCACCATTGATACTAATTTCTGCAATTGCAGGACGTTCAATAACTTCCACAACCAGAATGTTATTCTCATTTTTTAATTTTACATCTTTAAAAAAACCGGTGGCATATAGTGCTTTAATCGCTTCTGTTGCTTTTTCTGCATCCAACACTTCACCGACTTTAATGGGTAGATAACTAAATACAGTGCCTGCCTCAGTACGTTGTATGCCTTCAACACGAATATCCTCAACAATGAAAGAATCGCCGGCCCAAGATGAAAATGCACAGAATAAGCTGATAAATGCAAAGAAATACTGGAATTTCATTATTTAACCAGTAATAAGGCGACTAATATCGTTGTAGATGGCAAACGTCATGAGTGTAAACAGCATAATCAAACCAATTTTTTGACCGATTATTATTGTTTTATCTGAAACCGGACTTCCTTTGACTATTTCAATAAGATAATACATGAGATGCCCGCCATCAAGTATTGGAATTGGCAATAAATTTAACACGCCAATACTAACACTGATCAGTGCAAGAAAAGCGAGATAAGATACTAATCCCATTTGTGCCGATTGTCCGGCATAATCAGCAATAGAGATCGGTCCGCTGATATTTTTCCAGGATACATCACCCGTAATCATCTTAGAGAGCATTTGTAATGTCAGTACAGTTGTTTCCCAGGTTTTCTCGGCAGCTTTCTGTAATGCTTTGCCGGGTGAATAACTGACAGTAACAAGTAACTCTTCAAATTCTGCCTGATTGACGACGGGCGCAACTCCTATCTTGCCCACTCGCTTACCATGCTCTATGGTTGCCTCAGGGGTAACTGTCAGCATGATCATTTGATCATTGCGTAAAATATCCAGTTCTAGCGAGCGTTCGGGGTTTGTACGTATTTCTTGCACAAAATCCATCCAGGTATGTATCTCAATATGATCGACCGCAATAATTTCATCGCCGGTCAACAAACCAGCGTGAGAACCAGCGCCATCAGAAATAACTTGTCCGATTACGGGTTTTATTACCGGCTGGTAACTGCTAAATCCTATGATGCCTGGAAAATTCTCATTGAGCTTATCGGGGTCGACCTGGCTTAAATCCAGCTGCCGCAAGTTCATTTCACCCCTATTATTGATGGTTTGCACTTTTACATCGGCTGACCGATTGATGGCATACCGCAATAAAGCCCAGCGCGCATCCTGCCAGCTTGCAACGGATTCATTTTCTATGCTGACAATGGTTTCACCTAATACAAATTCTGCTTTGGCAGCAGGTGTGGCGGGTTCGACTGAACCAAGTATGGGCTTCATTCCAGGAACACCTAGAATAAAAAGTAACCAATATAGAACAATGGCTAGTAAGAAATTGGCAATGGGACCGGCTGCGACGATTGCAAAACGACGAGATACAGGCTGGCGGTTAAAAGCACGAGGTAAGTCTTCAGATGCCACCTTGCCTTCATTTTCATCGAGCATCTTGACATAACCACCTAATGGAATCGCGGCAATTACCCATTCAGTCTGGTCTTTTCCCCATCGCCTACGAAAGATGGGCTGACCAAACCCAATGCAAAACCGTAATACTTTTACGCCATTCCATCGTGCTACCAAATAATGGCCAAATTCGTGAAAAGTTATCAGTGTGCCTAAGGCAATAATAAAAAAAATAATTGTGTAAGTTATTGACATATCTAATGATTGCGATTATTGCAAGTGTAGGTTAATTTTAACTTCACGATATTTTTCATCTTATTACTTCTAAAAATGATTGCAGGGATACTACCATTAATTAAGAAAAATTGAATCGGGCCACTTACCCACATATTTTCTTACTTGACAACCCTATTGCAAATTTGCTAGCCATTCGTGTGATTTAGCGCGAGCCAGTTTGTCCGTTCTTAAAACATCATCCAGTGTCATCATTTCTTCTCGTTGTATTGTTTGCATAACATGTTTAATCATGGTGGGAATAGCTGTAAATGCCATGCGTCTTTGAAGAAAAGATTCTACTGCTATTTCATTAGCGGCATTCAATACTGCTGGCATATTGCCACCGGCATGCAGCGCTTGATAAGCTAAGTCCAGGCATGGAAATCTTTTAATATCAGGTTGTTCAAAATCAAGATGAGCAATCTTAAACATGTCTAATGCCGATACTCCACTTTCTATTCGCTCAGGATAACCCATCGCATGTGCAATCGGGGTTCGCATATCTGGATTGCCAAGTTGCGCGATAACCGAGCCATCTACATACGCAACCATAGAGTGGATCACACTTTGTGGATGAATGACTACTTGAATTTTATCTGGAGGCGCTTCAAACAACCAATGTGCTTCGATGACTTCTAGCCCTTTATTCATCATGGTAGCGGAATCTACGGAAATTTTCTGCCCCATATCCCAATTAGGGTGAGCGCATGCTTGTTCCGGAGTCACGTTCTCCAGGGAATCTAACGATGCGCATCGAAACGGACCGCCCGAAGCTGTGAGCAGTATGTGGCTGACGCCTGCTGCTGCTAAATTTCCATTGAAGTGATGTGGCAGTGATTGATAGATTGCGTTATGTTCGCTATCAATTGGTAACAGTGTTGCATGGTGTTTTTTTACCAAATCCGTAAAAATATGGCCGGCCATTACCAGCGTTTCTTTATTGGCTAACAATACTAGTTTTCCTGCCTGTGCTGCCGCAAATGTTGGGCGAATACCGGCAGCTCCAACGATGGCTGCCATTACGGTATCAACCTCTGGAAGAGAAGCTACCTTTTCTAAAGATTCTATTCCCGATAAAACTTCAGTCTTGATGTTCGCTGTCTTAATTGCGCTAGCTAGTTGCTCAGAGCTTTTCTGATTCAGCATGACTGCAAATCTTGGTTGAAAACTTTGGCACTGCGCCAACATTTTTTCAACATTATTGTTGGCAGTTAATGCAAAAGCCCGAAATCGATCAGGATGTCGTGCGATTACATCCAAAGTGCTCTCCCCGACACTGCCGGTGGAGCCAAGTATAGTAATTTGTCGGATTGTTTTCATGATGCGGGAGAATAAAAAATTAGTAAGGCCAGAATAGCAAATGGCAACGATGAAATTAAAGCGTCAATTCGATCTAAAATACCGCCATGGCCTGGCAAAATACTTCCACTATCCTTAATTCCAGCATGACGTTTCATAAGTGATTCGTATAAATCTCCGATAATGCCTAATATGGCCATCAATAAAAGCAGTGGTATTAATTGTATCGCTAAAGATTCTTCAATAAACCAGAAGTCCCAGATCAGACCGTAAATTAATACTGCAATTAAGGCTCCGGCGACACCTTCCCAAGTTTTGTTCGGACTAATTTGGTTAGCAAGTTTGTGTTTGCCAAATGTTTTTCCTGTGAAATAAGCTGCTGTATCGGAAATCCAGATTGCCGCCATAAGGCCCAATAAAAGTAGCGGACTGATAGCACGTAGTTGATAAAGTGCGAGACAGGTGGGTAACAATACTATCCAACCGATTAGCATTAAGATTAATGGACTTTTTATCGTGTAAACTTGCTTCAGGTACGGTGGTACACCAATAATCCAGAAAACAACTGACAAGGCATAGACCCAGATCAAATCAGCAGAATATGCATTAGTTTTTATAGACTCGCTCATTTGGAACAATAATTCCCCTCCTGCAAGGGTGGTCAGGAGCATAAAAATTATTGTGTTTTTTACAGAAAACCCAGCTAATCGACACCATTCGCGAGATCCGATAATCGAAAGCGCAAGTAGCACGATAGCCCAAAAAATATCCTGTAACAAAAATAACGCGGATAAAAACAATGGAAGAATAATAACTGCAGTAAGGACACGGGTCTTAAGCATGAAAGGTGGTCTTTTATCCTGCTACTTGAATCTGTTCACTGGTGCAGCCAAACCGACGTTCACGTTGTTGATAAGATTGGATCGCTCGTTCAAGTTCATGCTCATCGAAATCAGGCCATAATGTATCGGTGAAATACAATTCAGTATAAGCGAGCTGCCATAATAAAAAATTACTAATGCGATATTCACCACCAGTTCGGATAAACAAGTCCGGTTCAGGGGCATAGCTCAGCGCAAGATATTGCGCTAAATTTTCTTCTTCAAAATTAAAGGGTAGCTCGGTTGATTGTGCCATCATTTTACGCACGGCTTGCATGATATCCCAGCGCCCGCCGTAGTTGGCAGCTATAGTGAAGGTAAGACGTTTATTTTCTGCGGTTAGCTGTTCGCCAATGCGGATGCATTCTATTATCTTGGGTTCAAATTTTGATAAATCACCGATAACTTTGAAGCAAATACCGTTTTCATGCAGCCGAGAGATTTCTTGTTCCAATGCGCCAAGGAAAAGTTGCATTAAAGATGTTACTTCATCTGTTGGGCGCCGCCAATTTTCACTGCTAAAAGCAAATAAAGTCAGGTATGGAATATTACGCTCTATACATGCCTTGATAATACCACGAACTGTTTCAACACCTTGTTTATGTCCAGCGATCCGAGGCATATAGCGAGTTTGAGCCCAACGGCCATTACCATCCATAATAATAGCAATATGTTTTGGTATTAAGCCAGTTTCAGGTATTTCTCTAGTTGAGCTTAGACCTTGCGGCATATCAAACAGCCATTAGTTCGGTTTCCTTGGTTTGCAAAATTTTATCTATCTCCGCGATATAGCGATCAGTTAATTTTTGAATGTCATCTTGACCACGACGCTCATCATCTTCAGAAATTTCTTTGGATTTTAATAAATCTTTCAAGTGAGCATTGGCATCTCGGCGAATATTACGCATTGCGACACGAACATGCTCTGCTTCTTGCTTAACTACTTTAATCAGATCGCGGCGACGTTCTTCAGTGAGAGAAGGCATGGGTACGCGAATAGTCTCACCTACGGGCATAGGATTTAAACCTAAATCAGATTCACGAATGGCTTTTTCAATCGCATTACCCATTTTCTTCTCCCAGGGAATTACGCCGATCGTGCGTGCATCAATTAGATTGATATTAGCTACCTGATTGATGGGTGTTTGTGTTCCGTAATAATCAACGGTTACATGATCTAAAAACCCCGTATGAGCCCGTCCGCTTCTGACTTTACTTAAATCTGCTTTTAATGCTTCAAGACTTTTTTGCATTTTTTGTTCAGCAGATTTTTTTACATCGGCAATCATAATATCGTTCCCTCATACTTCGATTTTCAAGGTTTCAATTATTGTTCATTCAGACTGTTACCAAAGTTCCTTCGTCCTCGCCTGTTATTATACGTTTAAGTGCACCAGCCTTGAAAATACTAAATACGCTAAGCGGTAATTTCTGGTCACGGCATAGTGTTAATGCCGTCGCATCCATTACCTGTAAATTCTTGGCAATAGCTTCGTCAAATGTTAATTTGTGGAAACGTGTTGCTTCAGGATCAATTTTAGGATCGCTAGTATAGATTCCATCTACTTTAGTAGCTTTCAGCATGATATCTACATTCATTTCCATGCCGCGCAAAGCAGCTGCGGTATCAGTGGTAAAAAACGGATTACCGGTACCTGCCGCAAATATGACTATTTTGCCATCTTTCAGATAACGCATAGCACGCCCACGGATATAAGGTTCTACAACTTGCTCAATGCGTAAAGCGGATTGTATTCGCGGCACCAGCCCAGCCATTTTCATAGCATCTTGCAGTGCTAAGGCATTCATTACAGTAGCTAACATGCCCATATAATCCGCAGTAACGCGTTCCAATCCATCATTGGCTGACTTCATTCCGCGAAAAATGTTTCCTCCGCCAACGACAATGGCAATTTCAATCCCTAGTTTACTAACTTCATGAATTTCTGAAACAATTCTTCCCATGACAGTATGATTAATACCATACTTATCGTCGCCCATCAGGGCTTCGCCGGATAATTTCAATAAAATACGTTTATAGATTGCAGCAGTCATTGATAATGTATTGATAGAACTCAGTTTACTTGGCTTGTTCCATCTGAGCCTTAACCTCATCTGCAAAATTCTCAGTTTTCTTTTCAATGCCTTCGCCTACCACGAACATAGTGAAATCATTAACTGTTGCGGATTTGCTGGCCAATAATTTTTCTACCGTTTGTTCTGGATCTTTTACAAAAGGCTGACCTAATAACGTTATCTCAGCAAGATATTTTGTGATACGCCCATCAACCATTTTTTCGATAATATTTGCTGGTTTGCCACTCTCAGCAGCCTGAGCAGTAAAAATCTCGCGCTCATGCGCTAAGACATCAGCAGATACTTGCGCTTTAGATACACAAATGGGCTTACTTGCCGCAATGTGCATGGCCAGATCCTTGCCTAAAGCTTCACCTCCTCCGGTAAAATCTACCATTACGCCAATCTTGGTTCCATGAAGATAATAAGCCAACTGTCCTTGTGTTTCGTGGCGACCACAACGGCGAATACTGATATTCTCGCCCAATTTCATAATTAATGCCTTGCGAATTGCTTCAATAGTTTCACCGCTAGGCAAATTTGTATCACTTAAAGCAACGGTGTCGATTATATTTTTTGTTGCACTTAGTTCAGCGAGGTTTTTGGCAAAATTAATAATATCTTCATTTCTGGCGACAAAGTCTGTTTCGCAATTTACTTCAACCAGGGCACCACATTTTCTGTCTGCTGAGATATATGCACCAATTACACCTTCTGCTGCAATTCGACCGGCGGCTTTGCTTGCTTTGGCGCCACTTTTAATTCTTAACAGATCTTCCGCTGCCTTCAGATCGCCGCTAGTCTCTGTCAATGCTTTTTTGCATTCCATCATGCCTAGCCCGGTCATTTCACGCAATTCTTTTACCATGCTTGCGGTAATTTCCGCCATATTTACTCCAAATACCAAATTAGTTAATAAAAGAAATTATATGACTTTATTCAGCCTCAGTTTCAGCTGTCATTTCAACGATTTCTTGAATAGCCTGATTGCGCCCTTCTAGAATGGCGTCTGCTGCACCGCGGGCATATAAGCGTATTGCACGACTGGAATCGTCATTTCCAGGAATAATGTAGTGCAGATCCTCCGGATTGTGATTGGTATCGACTACACCGATTACAGGGATGCCAAGCTTTCTTGCTTCTGTGATGGCACCTTTTTGATATCCAACATCGATAATAAACATAGCATCCGGTAAGCCTTTCATGTCTTTGATGCCACCCAAGCTACTGTTTAGCTTATCTAGTTCTCTTTGAAGATCAAGCGCCTCTTTTTTTACCAGTTTATCTAACGTTCCATCTTGTACCATTGTTTCCATCTCATGTAGACGCTTGATAGACTGTTTAATGGTTTTGAAATTAGTCAGCATGCCCCCTAACCATCGCTGGTCTACGTAGGGAGATCCGCAACGTATCGCCTCTTCGCGCACAATATCTCGCGCCTGTTTTTTAGTACCAACAAATAAAATGACTCCCTTGTTTGCTGATAATTGGCGCACATACTTCATGGCTTCTTCATACATCACCAAGGTTTTTTCAAGATTTATAATGTGGATTTTGTTACGATGGCCGAAAATGTAGGGTGCCATTTTGGGGTTCCAGAAGCGTGTTTGGTGTCCAAAATGTACACCTGCTTCCAGCATTTGCCGCATAGTTACTGACATAAGTTCTCCTTAAGGATTGAGCCTCCATTCACCTTGATATCCAATTATTTTAGGTGGATGTGTGAATTTAATTTGGCGTGCGCATCATGAAAATTACCAAATTATCTTTTTATTATAACATTTTCTTGTGCTTACTCAAGCTGGTTAATCGCGGAAAAATGTTGAAAATCTATTTATTTAGCAGCAAAGAAACTTTTGCTACAATCAATGATGGATTGTGCAGACTATTATTCCAATCCACACGAAATGTGGGTTATTAAGTGATGCAGGATGAATTACCCATTTTCATTTTTAATCGATTAATATCATTTATCTGAATGTGCTTATTATCTACGGTGATGATATTTTCATCTTGCAGCTTGGAAAATGCACGACTGACTGTTTCTAGCTTAAGCCCAAGATAACTGCCAATTTCCTCGCGCGTCATGCGTAAATTAAAATCGGATTCGGAATAACCGCGCATAGAAAAGCGACGCGATAAATTAAGTAAAAATGATGCTAAGCGTTCTTCTGCTTTCATGCTGCCCAGTAACAACATTACGCTATGATCCCGTACTATTTCACGGCTCATGATTTTATGGAAATGACGCATAAGCGACGGAATAACAATGCTAATTTCTTCTAGTTTGGTGAAAGGAATTTCACAAACCTCGCTGTCTTCAAGCGCTATCGCATCACAAATATGAATTTCTGAGCTGATAGCGTCTAGCCCCAGCAGCTCTCCGGTCATATGGAAACCTGTAACTTGTTGGCGTCCATCTTCTTCAAGGACGCAGGTTTTTAGAAATCCACTACGAATGGCAAAAAGTGATTGGAATTTTAAGCCTGATTGATGTAGATAACCGCCGCGCCGAACTTTACGTTTATGGCTAACAACATCGCCAAGAATCTGAATCTCTTGGTCATTGAGGCCAACAGGCAGACATAATTCACGCAAACTGCAAGTCGCACAGCTTGATTTAATGTGCGTAACATCAAGAAGGTTTTGTTGTGAACTATCGTGTAACAAATTATTTTCCAAATATGGGGCCCCATTTATCAATACTCTGATTGATCTTAATCAATATTAATACTTTCAACCCCTTTATAATTCTACGTGAATACTGCAAGAAGTGGATAATATTTTTGGATTGCAAGAGCGCAGGAAATAAATGATTGATCCGATGGGATTAAGCTTAGGCGATTATATCGGTCTGGCCTATTTAGATGCATTCTCCACTAAGTAGGAAACTTAGTGTATTCATTACGATTCCCTAATTCTTCTTCAAGTTTGCTTGAGATTAATTCGGATCTTATGTGTGATTTTGGAAATTACTTATCTGATCGTTGTTTATACCCCGGGGCTGCTTATTTGATTGAAGCATCTGATGCGTATGAGTATTCAGATTGGATAAATAATCGAAAATTAGGATGCTTTCGTCGTCCTTTATCATTAGATTTATACGCCCCTAATAGCAGCTCCTCATGTTTTTATTGCCATCTTAATCAGCTTATCCCTGCTAATCACAGTACTGAAACATATTCGAATTATTTGCTTCGAGAGATAAGGCTTCAAGGGCGATTATTCAAAGGGGATAGTAAAGTTGAACAGATATATTTCGAAGGGGGTAGTCCGGCATTTTTGAATGACTCCCAACTAAATACTCTTACCCAAGAGATCAAGCGGTATTTTACCTTAGTTGAAGGCGGTGACTTTTGTGTTGAGATTGATACGCGACAATTAATCAATTGCTCAATGCGAGCTTTAAACGAAATGGGATTTAATTGTGCAATTGTAGGCATTCAAGATTTTGATCAACAAGCGCAACATTCTGAGCAGTGTATTCAATCTGAAGAAGCTGCCGTTCATACTGTCCGCAATATCCGGCGGGCAGGATTTAAGTCGGTGAGAGTAGAATTAAGCTATGGATTGACTGGGAAAGATTTGGATAAATTTGCTTCTAGGCTAGATAAAATTATTGCGGCGGATCCAGATCAGGTTAAGCTTTTAAATTATCAGCATCTTATAGAAGAATTTAAGCCGCAAAGGAATAATATTCTTACTGGATTACCTGCAACAGTAACCAAGTATGAAATGACGCTGTTGGCAATTTCTCGCTTAGCAGAAGCTGGCTACAGCCATATTGGTATGAATCTTTTTGCCAGGCATGATGATCCGCTGGCAGTTGCTCAGCGCCAAGGAAGGCTTCACTATGGCTTGCGCGGTTTTTCAATTCATCCTGATTGTGACCATGTTGCATTAGGTGTTTCAGGAATAGGGCGTATAGGCCCGACTTTACATCAGAATCATTGTGACCTATTACAGTACTATGATAAGTTAGAACAAAACACTCTTCCTATTTTGCGCGGTCTAGAATTAAATGCGGATGACCTGTTACGTCGTTCAATCATGTATGCGCTGATTTGTCATTTGGTTATTTCATATGATTCAGTAGAAGCTTTTTTTCCGATAGATTTCAAGCAGTACTTTGTAACTGAATTGACAGATTTACAGGCGTATGCAGAAGCCGGGTTAGTTGCTTTGGATAATGAGGAGATTGCCGTTACATCGAAGGGGCAATTATTTGTCGGCGATATCTGTAGAATTTTTGATAAGTATTTGCGTAAACATCATTAGCGTAATCAATAGTCTGCTGCTGATTGTAATGCGCCTGAGAGTTGAGGCAGATTCTCAGACGCGATGATTTATTGTTGGACTTCACTGTTGGTTAAAATATATTCGGCCAATCGGTCAGCGGCTTCGCCTTGAATATTTTTGAAAGCGGGCATCCGCATGCTGCCTGATTGAAATTTCTTAATGATTGCTTCCTTATTGGCAGATTTTTCACTCAGAATCATTGCCTTGTTTGCACTCAAAGGCTTGTGACATTCACTGCAGACAGTGCTAAAGATTCTCTCGCCGGAAGCATCTGCTGGCGGGCTATAGTCATTGGCGGTTCCGCCACAACCGACAAGGATAAACAGTGCTGATACTGCTACTAAAATATATGTTATTTTCATTTCCTGGCTCCAGTTTATTTAGTTCAATTAATATCGAGAGTAATCCCGATTCAGTATTTAGCTACTCAACATAAATGTGATGTTTTTGAATGTGATGTTTTTGAATTTATTTATTAATCAGATTTAATGAATTAGTAGACTTAAGATAGCCAGTATTATGACAGCTTGTCAAACAAATGTTTTAGAAAATACGGATTGGTTCTAAACATTGTTATTTACTGCCAGGGAGACTCTTGGCGACGTTCCCAAGCTACAGAAGCATAGATATCGTAATATCTATTTGAGATAATTCATAAAGTTGTGATAAAAACAACACCGGATGTAATTCTTTGAAAAATTATTTTTTCTTGACACTTTCTTAACATTTGTTTTGTTATTGTTTACGCCCTATTGCTACGTAATCTAAAAAGAAGGGATCAAAATTCTTTGATTCTTAGTTTAAGCCATTAAACTTTAACTAGAATTTTTGAGAATAACATTATTTGATGTGGCTGAATTTCTTAACACTTTCTTAACAATTGCTATGTTATGGTGGCAAGCGAAATTATAAGAGTATGAATGTGGTAAGTTTTTTTACTCAGTAAAAGTAACAAGTATTTCCGATTAACTATTTTATAGAATCAAACTGTTTTGAAAGAGGATCTTATGTTCAAGAAAATAAACATTTTTGCTATTTTTATTGCGCTTGGCTTCGTTTTCAGTAATCCGGCAGCCGCCGATGCCACAGCTGAAGATTTTCAAGTGTGGGGAGGTGTTTTCTCACAAGGTAATTTTGGTTTCGTCAATCCTAACAATCCGGACTTAAAAAAATTCAGATGGTGGATGGAAGGGCAAGGTCGCTTTGGTAATGATGCGACGCAATTCTCACAATCCCTGATCCGCCCGGGTCTGGGTTATGCGTTAACTGATAAGGTGGTGGTATGGGCCGGTTATGCGTGGGCACCCACAGCTGAACCGCTGGCGGCACGTCCATTTAATGAACACCGAATCTGGCAACAGGTGACCTGGGCCGATAATTTTTCATTCGGTAGATTATCAGCGCGTAGCCGGTTTGAGCAGCGCTTCTTTGATCATCATGCAGCCAATCCTGGTAATGATGATGTGGGTCATCGATTCCGTCAACTGGTTAAACTAGCGGTTCCAATGCCGTCAATAGATCCAAATCTCAGTTTTATCGTTCAGAGTGAATTGTTTATTGCGATGAATAGCGTTGATAATCCTGCTTTCATTTCTCGTGGTTACGATCAGAACCGCGCATTCGTAGGATTGGGATACAAAGTCAACCAGTATGCAACCGTTGAAGTGGGTTATATGAATCAATTTATCAATCGGCCGCACAGTGCGCGCCCCGATCAAATGATGCATAATTTTATTGCCAGCTTGTTTCTGAATTTCTAATGATCAATCGTGCAGCACTGATTATTTAGACATACCCCGTACTCTCTGAGCCGGTAATTTCCTTACGGTCAAAAAATTACCGGCTCAAATTTTCCTGTTATCACTAATCGTCACAGCTGGTTGTATTTTTGGGCGGAAGTAAGTGTATGATTTAAAGAGTGAGAATATTTTTCCACTTTTTATTACGATACACTTTCTATTACTATACTGCTCCGATCAATTACAGAGTAATACATGCACGATTTTAAGCCGGGTCAACGATGGATCTGCGATGTTGATTTACAATTGGGATTGGGCACTGTTCAGGCTGTCGAGTATAGAATTGTCACCATTATGTTTAAAGCCACGGGTGAAATTCGTTCCTATGCCAAACAGTCTGCGCCATTGACGCGTGTAATTTTTAAATCCGGGGACATTATCAGTAGTTATGATGATGTTGCATTCAAGATCACTGAAGTACAGGAACACAGTGGTATAGTGGTTTATTCGGGAGTGAATGAAAGTGGCGTCAGAATAGAACTGGCCGAGGAACAATTAGCGCATAATCTGTTATTAAATCGTCCGGCAGAACGTTTGTTTACAGGTCAGTTTGATCAGGATAAATGGTTCAAGATCCGCTATCAAACCTTGCGGATACGCAATCAGTTAGCAAGCGCGCCGCTGTATGGACTGGTGGGAACTCGCACCAGCTTGATTCCGCATCAGCTTTATATTGCCCACGAAGTTGCACGCCGTTATGCACCGCGCGTCTTGCTGGCTGATGAAGTGGGACTGGGCAAAACGATCGAAGCCGGTCTTATTCTGCATCGGCAATTGTTAACCGAGCACGCCAAGCGAGTGCTCATTGTGGTTCCAGAGACCTTGATTCATCAATGGTTGGTGGAAATGTTGCGGCGCTTTAATCTGCAATTCAGTATCTTTGATGAAGCGCGATGTTTATCGCTGGAAGAGAGCGAGGAATGGGAAAATCCTTTCCAGAGCGAGCAGTTGATACTTTGCAGCTTGAATTTTCTGCGTCACTATCCCAAATGGTTTCAAGCTGCATTGAATGGTCATTGGGATTTACTCGTGGTCGATGAAGCCCATCATTTGCATTGGTCTGAACAAGCTGTCAGTCCGGAATATTCCATCATTGAGCAATTAGCCGCCTGTACCAAGGGAGTGCTGTTATTAACCGCGACCCCGGAGCAATTAGGCAAGGCCAGTCACTTCGCGCGCCTGCGCTTGCTGGACCCGCACCGCTTCAGTAGTTTTGCGGCTTTTTTGGTTGAAGAACAATCGTACGAACCGATTGCCAAAGTGGTAGAAGCTTTGCTCGAAGATCAGGATTTGAATTATGAAATCAGACAGATCATCTTGTCAGCCATTGATCCTGCACAAGCTCAAGAATTCCTTGCACAATTGCAAGATCATACTGCTGGTACGCAGCAACTCCAGCAAGCGAGAAAAATGCTGGCGGAATTGTTGCTGGATCGGCATGGTACCGGCCGTATCTTGTTCCGCAATACGCGTGCAGCTGTTAAAGGGTTTCCTGAACGCAAACTTTTAGCTATCCCGCTGGCACTGCCTCTCGAATATCAGCAATGTCTGACAGCTTTTGAAACGATCCCTCTGTCAAAACCAAAATTGCTGTTGTGTCCTGAACTACTCTATCAGGTCAGAGCCGAGCCGGAGCAACCCTATTGGACAGAAATCGATCCGCGCATCAACTGGCTAAACGCGACACTCAAGCAGCTGAGACCAGAAAAAGTGTTAGTCATCACCGCCGATGCACAAATTGCCCGCGATATCGCGCAGGCGCTCAAGGTACTGACGGGACAGCATATTCCGGTATTCCATGAAAGCATGAGTTTGATTGAGCGCGACCGCGCCGCCGCTTTTTTTGCCGATAAAGAAACCGGCAGCCAAATATTGATATGCTCAGAAATCGGTAGCGAAGGCCGCAATTTTCAATTTTCTCATCACCTGGTGTTGTTTGATTTGCCGCTCAATCCCGATCTGCTGGAACAGCGTATTGGCCGGTTGGATCGTATCGGCCAGACAGAAACCATTCAGATTCATGTTCCTTATCTGGAAAACAGCGCATTGGCGGCGATGTTTCATTGGTGTCATGAAGGATTGAATGCGTTTGAGAAAACCTGCCCGGGAGGACAGACCGTTTTCTTGCAAGTGGAAGATGCGCTCATTAATGCGCTTCATCAACGACAAATTGATACCGATGCATTTTCGGATTTGATTAGTGCCACCCAATCGGCCAATCAAGTACTGAATGAAGCGTTGGATTGCGGACGCGATAAATTACTCGAGTACAACTCTTTTCGTCCGGCTGTTGCAGCAGGGTTATATCAGGAAGTACACGTACAGGACGATGATTTCACGTTGCCGCAGTATATGGAAACGGTATTTGATTGTTGCGGCGTGCATATTGAAGAACATCGCGCCAACAGTTATTTGATCGAGCCGAGCGAACACATGAGCATGCCATTTCCCGGTTTGATGGACGAAGGCTCGGTTATCACGTATTCAAGAGACGTTGCATTGGCCAATGAGGATATGCATTTCCTGACCTGGGAACATCCCATGGTTATCCACGCGATGGAACGAATCCTGAACCAGGAAACCGGCAATGCAGTGGTCGTTGCACTGAAGCATCCAAAGGTAAAACCGGGTATTGTATTGCTGGAAAGTCTGTTCGTGCTGGAGGCGGGCGGGCAAAACGTACAGCAAAGTAACCACTATTTACCGCCCGCAGTTATCCGTATTTTGCTGGATGAGCAAGGCGGTGAGGGTTATCCATACTTGGATCACGATTCGATCAATCAACATCTGGAACTGGTAGCGATAGGAATCGCCAAGCAAGTCATTCAACTGAAAGAAGACGCGATCCGCGAGCTAGTGACCGCGAGCGAACAGACAGCCGCAATGCAGGCACCGCAACTCGTCGCCCAAGCCGAAGCGCGCATCCAACAAACCTTCACCCCGGAAATCGAACGCCTCAAGGCGCTGCAACAAGTGAACCCAAATGTGCGCGACGAAGAAATCCAATTCTTTGAACAGCAACTACTGCAACTGACCAGTGCGCTGAAATCCAGCAATTTGCGACTCGATGCCGTGCGGGTGATTGTGGCAACCTAGTAGCGATGCTAATCGTTCATACAATACAAAGAGCAGGGTAGGCATTAATGCAATTTATCCGCTTAAGATAGGGGAAAAATTGTCCAATCAAGTGAGGTCACGTTCTAAACGTCCATTAAAAATAGGGATTGCCGTAGAAGAAATTAAAAGAGCGAAAAAGGTAGAAACCTACTAATATTCATGAGATTATGTTATTCTCAATAAACCCTAAAGCAATAATCGTAGTCAGCCATGGAGAATTATAAGTAGAGCTTACTCAGAAATTCAGCGATCAGTTATGCGCTGCCAAGTAGAAATTCTGGTTTGAGATGAATTGGCAGGCACGCGCAAACGGAATTTCTCTGTGCATGCTCTTTTTTGTCACC
>NZ_JALHQJ010000016.1 GCF_022842015.1 Nitrosomonas sp. | reverse complement strand
GGATGCAGTATTGGAGTTAACTGAAGTGCTGGCGAAACGTCAATCGGCTAATAAAACACACATAAAGCAGTTAAGACACGATGCGCAAATAGAAAATATTAGAAGCAAAGCAACCGATTTGCAGTCCTTGAATCAATATTGGCTGCACATACCGCTAATGGAAAAGATGGATAGTAAACTTTGTGCAGCTGCAGTGCGTGCCTACAGTTCTCTAGGAGACTGCGCAGCAGCAAATCGGATTATTGAACAAAATGTTCCGATCACATGGGATAACAACTTAATTGAACTTTATGCGGAATGCTTGGGTTCTCATGTCAATAGGCAGATTGAATGCGCAGAAGTTTGGCTGAAATCACGACCTAACAATGCACAATTGTTGTTGACACTTGGTAAACTCTGCACTCATTGTGAGCTTTGGGGTAAAGCGCAAAACTATTTAGAAGCTAGCTTATCGGTTGAACCAAGTTATAAAGCACATTTTGCATTAGCACAACTAAACGAGAAGCTGGGTAAACATGAATTGGCTATGAATCATTAAATAAAGGGCCCGAATTATTCCTAAACGGCTTATTAACTAGGCCGTTGGGGATTTCCAATGGGGACTGCAAAAGCAAGGACAGATGGAAGTGTAGTGCTAAAAGAACTTAAATTTGTTTCGTTTTAACCTCATTGTCGTGACTTCAGCTAGCTACTCATTGGCTTTGCTTTATATGGACTCAGATTCCTTAGTTATTGAAGGATTGTTTGTCGAGGGTGTGAATACATCTGAGAAAAAAGCATTTTTAGGTAGCTTACAATAAAGGGTAAAGTCATGGTACGCTGCTTTTATCATAGTAGGGATGCCACATGCGTATACTTGATATTTTTCCAGATTCTCGAAATCCTGCATCACGGCCTCATGAACTAATCCTGTTTTCCCTGTCCAGTTATCAGTTGACAGAGGTTCGGATAATACAGGTACAAAGGTGAAGTTTTCATGCTGTTGCTGCCAGCTGCTAGCTAATTCAGCTAAATATAAATCGGCTTTTGTACGTGCACCCCAGTAGAGAACCATTTTTCTTTTGCTACTTCGGTTTTTTTCTTGATATAAAACGTGTTCAAGAATACTTTTTACTGGCGCAAATCCTGTTCCACTCGCTAGAAAAATAATTGCAGTACGTTCGGGTGCATCGCGCAGAAAGAACGATCCAAGCGGTCCGATAAATCGAACAATATCTTTAACCCTCATTTGGTTAAAAACATATTCTGTAAATGCACCTCCAGGGTAATTGCGTACATGTAATTGCAGAAATTCATCATTATGAGGCGCATTTGCCAAAGAAAAGCTCCGGCGTTTTCCATCTTTGAGCAAGATGTCGATATATTGACCTGGCAAAAATTGTAGCCGCTGCTTGGCAGGAAGTTTTAATGAAATAACCATGACATCGGGAGCGACAAGATCCAGTTTATGTACGCGACAAGGCAAGGTCTTTATTTCGATATCTTTAATTGCGTTGATTTCCTGGCATTCAATGATCAAGTCGGTCAATGGAGAAGCGCAGCAGAACAACGCGTTACCAGCTTTTTTTTCTTCCTCAGTCAAGGCTTCTTCACTATGACGACCGTAGTTTACCGATCCTTGTATGATTTTTCCTTTACAAATTCCGCAGGAACCGTTACGACAGCCGTAAGGTAGTGAGAATCCTTCTCGTTGAGCCGCATCGAGAATGGTTTCTCCCGGTTTTACTGTTAATATATGTCCACTGGGATGAATAAGGATTTGGTACGACATTGAGTAGCAGATAAATAATAAATATTATTTCTAGATAGAATAAATAGATTGTATGAAAAGAAAACTGTTAATTATCGGCTGCGGCGATGTTGCTTTGCGGACAGTGCCCCTGTTAAAAGAACATTACCGTATCCTCGGTTTATACCGCAGCGTAGATCGTGCTGATCTGTTACGTGAAAATGGCATTACTCCAATTTACGGTAATTTAGATTGCCCAAAAAGTCTTAAGAAGCTCGCGGGAATAGCACATCTGGTATTGCACTTGGTTCCTCCACCCAATCATGGGAAACGGGACACAAGAACGCTACATTTATTGTCTGCTCTAACAAAACAAACGAAAATCAATTCGATGATTTTACCACAACGGCTTATCTATATCAGTACCAGCGGGGTTTACGGTAATTGCGATGGGGATTTAATTGATGAAACTCATCCTGTTCATCCTGAAAATGATCGAGCTATACGACGTGTCTTTGCTGAAAGGCAAATACGTAACTGGGGAAAACGTAATCACATTTCAACGTGTATAGTGCGCGTACCTGGGATCTATGCACCTAGTAGATTACCTTTGCAACGTCTGCGAGATGGCCATCCCGCATTATTGGACGTGGAAGATAGTTATACTAATCATATACATGCAGATGACCTTGCTCAGATTATTTTTGCTGCTATACGGTTTGCCAAAACAAATAGAATTTATCACGCTTGTGACGATTCTCATCTCAAAATGGGTGAGTATTTTGACTTAGTTGCTGATCATTTTGCTTTGCCACGTCCTCCTCGTATCACTCGAAATCAAGCTCAAGAACAAATAACACCCGGTATGTTTTCTTTTATGAAGGAATCCAGGCGACTTAGAAACTTCAGAATAAAAAAAGAATTACACGTTAGCTTACTCTATCCGACAGTCCATGACGGTGTTAAAGCAGCATTGATCACTAATCAGTAAATTAATCAGCACTCAGTCTGGTATCAATCATCAAATTTTTAGTTTGCGCTAAGTAATAATCAATCAATGCCGTTTAATTCGCACAAATTAAAAACAATTTTCTAATTTTGTTGCCAAGAAAGAACAAAATTAGAATTTTTGTAACTCTGGTTAAGAATACTTAACTATCAAGAATATACTGAGTTTTAAAGGAACTGATTATGGCTACCATAACCGCAAACGCTGAAAAAAAAATAAAAGAAATTAATTATTCTTGGGAAGGAAAAGATAAGTCTGGAAAGCAACTAAAAGGTGAAATGCGCGCAGCAGGAACTGTGGTTGTAACTTCCACCCTGCGTCGTCAGGGCATCAAAGTTACAAAAATAGAAAAAATGCGATCCAATGGCAGAATCATAGAGAAAGACATAACGTTATTTACGCGTCAACTGGCAACCATGATGAAATCGGGTGTGCCACTGTTGCAGGCGTTTGAGATTATAGGGAAAGGCCATAGTAACAGGGCTTTGAGTAAGTTGTTGATGGATATTAAAGCTGATGTTGAAACTGGTAGTAACTTGACGGATGCATTTCGCAAATACCCACTTTATTTCGATGCTTTATATTGTAATCTTGTTGGTGCAGGAGAGGCTGCGGGTATTCTTGATACTATTTTAGATCGCCTGGCTACTTATAAAGAAAAAATTCAAGCTATCAAGGGAAAAATTAAATCAGCCCTTTTTTATCCTATTTCGATTATTGTAGTTGCATTTGTCATTACAGCGATAATAATGATTTTTGTGATCCCGGCTTTTAAAGATTTATTTGAGGGTTTCGGTGCCGATTTGCCCGCTCCAACACTCTTTGTAATGACGATCTCGGATTTCTTTGTCGCCTATTGGTGGGCAATCTTTGGGATTGTGTGGGGGGGGATTTATGCTTTTTTTTATACCTGGAAAAGATCTATTCCTATGCAGCGATTTATTGATCGTGTTGCACTTAAGATTCCTGTTTTCGGAGAAGTAATTCGTAAAGCTACTATTGCGCGTTGGTCGCGCACGCTTTCAACGATGTTTGCGGCAGGTGTTCCTTTGGTAGAATCATTAGATTCCGTCGCAGGTGCTGCTGGAAATTATATCTATTATGAGGCTACAAAGAATATACAGCTTGAAGTTAGCACAGGTAATAGCCTAATGTCATCTATGGCTAACAGCAATGTATTTCCAAACATGGTTATTCAAATGGTAGCTATTGGTGAAGAAGCAGGGTCGCTGGATTCTATGCTCGGTAAAATAGCCGATTTCTATGAAGCGGAAGTTGACGATGCTGTTGCCGCACTTTCAAGCTTAATGGAGCCTATGATCATGGTTGTTCTTGGAACACTTATTGGTGGCATGGTAGTCGCAATGTATTTGCCTATCTTTAAGATGGGCATGGTTGTTAGTTAGCGCGATCTTAGATAATTCAGTTTATACAAAACAACCATGACCTTACTCACCATGCTGCAAGATTCACCTGCTTTTTTTATCTCCTTGATCATGCTTCTTGGTTTGATGATAGGTAGCTTTTTGAATGTCGTGATTTATCGACTGCCCGAGATGCTTAAAAGAAGTTGGCTGCAGCAATGTGCTGAGTTACAGGGTCAAGCAAACGAAACATTACCAAATTTTAATCTTGTTACCCCGCGCTCAGCTTGTGTTCATTGCGGACACAAGCTGAGCCTATGGGAAAACATTCCACTGGTTAGCTATCTATTTTTACGCGGTCGTTGCTCCCAGTGCAACGTGCACATTTCTTCTCGTTACCCTATTGTAGAAGCGTTAACAGCCTTAATGAGTGGCATAGTTGCCTGGCATTTTGGGTACGGTTTGACAACAATCGCGGCATTGGTCTTTGTATGGGCGCTCATTACCTTGGCGGTGATTGATCTCAATACGCAACTATTGCCGGATGATATAACTTTACCGTTATTATGGTTGGGGTTATTGGTTAATATTAATAATGGTTTTACCGATATTCAATCAGCAGTTATTGGTGCTGCAGTAGGCTATTTTTCCTTGTGGTCAATTTATTGGTGTTTTAAATTGATAACCGGGAAAGAAGGGATAGGATTTGGTGATTTTAAATTACTATCCGCAATTGGTGCCTGGTTGGGCTGGAGTATGCTACCGCTGGTAATGCTTTTCTCTTCACTGGTTGCTACCACCGTAGGTGTTGGGTTGATCATAGCAGCAAAACTCAATAAGAATATTCCTATCCCATTTGGTCCTTATCTAGTTGGCGGAGCGCTTATCGCATTATTCTGGGGAGAAAAGCTTAATCATGCCTACTTTGGATTGTTCTAATCAATGACCTTTATTGTAGGACTAACTGGAGGAATTGGTTGTGGGAAATCAAGCGCTAGTCAATGTTTTGGGGATTTGGGTGCTGATGTTATTGATACTGATGTAATTGCTAGGATGCTTACTAAGCCTCACGGTTTGGCAATGAGCTCAATTAAAAATTCTTTTGGAGACACCATGATGGCTGCAGATGGTTCTCTAGATAGGAAAAAGATGAGAGATTCAATTTTCTCTGATATTAATCAAAGAATTACATTGGAAAAAATTCTTCATCCACTCATTCTTGCGGAAACTCTGCAGCAAGTCAAAAAAACTCGATCACCCTATATCATAGTCGTCATCCCGCTTTTATTTGAAACGGATGATTACGACAAAGTGGTTCAACGCAGCTTAGTTGTTGATTGTGAAGAGCAACAACAAATATTACGTACGATGGAACGTAGCAAGCTGACTGAACATCAAGTAAAAGCGATCATTGCAACGCAGGTATCACGAAAGGATCGCTTACAAAAAGCGGACGATGTGATTGACAACAGCCAAGATCTTGCATATCTAAAAGCACAGGTAGTTCAACTACACAGGAAATATCTGTCTTTGTCATAATAAACAATATGTTGCAACATAGTGGTCAAGAATTTAACTGTGAAACTTGCTTCTTTTGTGAAATAATCCTTCTCGGGCAAGACCTAATATTTCTAACCCTTGTTGTGGACGCATAGTTACCGTGATTTGTTATGAACACCCGCTTAGTGAGCGTATACGCACCCTCCTACGACTTGAAGACCTGTTTAATAGAATTGATTTTTTTTCAACTAAAGAGAGTGCTTATGAACATCATGCTTCGCTCATGGCTTTATTTGAAGTACTAGAAATCACCAATCGTGCAGATATTAAATCAGATTTATTGCAAGAACTGGAACGGCAAAAACTGATACTCGAAATGTTGCGAAAAAATCCAGATGTTTCTGAGGAAGCGCTTGATAGCGTCCTAAATGACATAAAAGTCACTTTTAGGGAAATGCTGGATTTTCCCGGAAAAGTTGGCGAACACCTGCGTGGAAATGACTGGCTGATGGCGATTAAACAGCGAATTGGAATACCTGGCGGTTGTTGTGTGTTTGATTTGCCATCCTATCATTATTGGCTCAATTTAGATCCTGTACATCGGCATGAGGATCTTAATGAATGGTTGTCTCCATTTCAACCTATACGTAACGCATTCAAAATTGTCTTGCTACTATTACGAAAGAGTGGGAGAACTCTGAGGGTTGTTGCGAATCAAGGCGTTTTTCAGCATAATGGCTCAGAATACTCAGCGCAGATGCTAAGAATTAACATAAGCGATCAGCTTCCCTGTGTGCCCGAAATCAGCGCCAACAAATATGCACTAAACATTCGCTTTATTCCGACACAATCAGTACAAAAAAATAGAGTTTATGAAGGCGATGTGACATTTGAAATAACCTTCTGCAATCTTTAGTTTCTGTTAAAAATTTTTGAATTTAACAGAATAATGGTGCTGGAACTACCATCGCTGATGCGATACGATTATTAATTTGCCCAACTGGTTGTTTCCTTATTGACAAATATTCGTTTAAATTCAAAATAACGAAAGTTTGTTTAAAATTACTATCAATTCATTACATCAAGTAGAGGTGCTCCTTGGAAGATATGCCGTTGCACATCATGCTGATTGCATTGGCGATTCTGTTAATTGTGTCAGGTTTTTTCTCGTTATCTGAAACCAGTATGATGGCAATTAACCGCTATCGATTAAGGCATCTAGCCAAGCAAGGCCATCGTGGTGCCCGATTAACGGTAAAATTACTTGAAAAAACAGATCGACTGTTGGGTGTCATATTACTCGGAAACAACTTGCTGAATACTGCTTCTGCTACGCTGGTGGCAGTCATTGTTGCCACGCTTTTTGTGCAAGATGAGTTTGCGTTGCTTATGGGAACAATAGCGGTAACCTTTGCCATTCTCGTGTTTAGCGAGATCACTCCGAAAGTGATTGCTGCTGCTTATCCTGAGCGCATCGCTTTGGCAGCAAGTTATGTGCTGACGCCCCTGCTGATTATTTGTTACCCTATTGTGTGGTTTGTTAACTTGTTTGTGAGTGGATTATTAGTCCTATTTCGATTGAAGCCCCAGAGCGTAGAACTTGAGCAAAAAATAAGTACGGAAGAACTTAAGATGTTGGTGTTGGAAGGAGGGCACTTCATACAGCATAAGCACCAAAGCATGTTGTTAAATCTGTTTGATCTTGAAGAAATTACGGTTGACGATGTCATTGTTCCACGGAATCAAGTTGAAGCAATTGATCTCAATGCTGACGATGAGGTTATTCACGCACAATTGCTAACTTGTCACCACACCCGTCTGCCAATTTACCGTGAGCGTATGGATAACATAGTTGGTCTTGTGCACGTGCGTAAGGTTTTGAATCAGATGCAAGGAGGAAAAATCACGGCATCCACATTGGAGAAAGTCATGCGTAAACCTTATTTTATTCCTTCTGGCACTTCATTATTTTCGCAACTCCAGCTATTTCAGGAAAACCAGAAAAGGGTTGGATTGGTCGTTGATGAATATGGGGAATGGATGGGGTTGGTTACACTGGAAGATATTATGGAAGAAATTATTGGTGAGTTTACTACTCAAGCACCTACCCAAACCAGTATTTTTTTGAAACAGGAAGATGGCAGTATCCTTGTCGAAGGAAGAACATTGCTGCGAGAATTAAATCGCAAACTTGATTTTCAGTTTCCGCTAGATGGGCCGAAAACTCTAAACGGATTAATTCTAGAATATTTTGAGGATATCCCCGAGGCGGGCACGGGTCTCAATATTGCTGGTTATCCAATTGAGGTTGTTCAAACCAAAAATAGAACTGTAAAAACTGTTAAAATTTTTCCTGCTTCTGCTGAGGTTGAGACAAAGCAATCTGAGTAATTAGATTGGAGAAACACATTAATTTAGCGCTAATATTACAATCTGATTGTCACACCCTGAACAATCCCGGTTGGACGGGAATAATAAAAGCAGTTATTCTGTCGCTCGGCAAACATTAACTAGTTTGTTTATCAGAGCGCCCATAGCTCAGCTGGATAGAGTACCGCCCTCCGAAGGCGGGGGTCGCACGTTCGAATCGTGTTGGGCGCGCCAAAATCCGTCAAAAACTACTAACATAAGTGTTTGCTTTTAAGCGCAAATGTACTGCTAGTTATTTCTCTGCTTAATCTTAATTAGCTCTTTAGTTAAACTAAAACAGGCCTTAAGCTTAGTTTCACTAGTATCTATGTGGCATTGAGTAGTCGAGTTAATACAGAGGAGACTCTGGTGAAATTAGAGTCACTTCTTGAGCTTGGCAACCCATGGTAGTTATTGATCGATTGATGATTTCCTATTTATGTATTGGGTATGGTAAGGTGTAAGAGACGTTCTTTGGCAATTTCTGTGCCACACAAAATGCTATTTTTAAGTAGGCTCAAAAGCTGTACCGCTTGAAGCAGCTGCATTATGAGTTATCTTGCTCTGAAGTGAAGTGAGCCTCAAGATTTCGCTATGTAATTAAACCAAAAGAGTAGTTGGTATCCATGGCATCTATTAAATCAGAAACGATAATATTATTCGGAGAAGTTCTGGTAGATATATTCGATGACCGAAAAGTGTTTGGAGGTGCTCCGTTTAATGTTGCACGTCACTTGCAAGCATTTGGGCTGCATCCGGTATTAATATCGCGTATCGGAAATGACGAACTGGGTTGCGAACTACTTGCTCAGATCAAAGATGCCAATATGGATGATTGTGGTATACAGCGTGATAATTTGCATCCCACCGGGCAAGTAATGGTTCATATGGAAGGGCGTGGACATCGCTTTGAAATTTTGCCAGAACAGGCTTATGACTTCATCCATGCAGGTATGTCGCACAGGATTTCTTCGGCCATGTGCCCGCAATTAATTTACTTTGGTACCTTGGCTCAGCGCAGCTCAATATCAGCTCATGCTCTGGTAACTTTGTTTGACAGTAACAAGGCGCCACGCTTACTGGATATCAATTTACGTAAACCTTGGTATGACACGCACACCATAAAGCACTCCTTGATACACGCAGACCTGGTTAAAATAAATCAGGAAGAGCTGGATGTATTGGCGCTACTTTTCCGGCCACCTGGCATAAATCGAGTCCAAAAAGCAGCAGCGCTGATAAAACACTTTGATCTGGATAGCATGTTGGTCACCTGTGGTGAAGACGGTGCCTGGCAACTCGGCAAAGATAATAAAGTGACAAATATAAATGGATTGGTGTCTTCGCGTCCTGTGGTGGATACAGTCGGTGCCGGGGATGGTTTTGCTTCTGTGTATATACTTGGGTTGTTGCGCGGGTGGCCTATCATGCTTACCTTATCGCGCGCAAACGCTTTTGCCGCTGCTTTGTGCGAAATACGAGGAGCTATTCCTGATTCTTCTGATTTTTATGGACCGTTTATTGCAGATTGGAAGACATAACGATGGACTCGATAAAGAGTGAGAATCCCTTGTATATTTTGATGATCAGTACGCATGGATTGATCAGAGGAAATAATATGGAGTTGGGGCGTGATGCCGACACAGGTGGGCAAATTACCTATGTAGTGGAGCTGATGCGTGCATTGGCCCGCCATCGCGAGGTCGGACAAGTGGATTTGTTGACGCGATTGATAGAAGATCCTGCGCTGTCGTCAGATTATTCCCAACCCGTTGAAGATATTGGTAATGGCGCGCGTATTCTGCGCTTGCCTTTCGGTCCATCGCACTATGTACGCAAGGAACTGCTGTGGCCTCATCTTGATCAGTTGGCGGATCGCAGCTTGCATTTTTTGCGTCAACAAGGCCGGTTGCCGGATCTGATCCATACACATTACGCGGATGCCGGATACGTAGGTCAACAGCTATCGCAGCTTCTTGGCATACCTCAGGTACACACGGGTCACTCATTAGGACGTCCCAAACAATTACACTTGCTGGCGAGTGGCCGTAAGAAACAAGCTATTGATCGTCAATTCAATTTTGAGCGCCGCATTACGGTAGAAGAGGATTTATTAGTTAACGTTGCGATGGTGATCACTAGCACCCGACAGGAAGTTACCGAGCAGTACGGTATGTATCACAATCACGTAAGTGGTCGTTTTGTCGTGATCCCTCCGGGTACCGATATTGCTCGTTTCTCACCACCGGGGCGTAGGAAAATCAATTCCAATGTCGTTCATATGGTGGATAAATTTCTTTCTGATCCTGTCAAGCCGATGATACTTGCAATCTGTCGTCCTGCCATTCATAAAAATCTGAAAGGATTGATCAATGCTTACGGAAGTAGTCCAGCATTACAAGAGAAGGCCAATCTGGTCATCGTCGCAGGCAATCGCGACGATATACGAGAACTTGATGAGGCATCGCAAAAAGTACTGAGGGAGCTGTTGCTGGACATTGATCACTATGACATATGGGGTAAGGTTGCGATACCTAAGCATCACGGCGCTGAAGACATTCCAGAGTTGTATCGACTTGCTGCACGTCGTCGCGGCGTATTTGTCAATCCGGCATTAACCGAGCCTTTCGGCTTGACCCTAATTGAAGCAGCCGCTAGCGGCCTGCCTTTTGTGGCCACGGAAGACGGCGGGCCTCAGGACATTGTGGCCAATTGCTGTAACGGGTTACTGGTAGATCCTCTTGATCCAGCCGCTATCGCTTCTGCACTCGACAGCGTGCTGTCGGATAAACAGCAATGGCGATTGTGGGCAAAGAATGGTGTCGCAGGAACACGCCGCCATTATAGTTGGGATGCTCACGTCAGTAAGTATGTGAAAGAGGTGCGCAAGTTGCTGCGCCGCGATCGCAAACGTATGCGCCGTCAGATTGCGTTCACGATGCAAGATGGTAAATCGCCGATGCCGTTGGCGCGTAAGGCGCTGATCAGCGATATAGACAACACTTTGATAGGCAATAGAAAGGGATTGCTGCAACTAGTCGACTGGTTAAAAAATCACACAGGATCGATAGTCTTCGGTATTGCTACTGGACGCTCTCTGGAAAGCGCGGTAAGTGTACTCAAGAATGCGCGGGTTCCAATCCCCAATGTATTAATCACCTCGGTTGGAAGTGAAATTAATTATAGTTATAAGCTTCAACCGGATATTGGCTGGGCAAATCGTATCGCGCACTTGTGGCGACGGGAGGCGCTGGAACAAGTATTGTCCGATATTCCTGGGTTGACACTTCAACCTGTCGAGAATCAACGTAAATTTAAGCTGAGTTATAACGTGGCGCCAGAGCAGATGCCATCTTTGCATGATCTTTGCCAGTTACTGCAGGAACATCATTTACACGCGCGGCTTATATACTCGCATGAGGAATTTTTGGATGTGTTGCCAGTACGTGCTTCCAAAGGGCATGCTATCCGCTATTTGGCTTACAAGTGGGGATTGCCTCTGGAAAATTTTTTGGTCGCGGGTGATTCAGGTAACGATAAGGAAATGTTGCTGGGTGATACGCTGGGTATAGTGGTTGGCAACTATGGTGCGGAACTTGAGCAGTTGCGCGGTATGGAACGAATATATTTTGCTCAGGGCCATCACGCGGATGGCATTCTTGAAGGGCTGGCGCATTACGGCTGGCGGTCTACGGATAGCTGAAAATTCTAGGTATATAAAATCATGTATGAACAGATTTCGCACTCATTGCTTAATGATATTTTGGTTGAGTTGAGGCAAAAATCAAAGCCACAGAATCTGCAACTCTTTTATACGCGATTAGGCGCAAATTTCTATGCGATTTATTCGCTATTCAATACGCTTTATGGGAATCGGCCAGATTTCAAAGAACAGATGCGGAATCTGGTAGAAACACTTATGCGCCAATACGCTACTAGACCCAGCCATCTCAAGAAAACAGACTTGGAGCGTGAAAAAGATCACAATTGGTTTCTAAGCCAGAAATGGGTGGGTATGGCACTGTATTGCGATGGATATGCCGACAATCTGCAGGGTATGCTACCCAGATTAAGTTACCTGCAAGAATTAGGTGTTAACTTGGTACACATTATGCCTATTTGTGATTGCCCTGAAGGCAAGAGCGATGGCGGCTATGCTGTTAGAGACTATCGCAAGATTGATAGTCGATTCGGCACCTTTAAGGATTTTGATAAACTAGTTGATAGCATGAAAAAGCGCGACATGTTGTTAGTGCTGGATGTGGTGGTTAATCATACTTCTGATCAGCATGAATGGGCTGAAAAAGCGCGTGAAGGTGATAAAACCTATCAGGATTACTACTTCACCTTTGATGATCGATCAATCCCTGACATCTATGAAGAGTCAATGCCGGAAGTATTCCCGGAAACTGCGCCGGGCAACTTCACTTGGGATGAAAAGATGGGTAAATGGGTGATGACTGTATTTAATCACTATCAATGGGATTTAAATTATCAGAATCCGTCAGTACTCATAGAAATGCTGGACATTCTTTTGTTTTGGGCTAACCGTGGCGCCGATATTCTACGGCTTGATGCGGTAGCATTTCTCTGGAAAAAAATAGGTAGTTCTTGCCAGAATGAGCGTGAAGCTCATCTGATTTTGCAGCTAATGAAAGATTGTTGTCAAGTTACTGCCCCAGGCGTGTTGTTTATTGCAGAAGCTATTGTCTCGCCCACCGAGATTATTAAGTATTTTGGCGAAGATGCTATCAATGCGAAAGAGTGTGAGATTGCCTACAATGCTACTTATATGGCGCTGCTGTGGGATGCTGTAGCGACAAAAAAGGCCATACTGCTTAATATCGGTATACAGAATATTCCTCAGAAACTTGAACGAGCAACTTGGCTCAATTACGCACGTAGCCATGATGATATTGGCTTGGGGTTTAGCGATTCCGACATCGTTTCTGCTGGATATGAACCATTATCGCATCGACGTTTTCTGGTTGATTATTTTACTGGAAACTTTGAAGGGTCTCTGGCAGCCGGACTTGCTTTTGGAAGAAATTTGGAGACGGGCGATGCACGTATTTCGGGATCGCTCGCTTCGCTCGCAGGACTTAAGCACGCGCTGGAAAATAATGACGTTAATGCTACGAATATGGCTATTAAGATTATTCTACTTTTACACGGAATGATCCTTTCGTTTGGCGGAATTCCGATGCTTTATTATGGGGATGCCATCGGAACGCTCAATGATGATTCTTATCTTAATGATGAATCAAAGAGCACGGATAATCGTTGGGCACACCGCCCCAAAATGGACTGGAACAGAGCAATGTTAAGAACACAGCCAGGAACAGTCGAATACAGCATTTTTTGTGCGGTAAAGAAAATGATTGCTGTGCGCAAGGAAGTACCAGCTTTTGCAGATAGAAACAATCGCGAATTATTGAACGTAGACAATCCCCATCTTTTTGTGTTTTCACGATTTGATCAAATCAATAACAGCCCACGAGTTCTGGTGGTTGGAAATTTTGATGATGAGCCGCAACCTTTAAAGCTATCCCCGCTCCAACATATGGGTTTTTTTCAGCACGAGTTAATCAAAGATTTAGTAAGCGGAGAAACCCTGCATGTGACAGATGAGAGCTTAATTTGTCCTGCACGGTCTTTTTATTGGTTGCAAGCATAATAAAAAGTATGCGATCAGATTTTTGCATCTCACGAGTAGGGAGAGATGATATTCCACCGAACCTGGTGATTTCAAATTACATTGATTCATTGAGAACCGAGGTTTGCTTCAATCATAATTTAGCTTCAAGTAAAAGTTTCCTAGAGATAAGTAATTGCGATTTTAGCAAGGTATACTTGCAACAGCTCTAGCAAACTGTTTGTTGAATGAACATTGATTCACAGTCCTTGATACCTCTTTTTGCCATTCAGAATTAATACGTAGCGAGATGTTTACCGGAATCATACAGGCAGTGGGTGAAATAACTCAGACTCAACCCAATATGGATCATAGCAATAATGGGCTATCCTTAAGTATTTTTACTGGAGAGTTGGATCTGAGCGATGTGAATGTCGGTGATAGTATTGCTGTGAACGGTGTTTGTCTCACGGTTACTTCATTGACTGTTAATAAATTCACTGTGAATGTTTCGCAAGAAACACTAAACTGTACTCAAGGACTTAATCAGACCGGTATACGCGTCAATTTGGAAAAAGCTTTGCGCTTGTCGGACCGATTGGGTGGCCACTTGGTTAGTGGTCATGTGGATGGAATTGGTATCGTAATTAAATTTGAACCCGCTGGGGAGAGTTATGAGTTGATCATTCGGGCGCCAGATTCAATATTGCGATACTTGGCACATAAAGGCTCGATCACAGTGAATGGAGTTAGCCTGACAATTAATCAAGTTGAAGGTAATGAGTTTTCTATCAATCTTATTCCGCATACTTTAGCGATGACCACTTTAAATGAGCTGGCGCCGGAAATACGTGTAAATTTGGAAACTGATATGTTGGCGCGCTATGTGGCAAAGTTGTTAAATATCTAACGTAATTCGGAAGAAATAAATATGAGTATCAGTGCGGTTCAGGAGATCGTTGCCGATTTGAAGCTGGGTAAAATGGTCATCCTTATTGATGAGGAAGATCGCGAGAATGAAGGCGACTTGGTTCTTGCTGCTGATTTTGTAACACCGGAAGCCATCAATTTTATGGCTACCCATGGCCGTGGGTTGATTTGCCTAACCTTGACCGAAGAAAGATGTCATCAATTAGATCTACCTTTAATGGTATCTTCTAATCGTGCGCCGCTGGGTACCAATTTTACACTTTCCATTGAATCCGCCAGTGGTGTCACTACGGGCATTTCGGCGGCGGATCGTGCACACACCATTCAAGCTGCAGTTAAAAAAGATGCGAAGCCAGAAGACATTGTACAACCCGGGCATATTTTTCCGCTGATGGCCCAGAAAGGTGGGGTACTGATGCGTGCCGGGCACACCGAGGCGGGTTGCGACTTAGCCAGGATGGCGGGTTTGACTGCGGCTTCGGTAATTTGCGAAATTCTAAAAGAAGATGGCAGTATGGCGCGGTTGCCTGATCTCATAACGTTTGCGCATAAACATCAACTTAAAATTGGTGCAATCTCGGATTTAATCGAATACCGTAATCAAACCGAAAGCCTGGTTACCCGTGTTGCTGAGCGCGTCATCCAAACTCTGCATGGCGAATTTCAGTTAGCGGCCTACCGTGATGAGATAACGCATATGACCCATTTGGCATTGGTCAAAGGTAAAATAAATCCCGCAACCGAAACATTGGTACGTGTGCATGAACCATTGTCGGTAATTGATTTATTGGATATTAATGACAGTGCGCATTCCTGGAGTATTCATGCTGCGATGAAATTGATTGCTGAGGCAGGGTGTGGTGTTATCGTACTGTTGCATCGAAAAGAAAGTTCAGCCAAACTGATCGAACGCATCCAGTTGCAGGAACCCCATTTCCCCAACGCGATTAAGACAGATTTACGCGATCATGGTATTGGTGCCCAAATACTTAAAGATCTTAGTGTAGGAAAAATGCGTTTAATGGCAGCCCCAAGAAAAATGCCAAGTGTGACAGGATTTGGATTGGAAGTGACGAGTTATGTTGAGACACAAGGGCAATAATTTTATATTTGTATTGATCAATTTTTGTGCTAAATAAACAGGAGTCTAGTATGCCGTATTATGACAATATTCTTGAATTTGAACCGAATCTGGATGGATCAGATTTACGCGTGGGTATTGTCATGAGCCGTTTTAATATTGATATTGGTGAAGGGCTGTTGAGTGCTTGTACCGCAGAGCTGAAAAAAAAGGGTATGCAGGATTCGAATATTCTCATCGTAACGGTACCGGGTGCATTAGAAATTCCACTCACGATGAAAAGAATGGCTATGTCCGATCAATTTGATGCGATGATCGCACTGGGTGCGGTGATACGCGGCGATACCTATCATTTCGAAGTAGTTGCCAACGAATCCGCGCGTGGCTTGCTTATGGTGCAGCTCGAAGTTGAAATTCCTATCGCTAATGGCATATTGACGACCGATAATGAAGATCAGGCGATTGCACGGATGAGCACTAAAGGCATGGAAGCAGCCCAAGTTGCGCTGGAAGTGGCCAATTTGCATATTAGAATTGATGAGTTCGAGATATGAACGGTACACTTCTTGACACAAGCTCTCCCACAGACAAAAAAACGGAGAAGTATAAAAGCCGTCGTCGGATCGCGCGTGAATTTATATTGCAGGGCATCTATCAATGGCGGACTGCGGGCGGTACAACGAGTTTTATCGAACAGCAGTTGCGCGAGTCTGACGAATTCAAGCATGTCGACGAAAAACATTTTACCCATGTGTTGCAGGGTGCATTGCAAAGCGTGGATGAATTGGAAAAAATCATCCAACCTTGCTTGGATCGACCCCTCAATGAGCTGAGTCCAGTAGAGTTTGCAATTTTATTATTGAGTACGTTCGAGTTAAGTCATCATCCGGAAATCCCTTATCGTGCCATTCTTAATGAAGCGATTGAATTAGCCAGAACCTATGGGGGTAGTGACGGACACAAATACGTAAATGGCGTACTGGATAAACTAGCTGCTCGATTGCGTAGCGTTGAAATTCAAGCGCAAAAGGCGACTAAGAATCGCGTATAGTTTTCCAGCATGCATTCAGAATTTGATATTATCCGTCGTTATTTCCAGCGGTCTACAACTGGTGTAGTACTGGGAATCGGTGATGACGCAGCACTGATTGCAGCAACAACAGGGATCGAATTAGCTATTTCAACGGATACATTGGTGTGTGGTAAACATTTCTTTCCTGAAGTTGATCCTTACAAGCTCGGGCATAAATCCTTGGCAGTTAATTTGTCCGATATGGCCGCAATGGGCGCTAAACCGCGCTGGGCATTATTGACTCTAACATTACCGAATGACCTGGTAAATCAAAATACTGCTTGGCTATCTAAATTCAGTGGTGGTTTCTTTGCACTGGCTGATTTACACCAAATCGAGTTGATCGGAGGAGACACTACCGCCGGGGCGTTGAATATCGGGATACAAATTATCGGTGAGGTTGCAGCAGGTAAAGCATTACGTCGAAGTGGCGCCAAGCTGGACGATGACATTTGGGTCTCCGGTCAAATAGGTGATGCGGCCTTGGCACTGCAACATGAATTGCGGCAATTCACTTTGCATCCCGTTGAGATTGAGCAATGCTTGCCAGCGCTACTGACGCCGACTGCTAGAGTGGAGCTTGGTCAGCGTTTGATTGGCCTAGCGCATAGTGCCGTCGATATCTCGGATGGATTAATGGCCGATTTGGGGCACATTTTGACTGCTTCCGGAAAAGCAGCTTGGATTAATCTGAGCGATATACCATGCTCCCCAGTATTGAAGAAATACCGCCAGCAACAAGTAGCAATGAGTTGCTTGTTGGCTGGTGGCGATGATTATGAGTTATGTTTTACGGCGCCGAAAATAAATCGCCGGAAGATTGAAACGCTTGCCACCGAGTTGACCCTCTCGCTCACCCGCATCGGCAAGGTTTATTCCGGCGAAGGTTTAATTGTGAAAGATGCGCAGGGAAACACAATGACTTTGGAAACTCAAGGATATGACCATTTCAGAATCTGATATCCACAGCCCATCCAGTGGTTCACCCCCGCCATTTCGACCGAATGTGGATTTTCTCTACAGCCATCCTGCCTATATGATCGCATTCTCGGGTGGAGCCGGATTAAGCCCTATTGCACCAGGAACGGTGGGAACATTGGTTGCTTTTCCGTTATTCTCATTGTTTAATCATTATCTGAGCCCTTTTTATTTTTTGTTGCTGATTGATATCCTTTTTATTATAGGCATTTGGGCATGTGGTCTAACTGGCAAAGCACTGAGAGAACCTGATCATAGCGGCATGGTGTGGGATGAAACTGTGGCATTTCTCTTGGTATTATATTTCACCCCGGATCACTGGGCCTGGCAATTGGCTGCGTTCGCTTTGTTTCGTCTGTTTGATATCGTCAAGCCCCAGCCCATTCGTTATTACGATCGCCACATAAAAGGTGGGTTTGGCGTCATGTTCGACGATTTATTAGCCGCGTTCTTCACACTTCTATGCTTGTCCGGATGGAAAGCGTGGGTGTTATCTGAAGGCTATTTTTGACTTTGTTAGTCTTTTAAGCTCAACGATTATCCGCGTCATTCATTCAAACTTAGAATTTGTTATGCAACCAAAAAATAACACACCAGCGTAATCACCATAGCACCGATAAAATTCAATGCCGCCCCCTCTCTGACCATATTGGCAATAGAGATGTGACCACTTCCAAAGACGATGGCGTTTGGTGCGGTGGCAACCGGCAGCATAAAGGCGCAACTTGCGCTCATCGCAGCGGGCACCATCAGCAGGCTTGGCTCAATGTCTGCCGCCAGCGCAGCGGGTGCCAGGATTGGCATCAACAATATCGTGGTTGCGGTGTTACTGGTGGCTTCGGTTAGAAAAGTCACGCTCAGTGTGATGACGGCAATGATTACCAGTGGGTGCAAGCTGGCGAGAACCGCCAATTGATCGCCGATTGCACGGGATAGTCCAGATTCGACAAAGGCTTGAGCAATGGAAATACCTGCGGCAAACAGGATGAGAATGCCCCAGGGTACTTTCTCTGCGGTTTCCCAGTCGAGCAACTTGCTGCCGCGACCGTTAGGCACCAAAAACAAAATCACCACAGCAACTAATGCAACAATCGCATCATTCGCGCCTTTGAGGTCAAACCAAGTACTCCAACCGCCGAATGGTTCAAGGCGCGTAATCCACGCTAAGGCAGTCAAACCAAAAATAATTAGTACGCGGCGTTCTTCGGGGCGCCAGTCACCCGCCGGAGGAATTACCAATACGCCGCGATAATCCAATTTGCGCGTGAGCCATAGCCCGGCAATGGGGATAAAGATAACCACCACGGGTAGTCCCCAACTCATCCACTGTGAGAAACTCACCGCTATTCCGGTGAAATTTTCATACTGTTGAATGAAGACCAAGTTCGGTGGTGTACCGATGGGCGTTCCCAGGCCACCGATATTGCTGCCGTAGGCAATCGCTAATAGCAAGGGTATGGCTAGCTTCTTATCCGGACTCTGTGTAATGACCGCCAGTGCAATCGGTAACATCATTAACGTCGTTGCAGTATTCGATATCCACATACTTAATACGGCAGAGGCCACCATAAATCCCAGTACAATGCGGCGGCTACTGGTTCCACCGACCAGATTGACCATCCCGAGCGCAATCCGCCGATGTGCACCGGAACGTTCCATTGCTGCCGACAAAATGAATCCGCCGAGCATCAATAGAATGAGCTCGTTGCCATACGCCATGGCTATTTTTTCCTGGGGTAATACGCCAAGGAGCGGGAAAACCGCTAACGGAATCATGGATGTTGCAGGAATCGGGATCGGCTCAAAAATCCACCAAATCACGCACAGAATGGCCACAGCTCCGGTCCAGCAGGCGTATTCTCCCCAACCAAACTGAGACATGGCAAAAAACATAGCGATTGCAAGCAACGGACCAGCAATCAAAGCCCACTCGCGATTGGGAGTAATGGTCATAAAATCTGCAACAGATGCTGTGTATCAAAGGATTTTCATCATGCCGGAGTGGGGGAGGTGCGTCAATCATGTTTCATGAGATTGAAGCAATGTAGGTACTAGGTTTTTTTATGATATGTTACTGAATGTTCGGCCATACCGACTCGAGCAGAATTCAGGTCAATATTTGATTTGTGACCAAATGTTTGGTTTCGGGGGATACGTGATAACCAAATGTCGGCGAGGAGGTCAAAATATTTTCACTATTATAGTGATGGAGAAAATCGCTATCGGAAATAAAAAACAGCCATCGGTCGCCCGACGGCTGTTAGCTCCCAGCTGAATCTATTACAGATCCAATCGAGTTGTGGCTAAATTATCTAATTGCTGATGCGTCTTGATTAAGATTAAGTCGCGCCTTGTTGACTGCTGGATTATCTTGATCCATTGCTATTTTCTTATGCAGGTCTGCACTATTCAGACTTTCTGCCAACACTGCTTCGTATTCGCGAATATTCGCGGTGGTGTGTGATTTAAAATCCTGTCCTCGTCTACCATAGTAATAAGGATGTGCTTCGTAATCTTCAAGTGCTGCTATATTCTTTTGTAATTTTGTTTCGGCTTCCTTGGCAACACTTTCATAATATTGCGCCAATGCGGCATGGTTGTTGTCGTCAATACCTTCTACTGCGAATACTGACGAAATAGTTAAGCTAAATGTCAAAACAGAGATTAATGCTAAGAATTTTTGTGCTTTCATGATCAGTTCCTTCAGTGATAAATTGATGACTGTAATAATAACTGCCCTTAATGCAATGAGTATATTGGGGAAACCCTGTTTTTTATCTAATGGTTTCCATTGGCAGCTAGGTTTGTAAGGTGCTATTCTGGGCTTAATCTGGTAGTCATCTTTGCCCGATGATGGGGCTATCGGGCTTGATAGAGGTATCAATCAAATGCATGATTGACTAGCTCATGCACCCGCAATTTCTCTTTTGACCGGATTTCCTGCCTCGGTGCTTGTTTATCTGTGGGTTAGCATTTATTTTTAAAGGCTGAGACCTTTGCAAAATTCGCATTGTATGTCGAGTCTGAGTTTTACGTTTTATGCGACCAAGAAATCGATCAGGGTATCGCTGGTGTGTTTTGGTTTTGCGGCAACTCGATTGGTCGATTTGAATTTACTTTCAGGTTTGCTTAACCACATTTCGCTTCATGTGTAAATCGAAAAACGAAATGATTACTTCGAGTGATGAATGGACGTTGCTTTTTAAAAAGATGCCGATGTTTCTGCAATTTCTTGTTCGCTGGAGGAAACTGAAGCGCTGCCTGTTTGTAACATAAGGCGAGAGTGCTCAAAAAATACAGCTACCAGTTCCATCCTGGTAGCTGTATTGATATTAGTCTCCGATCGGATTTCTTTGTGCGGCAGTTAAGCCAGCTTTCCAATTTTCTGGCAGATTTTGTACCCAACCGTTGTACACATTGGGAATCGGAAGCACTCCCTGACCACCAAATCCTGGCAGATGACTTATCGCGTCATCACTAACTGTATCTTCTCTGGAAACCAGAGAAATCGTTCCTACAATTGCCGCGTCGCTCAGATTGCCATCGCCATTCGGATCAGTATCTACCACGATCAGACGATTGGAAAATTTGCTTGTAACGTAGGCATAATATCCACCACCCTGTTTGGCACCAAAGTTTGCACCGTGACAACCGGGATCGCAGGGGAGCATTTTAACGATGCTATCGGTAGCGGTATCTACGATAACAATTTGTCCGCCTGTTGCGGCGATTACAACTGCTTTGCCATCGGGAGAAACGGGTGTTTGGATGGGTAATACGCCGACTGCAATTTCTCCATTCCCATCATTATCAGAAAAACTACCGTCAATCGGGTCGTAATCGGCAATGAGATTAACAGTTTTGATCAGCTCTCCGGTATTGCCATTCAGTACGCTTAATGAATGGTGCAGAAGGTTGGTTGCATAAATTTTGCTGGAATCCGGCATCATACCGATTGCGATTGGATGTGCACCGGGAGCACCTTGACCTGTTACGGTTCTGGCGTGTATGTCGCCATCGGCAGCATAAATTCCGATATCACCCGTATTGATGTTGGGGGTTACGATTCTGGATCCATCTGCACTGACCCAATGCCCATGAGGATTTGCAGAGGTATGTCCGCGTCCTTGTGTTGGCATCATTTTGGTAACATGCGTAGTCCCAGCAGGAATAACTGCAATGCTGTTTTCACCATTGATAGCAATCGTTGCGTCATCGTTCGTAGGTAATGTCATAACATGAGAAGGTGCATATCCCACTCGAATGTTTTTGATCAATTGACCGTTCTTACGCTTGATCATGGTTAATTTGTTATCAAACCACTGGGTCTGATAAATGATTGACTGATCTCGGTTAGGCCACATATTATGTGGATTATTCATATCAATCTCAGGTAGCCCAATCTTGCGTTTAACCGTCCAATCAGTTGCATCAACCACGGTAATGGTACCTGGTTTGTATTTGCTTGCAGTTTTCTCAAACTGTGTATTAATCCATACTTCACCGACACCGTGTTCTGTTGGTGGAATTGGCGTTGGAAGAAGTTCACCGCTGATATCCAAGATGCTTAAAGGAGCAGCAACGCCTCCATCGGTTAATTCCTTACTGAATGGGGCTCCCGAGATCACGACTGAAAGATCAGGAAATTTGACATTCCAACTCCCGGATGAATAGTCTTGCCAGTTATCTGGTGCAGTAGCGACAAAGAATGTTCGCAATAACCGAATGGCTAAATCGCTATTGGTGGGTAATCCTTTAATTCCAGTCACGAGATCGATTTTAAAATCCGAAGCTTTATCACCTAAGTCAAGTGCAAGACCAAGTATTCCTTCCGCGTGCGTAGTTTCAGGATCATCAACAATCACTGCACCAAACATATAGGGGTGAACCTTACAAGTAAATACATACAGGCCCGGCGTATCTAATCTGAGGATTCCGCCTCCCCGGTAAGCATCGGTTTGATTGAAAGGCATATGATGCGCTCCCGTAGGCCATAACAAAGAACTGATGGTGTGCACGGCATTGGTGTCCGACATGATAAAATTAACGCTGCTACCCGGAGCAATAACTTCCAATGATTTAGTTTTAATACCCAGACCCAGTCCCACGAGTGCATCTCCACGTGCGCTTCTAAACCAACTGGCTGGTTCATCAGTTATTTCGAATGTTACCAAGCCTGGCTCATCCTTTGGCCCGAGTAAAATTCGACCATAAGGTGATGCGCCGACTTCACTGGCCCCGTCACCGCCGATTGGGTCAACTCTGAAACTACCGTGCATGCCGGCTTCCATATGTGCAATTAAGTGGCAATGATATTGCCAGCTCCCGGTGCCGACACCGGTGCCTGCTTTGACGGTAAAGGAATGGGTATCGGTTTTTTCTTCGAGTAATTTGGTATCAATCACTTCGCTGGTACCTGTTTTTAACCATCGATGCGCATGTAAGTGAAAGGTATGTCCAGGCCCAATCGATAAGATGTGAAAGCGTATAATGTCGTTCTCAACGGCGCCAGGATTAGGATTCGCCCAGAGGGGTTTTTGTTGCATACCATCTCCGGAGATTTCGGTTCCCCAGAAAGTTGAACCCACCATGAATAGAACAAATTGTTTATCGATATCTGCTGATGTGACAGGAATTATGCTTCCATCTGCATTCACATAACTGTCGACAGGCCCATGTGCTTTATCCACAATGATTGCGCCAAACAGACCCAGTAGTTCTTTGCCATCACTATCACCGTGATAAACGAAGCTGCCCGTTTTGCTAGCCTTAATCTTGTAATTTTTTGTTTTCCCGGGTTGAATCCTACCAGAGCCTGATCGCGCAAGATCAGGCACCCTAAACCCAATTTTGATGCTGGTGTTATTTGTTAATGACACATTAACTGTATCACCTTTCCTTACGAACAAAGTTGGTCCAGGTATGACTGCTTCGTTTCCTGCCAGTGCATACGCTATCTGTCCGTTAGGTAATGTTTCGGCCGTAAGCGCAATGTTATGCGTCGCAGCCAGAGCGAATTGTGAAATTAAAAGTGTGATTACAAGAAACAAAATTGTAGTGATTGATTTCTTCAGACTAAATGCATTTTTAATCTTCATGTTCTATCCTTATTATTGAGGGGCCTAACATTTGCTTACCGGACTAGAAACTTTCCTCTCATACCCAGTAGCTTGTTGGAGAAATCGTTGTCTTCGTAATGAGCGCTATTTTTGGCGATAACATTGAAAACATGTTTCTCAAGCGGACCGATTGCAATGTGATTAATAAGATTAGTAGTGCCGGGGTCGACCCATTTATAGCCGTCTAGCTTAAAGGTATGAATATCGGTGCCTAAAGCAATCAGATGAAACCTGACATTGGAGTTTTTTGTTGCAGCCAATGTTGGATTGGTGCCATGTTTTGACTGAGTTTTGCTTGCTCCGTCGATTTCCATGCCCCAGAAAGCATCGTCGCCTAAATAAAGTACATAATCTTTGTCAAAATTTGGAGCGCCGATTTTGTTGACGATGATTGCTCCAAAAAGACCTTTGTGCTCTGCTCCATTATGGGTTTCAAAATTATGATCGTGGTAGGCCCAGGTGCCAGCAGTTCCAGCTGCAACATTCCATTGATATTCGTAGATGACATAGGTTTCTTCAAGCCCGGCACCTGCTCCCTCGTCAAAGTTTTTATTGATGACCTTGAGGGTTCCGTCGCTAAGAATATCGTAATGTACGCCATGCACATGAATGCTGACCTGTCTGCTGATTCCAGGAATAGGCGTATTATTGCCAGGAATTGCATTTTGAATCGATATCTTAACCGTGTCTCCTTCAGTTAGCTCAATGGTAGGGCCGGGAATGGTGGCTTCCGCGCTATAGCGTGATGTAATATCCGTACCGTTAACTTTATGGCTTAGCATTTTGTAAGCCAGTAACTTGTTACCAAATCCATCGTCTTGGGTTTCTTCTGCGGTCAGTTGAATAATATGTTCGGCTGCGAAACTTGCAGAAAAAGTAGATAGCGTCAGGGTAAGTGCGAATGTCATAGCACCCAGTTTTATTAAGGATCTTTGTGTGATAGTCGGCGAGGTATTGGAATTTTTTATGAGCTTCGTGTCGCACTCGGCTCGGTTGGATTGAAACAGCATTTAATGAACCTCCTCATGTGAAAAGTGCATATCAAGTGAAGCGTATATGGAACATGCATCTTGGTGGATCAATGCAGGTATTTCATTTGGGGTTCACAATTCACTTGTAATGTAAGATTTAGCAAGCTGATTGCAAAGGGGGAATGCAATCCAAGCTGGGCGGCATTGTATCAAAACTGTTTTTTTCTAAATAGAAGGCATTTGTCCTTAAAACCTATCTAAATTTAGCTATCTTTTGGGATAAATGTCCCGATCAAGCAGGATTCTTTAAAATAATCATATAAGGGTGCTTTGAGACATAGTTCGATTTGTTTCTTGACGCCAGTTTTTCTGTAGATACTAGATAATTGGTTTCGTACGGTCTTTTCTGTTACAGACAGTTGCGCGCCGATTTCCTTGGCGGACAAACCTTTGCATGCGAGATGGGCAACGTGACGTTCGCTATCGCTTAATCTGGGCTGTTGAGATGTTGAAGCATCAGTTTGCGGTTTGATTTCTGCAGCTGGATCGGAATCGAATTGCGCTTGCCAGAGCAACTTGGTGATATTGCGATCAAACCAGAGATGACCCTTATGGATTGCAATAATGGCCTTGATTAATAGATCTGTTGAATGGCTTTTTCTGATCACCCCTGCCACGCCTGAGCGAAAAGTTCGTAAATGAGTTTGTTCGTTATTGTAATTAGAAAAAGCCAGTATTTTACTTTGCGGGCAAGTACGCAGTAACTGGGCAACATGTTCCACGTAGTCATTGCCGCTCAAGAGTAGATCCATAAGGATTATGTCCGGCTTATGCTGTTCTGCAAGATTGAATAAGTCTTGTATTTTATGGGTTTCTGCAACTAAGTTGATGTTAGCGTGGTTTTCAAACAGCGAGCGCAGTCCTAAACGAACGAGCTCGAAGCTCTCGGCTACCAGAACGCGTATTCTTGAATCAGGATGCTCAATCACGTTTTTTATTGTCCGTAAGTTACAAAGAGTCCTAGCTAAAAGGACGGCATTTGAGCATATCAAATTTCAATTAAATCAGATGGTTATCTGCGCGACATATTGTAGCTATCTATCTAATTCTCACTTACTTGAAATTCTAACAGATTTACTTATGGTTAAATAGAAGGCGTTTGTCCCTGAATATACCGTAATTACCTAGTAATTTTCTGATTAAGCACCCTGGTTTTGCAGGATTGTGGGAATAATTCCGAAGCGTGATTTTTGTTATAATTCGAGCTGCTTCTTGTCAATACAAGCAGAATCAGCGGCACTAACCAGCGGCAAGCATTTTGGAGGATATTGGTGATGTCGGTTATTTCACTGGTATTTGCGCTTTCGTTTGAATTATGAAAGCGGGTGAGAGCAATTCATATTAAAATCACAGCCTTTCCTTTCGTTAAATTCTGAATCAAGATCATGCATCCAATGTTGAGTATTGCGGTGAAAGCTGCACGTCGTGCCGGTAATATCATTAATAAGGCTTCCCAGAATCTGGATTTGCTTACAGTGTCAAAAAAATCACACAGTGACTATGTCAGTGAAGTGGATGGCGCAGCTGAAGAAGCTATTATCAAGGTCTTGCTTGCGGCCTACCCAAATCATGCAATTCTGGCGGAAGAAAGTGGACGCCAGGGTGATCATAAGCAGTCAGAATATCAGTGGATCATTGATCCGCTGGACGGCACGACTAATTTTCTGCATGGCTTTCCAAAATATTCGGTTTCTATCGGATTGAGGTATAAAGGTGTTCTGATGCATGCGGTGGTTTACGATCCGAACAATAATGAGTTATTTACCGCGAGTCGAGGCAGTGGCGCTTTTTTAAATGATCGCCGAATTCGTGTCAGTAAACGCACCAAGCTTGAAGAGTGCTTGATTGGTACCGGATTACCATTCCGTGACTTGACGCACATTGATGCTTATTTTGCGATGCTACGGGATATCGTGCCCCGTATCACGGGAATTCGGCGACCGGGCTCTGCTGCGCTGGACTTGGCTTATGTCGCGGCCGGGCGTTATGATGGTTTCTGGGAAATCGGACTGGCGCCGTGGGATATGGCCGCCGGTTGTTTGCTGATTACTGAAGCGGGCGGATTGGTGGGTGATTTGGAAGGCAATGACACGCAATTGGAAAGCGGACAAATTATTGCTGGAAATCCAAAAGTTTTTAGTCAATTGCTGCAGGTGATTGCGCCGCATCTCACGCCTGAGTTGATCGAAGCGCAACGTTCTGCCAAGCCAATTTAGCATAACGACGGTTGATCTGCATTCGGCATCCACGCAGAATAATCCAATTCCGAGTGCTCAATCCCCATGTATCAGGCATTCTTGATGGCTTTAGCCGGCTGTTTGATAGTTTGTCAGACACTTACTCGATAACAGGTTGCGCTGCACTTCCCAATAGCCCATGAACATGACCACAAAAATAATAATTTGGATGATTGCTGGCTTATTGCTGGGTAGTTTGATTAATACCTTCGCCTACGATGTCGCGTTCATTCAGGATTATTTGGTTCATGGTTTGTTTCATGTGGTAGGTACGATTTTCATTAATTTATTGAAAATGCTGGTTGTTCCATTGGTGACTTTTTCATTGATTTGCGGCGTTTGCGGCATTGGCGATGTTAAAAAACTGGGCCGGGTGGGTATTAAAGCTTTCGGTCTCTTTCTGCTAACCACTACGCTTGCCATTTCATTAGCACTCCTTGTTTCTGTCACGATAAACCCTGGCAAAGATTTTAATTTGACTCAAAGTACTCAGACGGAATTTGTAGCACCTGAGCCACCACTTATTTCACAAGTCTTTATTGATCTTATTCCCAGTAATCCAGTGACAGCCTTTGCAGAAGGCAACATGCTGCAAATCATTTTTTTTACCATTCTGTTTGCAATTTGCTTGCTGATGGTCGGTGAGCGTGGGCGCAGCCTGGTTGATGGCGCAGAAAAACTGAATGATGTCATGATGCAGTTAGTAAACGTTGTTATGTCTATTGCACCTTATGGTGTGTTTGCGTTAATGGCGAAGACTTTTGCGTTACAAGGAATAGACCTAATTCTGCCAATGATCGGTTATTTTGGTATCGTTATTCTGGTGTTAATCTGCCATGTAACCGGCACGCTTATGTTGTTACTGAAGTTTTTTGGACGGGTCAGTCCGATGCAGTTTCTTAAGAAAATGCGTACTGCACAGGTTTTTGCTTTCAGTACATCCAGCTCCAATGCAACCATACCCGTCACACTCAGAACAGTCGAAAAACGTATGGGCGTGGATAATTCGACGGCTTCATTTGTTGTGCCTTTTGGCGCAACCATCAACATGGATGGCACAGCCATTATGCAAGGAGTTGCAACGGTGTTCATTGCCAATATTTATGGGATTGAGCTGGGCTTAATGGGTTATCTGACCGTCATTGGCATGTCGGTGCTGGCATCTATCGGAACTGCAGGCGTGCCTGGCGTCGGGCTCATTATGCTGGCCATGGTTTTCAATCAAGTGGGTTTGCCGGTGGAAGGCATTGCATTGATTATGGGCGTGGATCGTTTGCTGGACATGATGCGCACTGCGATCAATGTCACGGGAGACGCTGTTGTAACCCTAATTGTTGCACGCAGTGAAAACAATGTGGCAATGGAAATATTTAATGATCCCGATGCGGGAACATTGACGCAGATAGAATTGCCACACGATAAAAAGTAAAACGGGCGGGTTAGTATCGTCTCAAAACGTTATATTCAACTTATCATTTTATCTCCGGAACAGTCGGAGCGATTCAAAGAAGCACCTCAGTTTATACTCAACCACATTGAGTATAAATATGGCATCATCTTTTAAGATGAATCCATAGCTAATCAATTATCTCATGTCAAAATGGTCTAATATTGCGAAGCTGAGCCGACCAAATCTCTATAGAGTTGTTGCTCGCGATCGTTTATTTATACTGTTAGATAAAGAATGTAACGATCATCCTGTTGTATGGATTAAGGGGCCGCCCGGAGCAGGGAAAACAACGCTTGTGGCAAGCTATCTTGAAGAACGTCAGTTGCCAGCCATCTGGTATCAAGTTGATAGTGGCGACTCTGATCTCGCGACATTCTTTCATTACATGAGGTTGGCCGGACAACAAGCTTCCACTAGCAAGCACCTTTCATTGCCCCTTTTAATGCCAGAATATCTGCCAGATCTGTCAGAATTTTTCCGTCGCTTCTTTCGCAAACTTTTCGCTGCAATTCCTGAAATCTCCATACTGGTATTCGACAATTATCAGGAAATGATTCCAACATCGGCATTCCATAATGCGATTCAAGGTGCTATCGCAGAACTACCAAAAGGCATCCACATCATTGTCATCAGCCACCTCGAATCTCCGCCTCATTTTGCACGATCGCTGGCATGCAACCTTATTGGGCAAATTGATTGGGAAGCTCTCCGCCTGACACCGATGGAAGTTGAGGCAATTATTACAGCATCCAGCCCACAGGAATTCGATGAAAACACACTGCAATTGTTGAAAGTTCAAACTAATGGCTGGGCAGCAGGATTAGTGTTGATGTTGGAACGTTTCAGGCTAGCGGGTACAGTCAATTATGTTCTCCAGACAGAAACCATGGAGCCCATATTTGATTATTTTGCTAACCAGATCTTCGATAAATTATCTGTGGACATGCAGAGATTCCTGATGAGCACTGCTACTTTGCCGTACCTGACTGTTCAGATGGCGCAAGATATTAGCGGAAATACAAGCGCCCATGAATTGCTTGATTTTCTCTATCGTCGTCGGCTATTTATTGACCTGCGTAACGGTGATGAAATCAGTTATCAATACCACACTTTGTTCCGTGAATTTTTGCTGGCTCGGGCGAATAAACATTTTTCCGGATCTGAGCTTCTCGACATCAAGCACATGGCTGCTAGCCTCGCCGAGCAAAATGGCAAATTCAAAGTCGCCGCTGAGTTATATGCAGAGATAAAAGAATGGACAAGGCTTGTCGAAATGATCATCAGGCACGCAACCATTCTACTCAGCCAAGGGCGGCATCAGACTCTACAAAATCTGATAGATTATCTACCCGCTGAAGTAAGCCAAACCACATCCTGGTTGCTTTACTGGCGTGGAATGAGTCATGTCCTGCTGAATCCTCGGGAGGCTATTGCAGATTTTGAGCAGGCATATGTTATGTTTCAGCGTGAAAATGACCTTGTCGGACTGTTTCTGACCTGTGGCAGCATAATCGACGCCTATGTTTTAATCGAAGATGATATGGCGCTCGTCTTAACGTGGGCCGAGCAATTAAAAGATCTTTTGATTCAATACCACGGCTTCCCGTCACTTAACGTTGAGGCCAAGGTATTAGCCAGTATGCAAGGTTTGATATATGCCGCGCCCCATCACCCGCTGTTAGAAATGCTTGAGAAGCGAGCAGAAATTGTAGTCGAAACTGCGATTGATCCATTTTTGCGATTCGGAATTGCTTGTGCATTCATATGGCTTCCACTCTGGCGTGGTGATATTTACAAGGCTCGGAAGATCATAGAAGAAACCAACCTTCTTATGACTGCCATGACAGTGCCTCCTCTTGATCTTATCCGCTGGCGGGTGATTGAGGCCGCCTACGCCTGGTCTACTACAGCGTCTTATCAGATTGCAGAAATAAAGATTCTGGAAGGTATTAATATATCGCGTGAAGCGGGTATTACAATTTTGGATTGTATGCAATGGGGAAATGCCGTATACAGCGCGCTTTCCGCTGGTGAATTAACCCAAGCGAAATTTTTTCTGGAGAAAGTTGAAGCGACATTGGATGTACAAGGTAAACATACTTTAGCGGAATATCGATTCTTGCGAGCAGGCATTGAATTGCTGGAAGGAAATTTGCTGGGCGCACTCGATGACGCGTCAACATCGTTTAATCTTCATGAAAAAATGGGAAGGCAATTTCTGACCGAGGGAGCTCGGTTTGGTTTGGCGCAAATTCTGGTTGAATTGAATCAATTTGAAATTGCTCATTCTCATCTTGATCAAGTGATCCAGTACAGTCGTGTGATGAAAAGTACATTTTTAGAACATCAATGCTTGTTAATAAAAGCGCATGCATGGTTAAAACAGGGAGAGGAGGCGAAAGCCTTGACACTGCTGAGTGAAGGACTGCAACTTGGCCGTGAGAACGATTATATCGTTCTCAATCTGTGGTGGCGCCCACAAGTTATGGCGCGCTTATTTTCCCTCGCTCTTAAATCCGGCATCGAGGAATCCTATGTGACAAGTGTGATTCGACGACGCAACATCAAAGCCGAGCCGCCGGAACCGGATAATTGGCCGTGGCCAATCAAGATCTACACACTCGGGCGGTTTGAAATAACATTCGACGGCAACCCATTCCGCACTTCGGGAAAAGCCCAGCACAAGCCGTTGGAATTATTAAAATGTTTATGTTCCTATGGAGGCCAGGCAATTAACCAGGATCGGATAATTGACGCACTGTGGCCTGATTCAGTAAGCGGTACCGCGGAACAAGCACTCAGGACTACACTGCATCGTTTGCGCAAACTGTTGCAACATGCTGAGGCAGTTCGATTCGAAGACCGCCACTTATCCTTGGATCGGGGCTATATCTGGGTGGATTGCCTGGCCTTTGATCGCGTCGCACATCATCCAGACATGACTGATAGAGCTTCGTTGCAGCGTGCATTGAATTGGTATCGTGGCCACTTTTTGGAGGGTGATACTTCACCCTGGGTATTAACTTTTCGCGACCGGCTGCGTATCCACTATCGGAGATTAATTGAGCAATATGGCGCTATGCTCGAGCAGGATGGCGACTGGCTGAATGCAGCTGAGTGTTACCTTAAAGCTATTGAGATTGAACCTATCGTAGAACTGTTCTACTGCCGTCTCATGAATGTCTATTTGCAACTGGGCCAGCGCATCGAAGCGCTGGCTATCTATCAACGCTGCCACCAGGCTCTGTTGACCCGTTTGGGTATTAACCCCTCCCAAAGCTTTCAAGCCATCTATCAAACACTCGTCAAAAATTAATTCCTCGCATTTTCAGGTCAATTTGCTTTCCCTTCATGATTTAGCCACAACATGAGTTTCCCGATGAATCTGCGCCTGCATCGACTAACCTTATTTTTCTTAAAATCAATTTAATGCAAATTATTTTCGAATCTGTAACTCATCTGTAACGTCCTTGTTGATATGCTGATTTCGTTAAGGGTTGATTTCAACAAAGCAACCCAACGCGGCTTACGAACTGTTTTCACTCAATGAATTATTGTGAGATCTGATGTTTTATGTTTTGTGATGTAACAACAATGGGTTGTATTAACAAGCGGACTCATCTTTTGGAGGTAATCATGAATACTCAACAATCAGGATTCAAGCGTGTCGTAATTTTTCTAATCAGCATCGCCGTTGTTTCAATACCCGCAATGGCCCATGCGGACTGGTCAATTATTGGACTGAGTACTTTAGGTGAAACATCCAGCACCGCTCAAGGTATCAATGATTCCGGGCAGATAGTGGGAAACACTTCCAGTGCGAGTGGAGATAATCGCGCTTTTATTACCGGCCCTAACGGTGTCGGCATGACCGATCTGGGCACCTTGGGTGGAACATCCAGTGGCGCCAATGCTATTAACGATTCTGGGCAAGTGGTTGGAAAGTCTCAAATTGCCGGTGACTCTGCTACTCACGTTTTTATTACCGGCCCTGACGGTGTCGGCATGACCGACCTCGTGGGTACATTCGGTGAAGCTAACACCGCCATCCAAGGCATGAATGACTCTGGGCAGATAGTGGGATTCTCTATCGGTGCTGATTTTAACTTCCTGGCTTTCAAGACAGGCCCTAATGGTGTTGGGGCGACCGATCTGCCTACTACTATTGGTGGAATACAAAGCGTTGCCAATGCCATCAATGCTTCCGGACAAGTGGTAGGGGCTCAAGAATTTGATCGTTCTCAGTTAGCAGCTCGCGCCTTTATCACGGGCCCTGATGGTGTCGGCATGACCGATCTGGGCACCTTGGGTGGCCCTACCAGCTCCGCCTTTGACATAAATAATTCCGGACAGGTAGTGGGGCGTGCTGATGCTGTGGGTGGCGATAGTCACCCTTATATTACCGGCCCAAACGGTGTTGGTATGACCGATCTGGGTACTTTAGGTGGAACTCTCGGTTTTGCCACTGACATCAACGATGCCGGAGAAGCGGCAGGATTTGCGAGTACTACTAATAACAGCGAAACCCATGCTTTCATCTTTAGCCACGGCGGAATTACCGACCTTTCGTTGCTGGATGTTGTCATTGCAGGCGAATGGACTAATCTTACCATCAGAGACATCAATAACAGTGGCCAGATGGTCGGATTTGGAACTAATAGTCAAGGTAATCAAGAAGCATTTTTGCTGTCGTATACCCCCGATACTGTATTTGATCCTAAACCGATTTATATACCTCCTGTACCCGAACCAGAAACCTACGCGATGCTGCTGGCTGGTTTAGGGCTGCTGGGATTCGTGGCGCGGCGTAGAAAGGTAGGGAGCGAGACTAATGAGTTGTCTACTGAAAAATCCTGACGATTGACGCATTGTACGATGGAATCCTTACCCTACTCTATGAGTTATTTTGAAACTGGCAGGAGAAATCTCAGCGAATTATCGTAGTGAATTTACTTTTTCTTAAGGAGTACTTAATCATGGCTATCTCAACAATTAATTTATCCAGTCTCAATGGCAAAAATGGCTTTCGCTTGGATGGAGTGGCGGCATTTGATTTTTCAGGCAGACCGGTCAGCAGTGCTGGGGATGTCAACGGCGACGGGTTTGCTGATGTGCTTGTCGGTGCTGCTGCCGCTGACTCGAACGGCTATAATTCTGGCTCCAGTTACGTGGTGTTTGGCAAGGCTGACGGGTTCGATGCCACACTAGCTTTGTCCAGCCTCGATGGCAGCAATGGCTTCTCTCTGAATGGGGTGGCGGCGAGTGACTCATTGGGAAGTTCAGTCAGCAGTGCGGGAGATGTCAACGGCGACGGGTTTACCGATGTGATCGTTGGTGCTCTCGGTGCTGCCCCGAACGGCATCCCTTCCGGCTCCAGTTATGTGGTGTTTGGCAAGGCTTCCGGTTTTGACGCCACACTAGATTTATCTAGTCTCGATGGCAGCAACGGTTTTCGCTTGGATGGAGTGGCGGCGCGTGATTTATCGGGCCAATCGGTCAGCAATGCCGGGGACGTCAACGGCGATGGCTTTGCTGATGTGCTTGTCGGTGCCTTTGGAGCTGACCCGAATGGTGATTTTTCGGGCTCCAGTTACGTGGTGTTTGGCAAAGCTTCTGGTTTTGCTGCCACACTGGATCTATCCAGCCTGGATGGCAGCAACGGTTTTCGCCTCGATGGGGTGGCGGCGGGTGATGTTTCAGGTGGTTCACTCAGCAGTGCAGGGGATGTGAACGGCGACGGTTTTGCTGATGTGTTTGTCGGTGCTGCTAGTGCTGACCCGAACGGTGATTTTTCCGGCTCCAGTTACGTGGTGTTTGGCAAGGCTGCCGGTTTCGATGCCACGATGAATTTAGCCAGTCTTGATGGCAGCAACGGCTTCCGTCTGGATGGAGCGGCGGTATATGACATATCGGGTGCTTCACTCAGCAGCGCTGGGGATGTGAACGGCGACGGTTTAGCTGATGTGATTGTTGGTGCTCCTAATGCTGGGTCCAGCTACGTAGTGTTTGGTAAAGCTACCGGTTTCAGTGCCACGCTGGATCTATCCAGTCTTGATGGCAGCAACGGTTTCCGCCTGGAAGGCGAGTTAGACGGTGCAGGTTTCTCAGTCAGCGGCGCGGGGGATGTGAACGGCGACGGTTTTGCTGATTTGATTATCGGTGCTCCTGGGGGTAGCCTGAATGGCGGTTATTCCGGCTCCAGTTACGTGGTGTTTGGCAAGGCTTCCGGTTTTGGCGCTACGATGGATTTATCCAGCCTCGACAGCGATAGCGGTTTCCGCCTGGATGGGGCGGCGTATGATTTCTCGAGCGAATCGGTCAGCAGTGCTGGAGATGTCAACGGCGACGGGTTTGCTGATGTGATGGTCGGTGCAGTTCAAGCTAGCCCGGGTGGCGTTATTGCTTCCGGCTCCAGTTACGTGGTGTTTGGCGGTAACTTTAACGGCGCGGTGACTGCTTTGGGCACATCTGGCGCAGATAAACTCAAGGGCAGTAAGGCAGTAGATCGTATGGTGGCCGGTGACGGCGACGATACGCTGATCGGCCGTGGCGGCGCGGATGTATTTCATGCCGGTGCTGGTGACGACACGATTGAGATCCGCGATGTTAAATTTCAATTAGTGGACGGCGGCGCCGGCTACGACACCTTGAAGCTTGACCGCAGCCACCTGGACTTGGATCTGTCCAGCGTGTACGGCAGGATCAGCGATATCGAAGCTATCGATATGAAGGGCAACGGTCACAATACGCTAACCTTAACCGCGCTGAATGTGCTCAATCTGTCGAGTACCAGCAATACCTTGACCGTGGACGGCAATAACAATGATAGCGTCGTTGGACTCAGCAGCGGCTGGACGGACGGCGGCATTGATGATGGTTATCATACTTTCACCAATGGTGCGGCTGTGCTGTTGGTTGGGGTTCATGTGATGACTGATTTTGCCTAGGGAAAAGCTGTGAAAGCAGCGTTGCGGCAATTCTTCAAGCAGTTTATTGAATTATTCTTTTGAAGGAGTTCTTATCATGGCTATCTCAACAATTAATTTATCCAGTCTCGATGGCAATAATGGTTTTCGCGTGGATTCGACGGCTCCACTTGGCTGTTGATACCGCGTGGAGATGCTTGCAAATGACACTTCAAAAAATAAAATCCATTCAAGGTAAAGATGAATATATCTTGTTACCTATAGCGGTTTATCACACACTGAAAGATCAAATTGAGAAAGAGTTGACTGTTTATGAAGCCGATCAGGATGCGGAACAAGCCTATGTTCCATTTGTCCTTGAGGACTATGTTGATAATCCTGTGGCTTTGGCGCGCATTAAGGCAGGTATCACACAAGAACAACTTGCACAGCGGCTGGGCGTCAGTCAAGCGTTAGCTCAGATTGAGCGCCGCAGCAACATAACCAATAAAATGCTTGAGCGGGCAAGTAATGCTATTCACAGAGTGTGAATATCTAGTTAAATCCTATTTTTTATGCTTGGCCTTGGCCTCGAAAGGCTGAGACAGATTGTGAATATGTTGTGGTTGGTTATGGAACAGCAGGTTATCTGATTGAAGCGCATCGCTAAGAGTATTGAGATTCCAATTTTTGCACTCAAACGGTTGGTGAATCAAAAAATGATCAACGGTGTGATCGCAAGTTTTATCGTCAACGATGTAGAACGTTTATGAAAACCAATTGAGCATATATCTACCCTATTCTTGCAAAGAAATTCTACATTCCTTCGTTTCCAAATAGAAAAAGGCCAATGTATAACAACATTGGCCTTCTTTTAGCCTAAGAAAATTTAGGCATGAATTTTTTTCTGCGAAGCACGTGCTTTATTAGATACGCTGGCAAATACAAGGTAGCCTATAAAAAATAGTGTTCCTAAAACGATATCAGCTTCAATCCAGGATACTTCAGTTTGCATTACTGTAAACGAGGGTGAATCTCCAACCATCATAAGTCCAATCAGAGGCACAATGACAAATAAAACGAACGTAATTTTTGCTGCTGAGTAAATTGTATTTTGACTTGTTTTCATGTGAATCTCCTGGTGGGATGTTTATCGATGCTATCTTCAAAATTTACTTGTTATATTTAAGATAGCATACTTCACAAAAAGTTCACAATATATTTATGAAATATTCACATTTCTTAATTTTCCTATATGGAATATAGGGAATCTCTATATTATTGAACGAGTTGCACTTTGAGGGGTGGCAGTCTTTTAAGAGCAAGTAAATCAGCATAATAAGAAACTGTTCTCAAGAACGGCAAGCCCTTGATAAGTATTATGTAACTGTTTCAAATTATTTTTTTTCATAGGTAAAATCATGTTAATAAAAAATCTATAATCTGAATAAAATGAAATCGGCACATGCAAGAATAGGAATCCATTAAATGATTAACAATATTTTATACGGCATTACAGCGATATTAATGATCATCGTTATAGCCTACGGTGGATCGTGGTTATATCAGTTTCTAGTAGAATTACTTACGAAAACAATGTAGAGATTAGAAAATCCCTGAATGAAAAGGTACTGATCGGGTGTTTTGTGGCGGGAGTAATTCGACGGTCATCAAAATTTTAGTCCACCAGTTTTACAAATTGGTTTCACCATAATGTTTCACGGGGCAATCAAACTATGGAAACAAAAGAATTAGTAAAGCAGCTTGGCATAAGCCACCAATTCTGTAATTGAGAGAAAGAGCGCGGATACTGAAAACTTTGAAGCTGCTGTTGCATGGCGTAAAAGCCACATCAATCCTTTCAGTCTCGAACCTTTCATTCATATCTTATCCTTATATTTGTTGACAATGAATTGCACAATTTAAAAAAAACTAATTGAAAAAAAACCAGCATTAGAGCTGGAGTTTTTCCTAAGATTTTCTTGCTATAAATTAGTTAGGCTTAATATCAGCATCGAGTTTTTTGTTATCTTGTTGTTGATTAGCGGGTGTTTTGTTATCAGCTTGTTTTTTATTACGCTCTTGAGCATTAATTTTAGCTTCTAAAGCATCCATTTTTTTGTCGGCACCTTGATTGCAAGTTTTCAAAGATTCAAAATCATTCGATTTTTGCATACAATTTAGTCGCCCTTCTATTATCTGTATTCTTTCTTTTACATTTCCGATTTCTCTATTTTTTTCAGTTTGAAAATCGGGATCTTTTTCAGCAGCAGAAATTAAAGGTGAAGCAAAGAATAAGCCTGCAGTTATTATTAATAACAAATTAAATATTTTCATTTCAGTATATCTCCATGATTAAAATTGTACGAAAAAGTACCCTAGAATCATGCTCGTATATTGAAGTACTATCTGTGCGGTAGATAACATTGATTTGATGCCGTAAATTTATTTGTTCAATTTTATTGAGTTGAAAGATTTTCTTGTGTGAAGGTTTATAGAAACCAATTCGTACATTGCATGATATGTATCCTTTTAATGAATTGGGAATTCATAATCTTGCTTCTGTGCGAAAATGGACTTATATCTTTATGCCTCCGTACAGCTTTCATTACCTGCTAGAAATAAAAAACCGCCGAAGCGGGTTAATTATGTCGTTCATTCTTCTGATTATTTGTGAAGTTTTTTGTTAGATAATTTAGAGAGGATTCCTTTTCTTACATCCTGCCCTCATCGTAGCTTCTTATGAAGGAGTGCATTTTATACAAGACTGATATTTTCCGTAAGAATAGCTAACAGGTCTTATTTTAGAGAAATTACTATTTGTATAATTCTTTTTTTGCGGAAGGGCTGAAGGCATAAAATCCATCGATCCAATCATCGAAAAAGCTGATTTATAATCATTTTTTTCTATAAATATTTTCTTATTATCGTTAAGTTCTCTTTTATTTTTCATACTAGCTTACTCCTGAAAAAATTGTAAATAAGTGGTTTTTATCGCCATAGCTTTGATAAATATATCTATTACTCTTCAATATGATATTTGCCATCTAATGAAATAAAATCTTCTTCTGCGTGTACTTCAAGAGGTGGTATGTCAAAGCTAAGTGCTGAGTTATCAAAATAAGAATTAGAATCTGCGAAATCGAACTCAAAGATTTTGTCTCGGGTTAACATAAAATCCTCCTTTTTCAGCAAGAGGCTTATCATGATTATTTCTACAAAAAATGTATGTGCGATTGCTAACTTAGAAAGTTTTTTTAATGTCTTTGTAATATTGAAATCTGCATATATGATTGAAATATGAAGGAATATATTAAATGTGATTCTTTAAGGGTTATTATGTTTTTTTTGGAAAATTAATAAGATTACTTCTCGATCTACTAGCACAAATGTTAATGAATTAAACAATAGTTTTGCTTGAAGGGATGCAGATAAGCAAAGAGAAATTGCGAGAAAAGGAGGAAATACTGCACACGAAAGAACTGTGTCAATGGCGTATTGAAAAATGTACAGCGGATAAATCGCCGACCATTAGGCATAGCAAAATGCGTTTGAGCGGGAGCGGATGCGACCGCAAGAACGAAGTTGCGGCGCAGCCGCCTTGGTTATCAATGGATACGCAATGGTGCACCCATTGCCAATGCCATTAACAGTAACTATATGCTGATCAATGCCGACGTTGGTAAAAACATCAGTGTTCAAGCTCGCTATACCGACGGTCATGGAACATTGGAAAGCCTGACCAGTGCAGCGACAGCGGCGGTTTTAAGTTCCAACGGTGCATTGTTATTTAGTACAGCAGGAAAAGATTTTCTGACTGGTACGTCATCCAACAACGATACAGTATCTTATGCTAACGCTACTGCTACTGCTGGGGTGACAGTTTCCCTAGCTATTACTACTCAGCAAAATACGATTGGTGCAGGTAGAGACACTATTACGGATATCGAGAATTTAATTGGCAGTAATTATAACGATAATTTGAGAGGAAATTTCAAGACCAATATTCTGGATGGAGGAGCTGGCAACGATATACTCAATGGAGGCCCTGAAGCAGATACTTTAATTGGTGGATTGGGGGATGATACTTTTGTTATTGACAATGTGAACGGTATTGTCATTGAGAATAGCAATGAAGGTGTTGATTTAGTCAGAAGCAGCGCGAGCTATGTATTGCCTGCCAATGTTGAGAATCTCAATTTAATTGGAACATTGGCTATTAATGGTACGGGTAATGATCTGGCTAACATTATCACTGGCAATGCCAACAATAATGAATTAATAGGAGCGAATGGCAACGACACGCTCATTGGCGGTGACGGTGATCACACCCTGGATGGCGGCGCCGGAAATGATAGCATGCAAGGTGGTATGGGTGTGTACCTATATAGTTAATAGCCTCTCTGACACGGTTACAGAGCTCGCTCTGGGTGGTAACGATACAGTTTTTAGCTCGGTCACATTTACGTTGGCGACAGCTGCAAACGTTGAGAACCTTACGCTGACAGGTGGTAGTGCAATCAACGGTACTGGCAATGGTGAGAACAACATCTTGATCGGTAATAATGGCGTCAATACGCTTTCAGGCGGCGCTGGTGATGACATATTGTTTGGTGGATTAGGGGCCGATACTTTAGTGGGTGGGGCTGGAACTGATACTTTTCTTTATACTGCGCTCAATCAATCTCCCTTTAATGCAACGAATCGGGACAGTATCGCCAATTTTGCGAGTGGATTGGATAAAATCGATCTCAGTGCACTTGATGCCAACACTAATGTAGCCGGTGATCAGGCTTTCATCTTTATTGGTAATGCTGCTTTTACGGCTGCCGGGCAAGTGCGCTATGCGGGTGGTATGTTGCAAGCTAACGTGGGTGGAACTAATGGCAATACCGCCGACTTCTCGATCACATTGACGGGTGCTCCGACATTCGTTGCAACCGATATGATTGCCTGATTATTTTATAAGTCATTGTTGCGCGCACTAATCAGACGGTAATTGTCGTGATGAGTGCTTGCAACCGCTGCAAGTGAGTTTATTCACGTTTTTTGCGATAGTTGGATTAGACAAAAGACTTTTACGGACATTCCGCCGTAGTCATGAGGATAAAAATACAGATATGACCAAATGAAGTTAAATATCGCTGAATTGACATCTTTGAAGTGAAGCTAACTAAGAATAAAATGAAATTAGAAAAAGGGGTGGTAGTATGTGTGGAATAGTTGGTGCGGTAGCAAAAGATAATATAGTGCCGGTTTTATTGGAAGGACTGCTCAGACTGGAATATCGAGGCTATGATTCTGCTGGCATAGTTGTTGCGAATGGTAAATTGCATAGAGTACGAACAACAGAGCGTGTGGCAGAATTAGCAAAACTTGTCAGTATCGAAAAAACAGAGGGGCTAACCGGTATTGCGCACACACGGTGGGCAACTCATGGAGTGCCTTGTGAGCGTAATGCTCATCCACATTTTGCTGGAAATGATAAAAAAATAGCTGTTGTACATAATGGCATTATTGAGAACCATGAGGTTATACGGCGACGTTTACAAGAAGCAGGATTTGAATTTCTTTCTGATACGGACACAGAGGTGATTGGCCACCTTATTTCACTGCATCTCGAAATAACGCGCGATTTACGCGAAGCTGTCTGTTTGGCTGCTGCAGAATTGCAAGGTGCCTATGCTATTGTAGTGATTGAAGAGGAACGTCCAGATCGCATTATAGCTGCACGTAATGGAGCGCCTTTGCTACTAGGTCTGAGTAAAAATGGCAATTATGCTGCTTCGGATGCTTCAGCGTTGTTGCAGGTAACTCGACGAATGGTTTATCTAGAAGAAGGCGATGTGGCGGAATTAACTAGTAGCAATTATCATGTCATAAATATTACTAAAAATAAATTAGGTGAAAAAGTAAGACGTGTAGAACTAGAAACTGATTTGACCCGTGAAGCGGTAGAGCTAGGACCTTATGCACATTTTATGCAAAAGGAAATTTTTGAGCAACCTGTTGCGATAGCAAACACATTGGAAATGGTTTTTAATGCGCATTCTTTGTCACCCCGGTTGTTTGGTAGTGAAGCTGAGTCAGTTTTCCAGAAGACTTCCGGTATTCTAATACTTGCTTGTGGAACCAGCTATCACGCAGGCCTTGTAGCTATGCACTGGCTGGAAGCCATTTCTGGATTGCCCTGTAGTGTTGAAATAGCAAGTGAGTACCGCTATCGAGAGCCGATAGCCAATCCTGATACGCTTGTTGTGGGAATTTCGCAGTCAGGTGAAACTGCTGATACACTAGCTGCACTAAAATATGCAAAATCACGGGGACATCGGTATAGCTTAGCTATTTGCAATGTTCCGGAAAGTGCTTTAATGCGGCAAACCGATTTACGCTTTCTTACTCGTGCAGGACCTGAGATAGGAGTGGCTTCAACCAAGGCATTTACCACTCAATTGGTTGCGTTGATGTTACTAGCGGCAGTTTTTGCAAAGCTACGTAAAAAAATCTCGGAAAAACTAGAACAAAAATTGATTGATGGATTACGACATTTACCCATAGCAATGCAGTTGGCGCTCCAGATTGAACCGCAGATAATAGAATGGGCAAAGAATTTTTCACATAAACGACATGCCTTATTTCTTGGGCGGGGTGTACATTATCCTATTGCTATGGAAGGTGCGCTCAAGCTCAAAGAAATTTCCTATATTCATGCTGAAGCCTATGCTGCGGGGGAGCTGAAACACGGGCCACTTGCATTAGTAGATAAAGAAATGCCAGTAGTAGCGATTGCACCCAATGATTCACTACAGGAGAAACTCAAGTCGAATTTGCAAGAAGTTCGCGCAAGAGGTGGAGAATTGTATGTTATTGCTGATGCGGATTCTAGCATCCAGGAAAGTGAAGGAGTGCATATTATTCGGCTTGCAGAACACGCCGGAATGTTTAGCCCTATACTCCACACGATTCCACTACAGTTACTTGCTTATCATGTTGCTTTGCAGAAAGGTACTGATGTTGACAAACCAAGAAATCTGGCTAAAGCAGTAACAGTGGAATAATCAAAAGATTACTTACTCATACGCTAAAGAAGGAATTCTGTGGAATCTCATTGACCAGGATGATAAGCGATCACTACAAACTTACATTAAAACTTGGCGAGAGGCTGCATCAGAAAATCAGTCGTTATGGGGTGTTTATGGCATCGCATTGGGTTGCCTGGGCAGACTATCCGGCGGTTATCATAGAATTTCTATCCAGATAGTGGTTTTCAAGGAGATGCAGGCGGTTTTAATACGTATAGCTTTAACTACACACCCATAAAGGGAGTTATTGCAAATCCTGAACGCGGTTTCTTTGCAAGCGCTAAAGTGAAATCTGGCAATTATAAACCGCTCGATTTAGCCACCCTTCAGTGTTACCGTAAAAATGAGGGAATTAGTCTAATTCACCGCTATTTCTATCTTGAAGATTTTGTAAACAGCGATATCAGTCAACAGTATCTGGATTTGATGCAAGCTGATTTTAATAAAATCCGCCAAGCAGGATTAAAAGTGATTCCCCGGTTTTCTTATTCTGAATCTTCGGGACCAAACCTAACTCCGCCTTATAATGATGCATCCAAAGAAAGGATATTGTCTCACTTAAATCAATTATCCAGTACGCTCAACAACAATAGTGATTTGATTGCTGTAATGGAAGCGGGTTTCATTGGGCTTTGGGGGGAGTGGTGGTATTCGGACCATTTTCAACCCGATGCGGACTGGAATGATCGCGCCGATGTAATCTTTGGTATGCTTGATATGTTACCTGCCAACCGTATGATCCTACTCAGAACGCCGCGTTACAAGCAAAATATTCTCAGTAATACCTCGCCGGTAGATCTAGATGCAGCCCATAATGGTTCCTACTTGGCTCGTATCGGGCACCATAACGATTGGATTGTTTTGTTTCTAGTAAATCGGATGGTGGGACATTTGTCAACGCTACAGAGTATTCTTATCTTGAAGAGGAGACAAAATGGGTGCCTATGAGTGGCGAAACGTGTGACTATAATTCTCTTTCTGATCCGGATCCTGCCCGACTTAGTTGTGCGACTGCATTAAATGAACTAGCTAGGTTTCATTGGTCGTTTCTCAATCTTGATTGGTATAAGCCGCTATTGCGGAAATGGGTAGATGGTAGTTGTTATGCTGAAATCGAGCAGCGGCTGGGCTATCGCCTGATCCTTTTGCAAAGCGTTTTCGATAACCAAATCATACCAGGCAATAAATTCAGATTCAGTTTACAACTAAAGAATGAGGGATTTTCTGCGCCATTTAATCCTCGTGCGGCGGAGTTAATCTTGCGACACACCAATGGATCATTGCATACATTTAAGTTATCAACTGACCCAAGATTATGGTTGCCTGGCAAGATACATACCATCGCCGGTGAGATCAGTATTCCAGCGGATTTTCGGGCGGGTGATTATGAGTTGCTACTTAATTTGCCTGATCCTGAGCCTAAACTATACCCAAGACCGGAGTACGCCATCCAACTAGCTAATGCAAACATTTGGGAAGCGGCGACAGGTTATAACAGGTTAAATCATATATCCATCTCTGAGCCCCCTATTTATTACGCAGACTCAGTTGGGATTACAGTTGGTAAATATGACACGGGTAGTCTCGCTAGTTTCAAGGATATCGATGCTGATACCTATGATATTAAAGCCCTCAATGTATCTGGCGGCAAAGCTACCGATTGGTACGCCACGACTAGCATCACAGCTCTTCCACCCGACAAGGTTTCGGAACTTAATTTAATCTATGGGGGACAATATTCCAAGAAAAGTGTGAAGCAGAAAATCTATTTGTACAACTATAATAGTGCAAACTGGGATCTGATGGACACTCGTAGCGTAGGTAGAGCTTACTCAAAAATCATAAATAACTGATTGAATTGAATAATAGTGTATATTTTGGTAGAATAGTGCACTTAAATATGTGAATTAACACCAAAAACCGTGCACTATGATTCGTTAT
>NZ_JALHQJ010000015.1 GCF_022842015.1 Nitrosomonas sp. | reverse complement strand
TTTGTCTCGTTTACGGCTTCAGCTGCAGGTCCTTTTTATCAGTTCACTGTGGCTAAGAACGGTCATGTTTATGCGACGGTGGAGCCTAGTAGCGCCTCTTACGAAAACCATATGTACGCGGTTATTAATGGAGTTAAGTCGGGGGTATTTCTTAATAATCATTCGCCGGTCGGAACTGTTGTTGACTTTGGTAAATATCACAAGGGCGATCACGTTCAATTCCGCGTAGATGTTATTGATACGGGTAATACGTGGTGGTCGAACCCCGCAAAGAATTCCGATCATTTGCAGCACATGCAAGTTGACTTTAACTCGAAAGGAATGCATCTGCGCACAGGATTTGAGGATATTCGAGGCGGCGGAGATTTTGACTACAACGACATGAATGGATTGTGGAAAAACGTGCACGTTGCTGCCGTACCAGAGCCGGAAACATACCTAATGATGTTGTTCGGATTGTTGGTGGTCGTGTATGCGTTCAGGGCAAGAAAGTTTAAATAACAAGCAGGCTAATTTAAGTGTAACCGATTAAGTTTAACTAGCGAGACAAGCATGATCCACTACCACGGAACGCCTATAACGCCAGATGAAACATGCCTTTCGGCGGTTAAAGGGGGTCATGCTTTCGTTTCTCATAGATACCCTGGGCAATTAGGTTTAATTCTTGATGTTTGCCAGTCTTTCGCTGTTGATAACGGTGCTTTTTCGGCATGGAAGAGCGGATCTCCTGTTGAAGTTTGGTCAAGATATTACGAGTGGGTTGCACGTTTACACCGATTCCCTTCATTCGATTTTGCGGTGATTCCTGACGTGATCGATGGAGACGAAAAAGCAAACGATGAACTTATCGCTGAATGGCCTTGGAAAGATAGTTTTAAATCCAAAGGTGTCGGCGCACCTGTTTGGCATATGCATGAATCAATAGATCGTCTATTCAGACTTGCCACTGAATGGCCGCGCGTATGTATTGGTAGCAGCGCCCAGTATGCGGTTGTTGGAAGCGGAATTTGGTGGAATCGTATGGCCGAAGCTATGAATGCGATATGTGACAAAGAAGGAAATCCAATCTGCAAATTGCATGGTTTGAGAATGCTTGATGTTGATGTTTTTTCTAGGTTTCCTTTTTCGAGCGCGGATAGCACGAACATCGCGCAGAACGTCGGTATAGATCAAAAATGGAAGGGAACGTATACGCCAGCCAGCAAAAATTTACGAGCTCTTGTTATGAGAGACAGAATTGAATCTGTTCAGGCGTTAACTTTTTGGGATAAGAAGCAGATACAGCGTGGATTGGATATTTAAAGTTTAACTAGCGAGGTAATCATGGCATCAAAAGAGAGTGAAAGATTGGTTAGTTGGTTTGATGACTTGCTGAAAAGCGTTGCGGATCGGTTACACAAAATCGACATTGAAAAAAAGAAATCTGAAATGGAGTTAGATAAAACAAAGCGGGAGAGAGACGAAGCCAAAAATGAATCAGCGAGAAACAAATTACTCATCAAGCGAGAAAGAACTAGAGCGAATCAAGCTGACGACAAATCGACCTGCTCGTTACTGTGGTTGATAGCCGTGTGCATAGGTTTCGCCATCTATTTTACCTGGACGCAATTGTTTTGGTGATAGAGCGCAAGTACGCGCAATAGCGACGATTATTTTTTTATAAATTTAAGGACGGTTATGAGCATTTCACAGATTAAACAAGCAGAAAAAAGAGCAGATCAGTATCCACAAGAAACGGAACATGAAGCGGAGTTAAAGCGGCTTCAAGAGTATGCGGACGGTCGTGATATTTGTATTGATATGTTGCTGCAACGGTGCGACGACAAAGAAACTGAGGTGGTAAAAGAGAAAGTTAAGACAAAAATAATGTCGATTCTTTGCGCGACGCTGACCGCATCGGCTTTGCTTTACATTCTCATAATCAATTATTTCTGATTTACGCTGCATTTATGAGCGGCACAGTTTAATGCCTTGCTACTGTGAGCAATGAGGGCAGAGCGCCTACAGTCAAACAGGCGTGTGATTTTATCGAGATTTGTCATGATCCCGAATATAAAAAACTCTGCATCGATAAGTGGGGCGAATGGTTCGGTGAAAGTTTAGCGATTGCAATCCGGAGCGAATTGGAAGCAAGAAAAAATAAACAGGGCAAAAAGTAATATGAAATTTCAGTTTCCTGGATGCTGAAAATATAAAGAGCCAGGGCAAAGAACCATGAATATTTTAAGGATTTATCTTTTTGATTGAATCACAAGCACTTGAAGTATTCATGGTTGTTTGATTAGAAGCCTATATGGACTGGATAGATTGGAAAAGCTGAAAATGGAGATAACAAGGCAATGGAGCAACAGAGAATCGGTAACGCAACAATAATGAATGTTGATTGCATGGAATTCATGAGTACGTTGCCAGACAAGCACTTCGATTTGGCGGTTTGCGATCCACCCTATTTTGATGGTCCGCAAAAACCAGGTTATTACGCCGGATCAAAACAAAAAACTGATGTTGGTAGTTACAAGGATATTTCTTCAAGCTGGACGGTACCCGGAAAAGAATATTTTGAAGAACTGGTACGAATTTCAAGAAACCAGATCATATGGGGCATTAATTACTATGAATTCTTGGCGCCTGGCGGACGGTTAATATGGATAAAAGGCGAGCAAGGAAGTCCATTCAGCATGGCTGAGATTGCTTATCAATCATTCTATCTTAGAGTGGATATCTTTAAGCACTTGTGGGCTGGTTTTTGGCAAGAACCAGGGCATCACAAAGAAAAGCGCATCCATCCAACGCAAAAGCCGGTGCCGCTCTATGAGTGGATTCTGGTTAATTACGCAAAACTCGGGCAAAAAATATTCGATTCTCACATGGGATCAGGATCAAGCGCTATCGCTGCTAATAACCTTGGGTTTGAGTTCTTCGGATGCGAATTAGATAAAGATTACTACGAAGTTGCGTGCAAGCGCGTGATTGAGTATTCCAGACAAGAAAGATTGTTTGCTTAATGGAGGTATGACAAAGATGAGTATCGTAACCCTATCAAGTAACCAACCCGTTACAACCACTTTAGCCATTGCGGAAGGCACCAATAACGATCATGCGAGCGTTATTAAACTTGTACGAACTTATCTGGTTGATTTAGAAGAGTTCGGAAGGGTCGGATTTCAAATCGCACCCTTTGAAACCGCCGGTGGAGTCCAGCAGCGTGAGATTGCAGTGCTTAATGAACAACAATCTACATTATTGATGACCTATATGCGGAACAACGAGGTGGTTCGAGAGTTTAAGAAGCGTTTGGTTAAAGAATTTTGGGCAATGTCGCAGAAAATACGGCAGCAATCACAGAATCCCGCAAACCTATCGCGGCTTCAGTTACTTGAAATGGCCATACAAGCGGAACAAGAAAGAATGCTGCTTGAGAATAAGGTCGATGAACTATCACCCAAAGCGGATGCGCTTGATCGTATCGCAACCCATAGCAACGGCTCATTTTGTGTGCGCGATGCCGCCAAAACCCTCCAGATACAAGAAAAGAAATTCAAACAACTATTGTTTGCTGAAAAATGGCTATACAGACGGCCAATGGGAGCTGAATTGCTTGCTTACTCTGACAAGCTGCAAAGCGGATTGATGGAACACAAAATAACCAAGGTGGATAAAGATGATGGATCTGAGAGAATATTTACGCAAGCGAGAATTACCGCAAAAGGTCTGGCTAAATTATCAAAGATGCTTACTGCTAACCGGCCTGATCAGTTGTTTGCTTAGGAGGGCATAAAAAAATGTCTGATGTTGTGGCGATTTCAGCTTCAAGGGGCGCTTATAGGGAAACTGCTGACGGTTCTCTGGAAGTGAAAATTATCATAGATCCTCGTTTTAAAGATGATTTTCATCGTATTTTCAGGGAAAAAGACATGCGGGTTGCGCTTGCGCCATTGATACCAAAAGCTGCCGGCCTGGATATCCATACCACAGAGATAGCAACTAAAACCCCAAACAGGCTGGCTCAGGCGATGCACCTGGATGGATATTTTCGCAACCCGAAGTTATGGACCGGAATGGAAATAGCTGAAGTTTACAAGCAGGATGATCATAAAAAATATGTGGAAACACTTCCTTGCTGCGGTACCAAGTTCGCAAAGCATATTAACTGCGATGGCGATGTAGTGGGGCACCACGTCAAAACATCGGCCAATTCCGGCGTAGGAATCAAACCGCCGCACTGGTACCTGGTGCCATTGTGCCATAACCATCATATGACGTGGGCTCATGGCTCACATGCCGGATCCGCAACCCATGAAGATAGGCATGAGGTCCTTTTGCCGCACGCGGTTGCGCTTACGGCTAATCAAATGAAAGTGTACGTAAAGAAATTGATAGGAATCAGCAGCCTTTCCGAGATAACAATCGAATTGCTTAATACATTTGAAGAAGAAATCTTTGGTGAGGTAGTACATAAGTATGAGTGAAATTCAATTTGTGGTGCCAGGTCAGCCGGTGGCCAAGGGTAGACCAAAAGCGGCAAAAAGAGGCGATCACATAACCATCTACACGCCAAAGAAAACGGTTAATTATGAAAGCCTGGTTGCCTATGCAGCAAGCATAGCGATGGCAGGAAAAAATTTGATGTTAAAGCCTATTTATCTTGAATTGGATGTGAGGCTACCGATACCGGCCTCATGGTCTGCCAAGAAAAAGAAAAAGGCCGTGGATGGCTTGATAGCTGCCACCAAGAAACCAGATTTGGATAATCTTGAAAAATCGATCAAAGACGGAATGAACGGTGTGGTTTGGCATGATGATTCGCTGGTAGTGAAGGTTGCCAAGGGTAAACGCTACGCTGAAACCCCAGGTGTTGTAGTGATCGTGCGTGAACTTGATTTGGAGAGCGCTTAACAATGAATGACGCAAATGATTCAAAAGAATCTGAGAGCACAGAAAAAAACGCAGCCTGCAGCGATAAACGCAACACCATTTAATCACGTGGAGTGATCGTTCTATGGCTAGAGTCGTCAAGTATATTCCAAAAACAGAAGATCGAATCCGCCTCGTAAAAATATTGGGCAAACGTTTGCGTGAGGCGCGTGAAATACACGGTCTAAGCCAGAGTCAGGCTGCAATGCGTCTTGGATACGCCAACTCTTCAAAGCTGGCCAAGATTGAAGCCGGATCGGATACCAATTCAATCCCGCTGTGGCTAATTATCCGGGCAGCAAGGCTCTATCACGTATCAATCGATTTTCTATTCGGTGAATCAAGCGATTGGGAGATGAGCGCCCAGGCCGTAACTGAAAGAGATACCCAAAAATGGCTGTTTGAGGCATGGGATCAAGCCAGGCGCGAAGATATGGATAAGGTCAGGAGACTTCAAGACAGAATCGATGCTGTGACCGCATTCATGAAGAACTTCTTTGAGTCTGCTGTTGACTTGGAAATAGCCATGCAAAAGTTCATTGAGCTCAATCCGCAATTCAATGACATGAAGGGCAGTAATTCGCTTCTGACCAAAGCGGACAGGATCGCTGACTTGACCAAAAAATCACGCACCAAGCTGGAAATATACGCAGAACTAGCCAATGGTATCAATCGATTCAAGATAGACACCAACCCGCAACCACGGCTTTTTACGGATTAACCCATGGCAGCTAAACCGAAATTAACCCCGGAAGAGTGGGATGCGGTGAGAACTGCCTGGGAATCTGATCCCAGGGAAGGTTACTCATGGTTGGTTACTGAATTGAACCTGCCGGTATCAAGACCCGCTATTGGTAAGGTTGCGGCGCGGGAAGGGTGGAAAAAATTCAAGGTTACGCAAAAGAGCGAAACCATCAAAGAATCTGCCGCAGAGAAACCATCGAAACCTAAGCTACAAAGGGCTCAGAGCAAGAAAAGCGCCGCCAAGGTTACGAAGGTTACGCAAAATAACAGCGAAACCTTGAGCGAAACCATCAGCAAAACCATGGAGAAACCATCGAAAAAGCGGGCAGGGCAACCATCGCTATTTAAAGAAGAGTATATAAGTCAGGTATATAAATTATGTATGTTAGGGGCTACTGACAATGAGTTGGCTGATTTTTTTAACGTGACGGAAACTACAATTAACAATTGGAAAATAGAATTCCCTCCTTTCTTTGAGTCACTTACCAGGGGTAAGACAATGGCCGATGCAGATATGGCCGTAAGTCTCTATAAAAGGGGGATGGGATACTCTCATCCTGAAGTGCACGTCAGCAGCTATATGGGCGAGATCACCTTAACCGAATTAACGAAACATTACCCGCCTGAGACCGGAGCGGCCTTTTTGTGGCTGAAAAACAGGCAACCTAAGAAATGGAAAGACAAGATCGAACTTAAAGAGGAAATCAACTTAAACGTTTTCCCGCCCAAAGAAGAACTGGACGCCATTTACGCCAAAGCGCTTGAGGATGCCAAAAAGCAAAACGAAACGCTTCTTGGGCGGCGTGAGCGGCTTGGGGTTGTTATCGATAACGAAACCGGCTTGATTGATGATGATCTATGAATAAGCGAGTATTACTGCCCGAAGATCCACGATGGTTGCCATTTTGTGAACGCTACGCAGGAAGTATTGAGCGTTTCGCTATTGAAGTGGTCGGCATAACGCCCTCATATCAGCAGATGGAACTATTCGGCAGTGTTTCCCCTTCCAGATCGCGCACTTCTGTTGCTTCTGGTCATGGCACCGGAAAAACGGCAGGAATAGCAGTTATCGTTTTGTGGCATCAATTATGCTACCCAATGTCGGTTACATTGCTGACAGCAAACGATATGGATCAGCTAAAAGCAACCGCATGGAAAGAAATAGGCATATCACACGAACGTATCCGGCGTGGAAGGCATGGATGGATTGCTGAACACCTCGAAATTCTGGCCGATGCATCGTGTCGGATAAAAGGATTTGAAGCAATCTGGTTCACTGAAAGCAAGACCGCCAACGAAAAAACCGCAAACAAGATGGCTGGCCGGCACGGTGAATGGTTGCTGGTAATTGGTGATGAGGCTTCAACGCTTCCTGATGCGGTGCTAACCACATTATCGGGTGCTTTAACTGAGCAGCATAACCGGATGTTGCTGACCAGCCAGTTCACGCGCAACGCCGGGTTCTTTTATCGAACACAGAATGACCTATCGATTGAGAATGGCGGCGAGTGGACTAATCTCAGGTTTAATTCGTTTGATTCTCCATTTGTAAGTGATTCGTCTCTCAAAGAGTTGTGGGAACAATACGACGACGATGAGAGAAACGTTCGGCTGTTAGGAATTTCGCCGCAAGACTCATCAAAGCACATGATGAACAGGAAGGTGGCCGAGGCCATGTACCGGCGCGGTCGAATAATTAATGACAATGAGAATTATGGTTGGTTGGTATTGGCTGATATAGCTTCAGGCGAGGGTTTGCGCGATAAATCAGCGTGCGTTTTGGCGCGTGCAATCGGTTATGGTGACATGGGCCCGGACGCACGCCGGGTGGAAGTCGTCAAAGTACCACTTCTGACCAACAAAATCCGCTCAAATACGTTTGCCGGTTACGTTTCAGACAACGGATCCGATCTGTCCAACGTTACGTATGTAATTGATTCGGGTGGGCTCGGTATCAACGTATGCCAAGACCTTGAGGACATGAATAAGGTTGTGCACCGCGTGAACTGGGGCAATCCCTGCTTTAAGAATATAAATAAGGATAGGTATCTTAATCTACGGGCCCAGGCCATGCATCAAGCAGCCAGGGCAGCGAAAGACGGACGGTTGTCGATTCTAACCAGCGATTATCGTAATGCCATGTTGGATCAATCAGCCCGAATACCCAAAACATTTACGGATAAAGGCCGTATAAGAGTGCCGCCCAAAGGTGCCACTGAATGGGATGGGATGAGTTCACCTGACCTTTGGGATGCTGTTTGCTTTGCGTTTCTTGAGGATGTGAGTTACATCGTGTCAGGTGAGGGCGGGTGCGGTGGATTGACCGATTCTGCGGCTGATACCGCGTTAAAAAGAACCGAAGAAATGTTTAGTGATGTTTGATGCAGCGAAACGCATTTCAAAGAATTTGATAGAAGACTCCTCACCATTCCCGGAGAGTTTTCAAGATACATGACGCGCTTGAACCAGTTGTCCGTGTCGTAGCTGGAAAAGAAAGTGTTTGAATTGTATTGCTCGGCCAGTGTGCATGTAGAAAAACGATGGATCGTTTAGCCGATTCGACCGCAACGATTGCTGAAACTAAAGAAACTAATAAGCCTGCCGAAATGGCTGATATTGTAAACGATTCAGTAGTTCCAGTCTCTACAACGATAACAAATCAGCCCATCAGGGAATCGCATTTCAATGCTAACCGAGAATGTTGACTGGTCGCAGGTCGCGGCGTGCATTTCAAGCCCGGAAAACTGCATTTGCTATAGCCATAAGGCGCAACGGCTCAATATCGTACCTGACACCTGCAATGCAGCCATTAACTATGGTTAGATTGTTACTAACAAGCTTTAGAGGAAGGAAATTTGAAAATTCTGGATTTTATTACTTACAAACTGTTATTAATGCCTTATGTTTTATTCATTATTTTTCTTAGAAGTAATGGATTTATTACGCCTAAACGCTTTCAGTGTTTGCTATTCGATATACCCGAAAGAATGTCAAAACGCCTTTAAACTTTGACCAGTAGCAAATCTTTTAAGGCGGCTCCGAGGCTTTGCCAAAGGCAAAATGTAGGAGTTTTCAAGTTTGCGTAAACGGGTCATTTTCTTCTGCCATCTTCAATTCCCACATAATTCCACTTAGACTATATTAAAGAACAGGCTTGTGTGACGTTAGAAATTAACAGTAAAACACATTCAACTAGATGATAATATATATTTTTTAAACTAATAAAAAAGGTTTTATGATGATGAACTTGATAAATGAATATTCAATTATTATTGGAGGGGTTTGCATTGCTTTTTTAGTTCCTATTTATTTTATTGTTACTAAATTCGTGTTTAAGAAAAGCAAAGATAAAAATATTACACAGAAAATACAGGCCGGGAATAATTCTACTAACATTCAATCTGGTAAAGATATTAAATTTTAGAAAATGTTTAATAATTCAAAAGAACTGGTTGCGGGAAATGACTCATTAAATGTGCAAGCTGGCGTTATAAAAGTTGGATTAACATATTCTGAATGTAAAGAAATATTTCTAGATCTTTTTAATGCAAATTTTCCAAAATTGTTAGAGCAAGCAGGTAGGATTGCGCATGAGCGCGCGGAGTATATTTCGCAAAAAATATTTTTGGAACTTTTTAATCGAAACCCACAATCAATCATAAAGTTTAGCCAACCCGATTTACAATGTGATTTATTAACGGTTCAACGTGAATATGCCAGACAGGGCAACATTGAGATAGGGGATTTACTTGTTGAGCTTTTGATTGAACGTGTTTTGCAAACTGAGCAAAATGTGCTGCAAATAAATCTTACCGAGGCTCTTAGTATCGCTCCTAAACTATCTGCAAAACAACTCGATATTCTTACAATTGCTTTGCTTTCAAAACTTACTTTTTTTAATGAATATGAGCAATATTCTTATTTGATTGATTATCTTGAAACTAAAGTCTGCCCTTTTTCTAAAGAATATGCATATGAGCCTATAGATTATATTCATCTCGAATACTTAAGATGTTTATATAAATTACACAGTAATGGATTAGAAGATCCCCTCACTTCAAAATTAATTTCCGAGCCTAAGCTAATGAGATACTTTGCTAACGGAGCTACAATTGAGCAAGTTATTGAAAGATTTGGTGATATTAATCATATTGATAAAATATTAACAGAATCGTATCATGATTCATCTAAGTTACAATTAATTACATATGACCCTGTTAAATTTAATAAAATTCTTATCGATAATAAAATTACTTTTACAAAAGATCAAAATTTTTATTGGTATTTTACCGCAGGTGGTCAGCTTATGGGGGATGGGGAAATTAAGAAAATATTAAAGCAAGAAATACCTTGCATTGAGAAAGTGTTTCGATCGATAGAACGATTAAATGATTTTAAATTATATCCTTTAGGTATCGTTATTGCACAAGCAAACTACAAAAGGAGAATGGGTAATACTTTGGATATTTCTCAATTGATAATTTAACTACTCTTTTTCTCAAATTCTCTCTTTTAAAGTGGGTATGTTAAGTAAAACTTCTTTCTAAAATCATACCAAACCGGCTTTCAAGAACCAGTTGCCGTTTATAAAAATCAGCTTTAACTTCCAGTGTATTAATATCCTCATTGTGCCGCACTAACCCCTGCTTTAACAGTTCACTCGCGCTGCAAACTCAATAGCTGCTGGGCTTTCCAGAACAAAGCGCTATTCTCCTGCGGAGGAAAACCGTTTTCCATTCCGGAACACAAAACAAGTAACCCACAAACCGATATCCTTTCCTTTAATTGAACTCGCAATTCACCGTGGTCTTGCTGCGGGGATAGGTGTCGGGCGTGCGGAGCAAATTTATTACGGATGGATTGCTTCTAAAAATCGTTAAAGAAGTAGGTTAAACACAAATAGACGCTAAAACCAGTTTATTTAAAACATTGGGATAATTTCAGAGTTCTATACTTCTTTGCATATTGTCAGAAAAAAAATTACATTGGAGCTTATAACAATGTTTGAAAATAATGTAATGAGTAGAAAATCCAAAACTTATTTCAAGAATCAACAAGACTTACTGTATTCCAGCATAATAATTATTATAACTTTAGCTCTATCCGCATGTATGGCAGAGAATCATTTACATCAGGCTATTAGATATTCTGAGGCTTCAATAATTGCTGATGATGGAGCAACAATTGCAAGACACTCAACAACCGCAATAAGTCATGCGCTTTCAGTGCAAGATCAAGAGTATATTTCGTCTGCCAACCGTATTCATTTAGCAATGGCCATTGTTAGTTTGGAGAAGGCTATTGAAAATGGATATTATGACAAGGATGATTCAGCAAGGAATGCCGCACGTATCGCTATAGCTCACTTCAAAGAAATTAAGATAACTAAATAATTTAACCTACAACTTCTCCAAGGGTCGCGCCGCCGTCCGGCGCGAAGAGTGTGGCCCCGAAAAGGAGGGGCATGCTGCCCGATCCCTGACGAGGTTTATCTAAGTCCTAATTCCGTTATTGCTGAACGCTTTTTGATAGTTCTTCCATTTTATGGTTTATCTGATTAGACAAAACCTAACTTACGCCATCATAACTGTGTGCATAGATCAAAATAACCATTCCACACTGTACCATCATTTCTGAGTAAATAGGATGAATAATCTGGTCCAAAGCCGATGATATTTGTAATGCCTGGCAAATTGCACATCTGAATTGGAGTAAGATACTTAGCCTCTGCTCTGGGTGGTCCGGTTTTAAGAAAGCCGCTGCCCCATCCCCATATTGTTCCGTCTCCCTTTAATGCATAAGATGCAAAGGTACTTGTCTGAATATCAACGATATCATGCAGGTCCACTAACTGAACAGGTGTTGGAATGGGAGTTATAATATCCATTGACGTTCCGGTTCCAACGCCAATTGCACCATATAGATTATTCCATCCCCATGCCCAGACTGTTCCATCATTTTTGAGTGCAAGAGTGTTGAAGGTACCCACAGAAATTTTGATAATGCCGGTCAGCTCACTCACTTCTGTAGGCTTATCTACAGTTGTTGTTGTCATTCCAGTACCAAGTTGATTACCAGTATTATCTCCCCATGCCCAGACCGTTCCATCTTTTTTCAAAGCAAACACCTTCACCCCGACCAATGTCCCCACTACAGTAATTTCTTTAACACCAGTCAATCCAGCCACTTGTTCGGGAGTATCACGATCTGAACCTGTTATCCCATGAGGTAATATGGTATCAGAGTTCGTTCCATCTCCAAGCTGACCAACAAAATTACTTCCCCATGCCCAGACTGTTCCGTCACTTTTAAGCACATAGTAACTATTGAGCGCTCCATTCCCAGGGCCAGATTGAAAATCAATAACGTCAGAAAATTCATCAATCTGCGAAGGTAGACGAGTAGATTCACTACTGACACAAACTATAGCATGATCAATAATTCTGTTGGCTTGGCAACCCCATATCCATAATGTTCCATCCTGTTTAATCGCATAAAAGCCAGTGTGAGAAATTGTATTGTTTTGACCGATTACGGCCACATCGGTGAGCCCTTTTATTTGAGTAGGAGTGTACTGAAATTCTTTTAATGCTGCTAATCCTCCTGCTCCGTTACCAAGATCACCTTCAATATTCCATCCCCATGCCCAGACGGTTCCATCATTCTTAAGTGCAATAGTAGCATTAGCCCCGCTTATTACACTGGCGACATCGGTTAGACCTATAACTTTGACGGGCGTTGAACGAGCCTCTTTAGTACCGTCTCCTAGTTGGCCAAAACCATTATTTCCCCAACCCCAAACTGTTCCGTCTGTTTTGATTACAAAAGCTTGGCTACCTAAGACCATCGATTTAACATTAGTCAGTTTTCCATTATTGGCTGTCAGCAACAAATTAGAAAGACTATCAATGTAAGTCGGATTGACATTTCCCCAAGGCCCGCCGAATACATAGACACCGTTTTCATTTGTATTAACACCTGCATAAACATTTGAGTTTGGGTAAAAACGAAATAACCATGGCGTGATACTTTGCGTTGTTTCATGAGTTGGAAAGTATTGTGGATAATTACTCTCAGCCCAGTTTAATAATGTCTCTGTATTACTAGCTGTATCTGCAAAAGCAAAACTGATACTGCCAAGAAAATTTAGTGTGCAGCAAAACAAGATCAGTTGTTTTAATCGTTTTTTCATTATTATTTTCCGTTGAGTAGTCGAAATTGAATATGTTTAAAGAAAAACATCTTTATTCTTTTTTATTACAATTATCTACAGCGAATTAATATTAGCATGGAACTTATTCTTCAGGATTCACCTTCTTGCTCAACAGGTTTATATTTCAGATTGTCTGCCGCCAATATAATCAGTTTATGGAAACCGAAGTTAGGTGCTGTAGCCGCCTGTCACAATATGAGCAATACGCCGATCTTTCACATCCTGTCCTATTTCCTGTTTTGCGACCGCGTTTGAGGTGTCTTTTTTGCTGCTGATACTTCCCACTGGCGTAATAATTGGCGGGGCATCCGGTATCGAAGGTATGGATGACGACACGGAAGGAATGCTTGGCGCGGGTGCAAAAACGGTTTTAGCCGAATCATAGCTAACCGACGATGTGAAGGAATTGCTAGTTTCCGGTATGGACGCACCGACCACTGAAGCATAGCGTTTATCCAGAGCGGCCTTGTTAGCATCGATGTATTCAGCAGCAGTTGCGCTATTTTTACCGTAGTTATTATCAATGCCGAATTGTGTTTTTTGGGATAGATCGCCCTTTGAAAGCCCTTTTTCAGCCCCTTGAATCACTTCCTTGGCTGCAGCCGGTCCTAGTTGGTGCATCATATAGAGGTTTTCGGGTGTGATCGGCAATCCCTGCTTCTTAAGCATGTTCATGTTTTCCACCGTCAACTTCATGCCACCCTCAATGTTCTCATCAATATCAAAGCGATTCTTAATACCGACGCCAGTAGCGGTTCTCCCTGTGAATTGAAACACTCCAATGGCGCCGGTCTCGCTGATAGCATTGGGGTTGCCTCCGCTTTCCATGGCCGCTATTTTTTGCATCATAACGGGATCGAGCCCATGCTTCTTTGCTTGAGCCGCGATCTTGGCCTGAATCTCAGGCGACATTCCACCCTTTAAGTTTGCCGAAGTATTGGCCGCGCTGGTCTTTAATGCGCGTATTCTCTGCGCTTCAGCGTCAGTATAGGTTCCATGGCTGGCCAGTTTATCGCCGCCTTTTATGCCATTAAATGATGCCCTGTGCCGGTAGCCTTTGGGCATTACTGTTTCCAGCGCGGATCCTGCACCCGCTTCTGCAGTATCGTATGCACGCTTAACTGCTGATGAAACTTTATCTTTGACCGCCTGGTATCCACTTTTAACGGTATCAATAACCGGTTTGAGTGTTTTGTTGATATCAATGCCCAGTTTATCTTTGACGAATCCGGTAAACGTGGACCAGGCCGATTCGATCTTGCTGCTGACGCCTTCAATGAATGAGGTTAATTTTTCGCCAATAAGGTCCAGTGGACGGCGTATTGCCTCTATCGTTTTGTCATGAGCATTTGATAATTTTTCTCTGATATCCTTTCCTGATCCGGTCATTAACCACCCGATTCCAGCTATGGCCAGTGGCAGAACATACCTCATTAACCAACTAGTACCACCGCTATCGGACGTGCCGGTGGATTCTGTCGTCTCTTCAATATTTTTCAGGCTTTTATTGGCCGCTTTATTGAATAATGTTTCGTCTTTGCGGAATAATCTTAACTCACCAAAAATGCGACGAAACCACCGATCTTTGCGCTTCTCATCAATCCCATTGCCTATTGATAGCATTTCATAGCCGCGTGATAACGGCTGAGAAACTTCATTAAATGCTTTGATGGTAGGGTCAGTGTCCTCCATGCCGCCGCCGATGCTGCCAACAGCATTAACAATCTTGTTTGCTGCATCACGCAGAGTTCTACCGCCCTCTTCATTGGCGTAAACGGAACTTTCCACGCTATCATCCGTGCCACTTCGATTTCTGAAGCTGTCGTTTTTCTTCTCAAACCGTCCTGTCGTGGTATTTCTGTTTGCTGGCGCGGGAATGTTATTTCTCTCGCTTCGATTGCCGGATCCCTCGTTTTCTCCATTCGTGGTTGCTATTTTAGGGTTACGAGTGTTTCGAGTAATTGCTTCTCGTTCGAGAGGACTGGCTAGTTGCGAAAACTTACTCGTGCCAATGTCCTCACTGATTGGCTTGGCTATTGGCCTACCGGACGATGAATTAATAGCGCTCCTGGCTAGTGGTGTAGCTACTTGTGGTCTTGCCGGCGCATCCGGTAGTGGCTTTTTAATCCGAACTATAGGTGCCGCTAAGTCTCCCTTGCTGCTGCCGGTCAGAGCCGCACGGATTGCACGCAAATCTTCCCTGATTTCATTCCAAAGCCCGAAGGTTTTATCAAGATCAACGGATTCACCAATCAAAAATCCTTGATTGTCATGTTTAACGGCCATTGTCAGATTCCTATGCTTTTATGAAAGTATCTATTTGCGAGAATGTCATTTGCACCTCTGCCATAGCATCCTCGCGTCTGGACAGGCTGATATCAAGATTAGCTGGCCTGAACCATCCGATGCTCTCATACGCCCCATAGAGCGTGCTTTCTCGGGTAACAAATGAATGAATAATATTGAACTTGATGGCGTACATTGACGGCAACCCCACGGTACCATCTTGCGCTACAACATTGCTGTGGTGAAGTTCATACCATTTCTTTATGGTGCCAAACTGATCATCCATAGTGGAAATACGCATTTCTACCGGTTCGCCGGTGCGCACCGAATCGATAACCGAACCGCCCGTTCTGTGCTTATCACTGCCCACGGTAAGCGGCGCGTACTCAATCTCTGTTGCGAACATATTAAGCCAGGGGGATACCCAGTCGCCCATCAGTCGGCTGGATGCCTCAATCAAGAATAAGTTTTTCTTAGCCAGCCTGGTCGATTGCATTGTTTCATAGATTCTTAGCGCTTCTGTTGGAGTAATGCCGCCAAATAAGGGGGAAGGGCGGTTCCAGTACATTGCCTGGGAAGCTGCAGCACTCATGCCCGGTAAAAGTTTATTCAGCAATCCTGAATCGAGTATGCGCAAACCTGCGGCGTTTACATCGCCGCGCATGATATCGCCTACAACCCCGGCGCCAACGTTTAATCCGCGTCTTGCCGTGATAGGAATGTGCTTATTGATCTGGTTAATGACGACATTTCGACCGGTGGCCGCGCCAATACTGCCGATTGCTTTGGCCAGTTCGCCATTGCCCATCATGCTGGCGGCTCTTTGGCCGATAGTGTTGGTAATGGAACTGGCGCCACCTATTACTGAGCCGGTGAGACCACCCCTTGAGAGTGATTGTGCTACATTGTTATATAAACTCATACTTGCCCACTATTGGTTAATTTCCGCCACCAAAGCTGCCGCCTTCGCCTTCCGGATCATTTTTCACTTTAACGATGGTTGCAAACAATTTAGCCTGATCATCATCAAGCATCATGTTTTTAGTCAAGAATTCAGCCATTATTTCTTCGGTAGCGCCCATGTCCTTCATCATTTGAATCGATTGAGCCAACAGTAAGCCTGAATTCATTGAATCTGCTTTGGTACGCTGTTTTTCTGCCTCAAGTGCAGAGATTGAGCCGAAGAAATTAATATGCCACGGGCGATCTCTTTCATTGAATACAATGCCATACCGCTTCATGGTGTGGATGTCAATAATCTGGTTGAACATGTCGGCCAGTGATGAGCGGATCATTCGGGCATTTTCAGCAGCCTGGGCGGATGTTCTAAAAAATCCGCCTTCACCCAGTCCACCCGCCAGTTGATCGGCAAAACCAAGCATGGAAAGATCGACACCGATGGCACCGGATAGCAATCGTGCATGAATCATCACGTCGTCGATTATGATGCTTTGCATGGTTGATTTATCTGCACTGGATATTGAAACCAGTTGCTTGTCTGCGTACATTGGAAGGATTGAGGTGACGGTTTCCGGTATCGATCTGCCGTTTTCTATAGCCTCGGCAACGATTCCTTTAATATCCTTGTACATCGACACAACCGATGCCATAAACCGGTCCTGCTGCTCTTTAGTCATATTTTGCATCTGCAGCCCTACAATTCTGTGATCAAGCGATGCCTTCCATCGTTGACTGACCATGCCAAGTAACGTTGAATTGAAGTTGTTGTAGGCTTCCTCCGCGTTATACAAGAGCGAACCACCGGCCATGCTTGGCATGAGCGGTAATTCGTTAAGATCATCCTCAGTAATTGCTATTCTGAGTGATTTCTCAACCACTCCATACTGAGGTGTCCATTGCGTGCGTGACATTTTTAAACGAGCCATTTGCGATACATCCAGGCGCTCAAAATTGCGTCTGCCCGTAAATACGGCATAGCCAACGGTACGATTACCGCGCTCGAACGGTTGCACCATTGGTGGTCTGACCATTTCATCGGTGCTTACATCGATCACGCCCCGGTTATCCGTGTAAACGCGGCCATAGGCATCACCAAAAACCGCACCTATGTACGCGGTCTGAAATGCAATTCTATTGAATATGGGTTGGAGTTCCTCGGCTGTCTCTTCGACTAGCCGGATCAGCCTTTTATCCTTGCTGGCAGCAGGTGTCGTCTCCATAAATACGATATCGCCATTTGTTTCGTGACCACCAAGCGCTGATGTGACAAGTAGTTTCAATGCCGATGAAACAACGGCGTCTGACTCCATCTCACTCCACTTATTGTAGATTTGCTGCCTTGACCTAGCCGATTTTTTGCCCGATCCAAGCAATGATGCAACCGTCGTAATACCGGACCCATAAAGAAAGGTGTCTGCAGGTTGGATTTCCTGAGCAGGGTCCAGGTATTCGGATTTCCAGCGCTTTCCGGGTATCCCAAGGCTTGCGAGTAAACCTGGTTTTTTGGTTAATTTATTGTCTGAGGTAGGCATATGTCACACGATGGCAAATGATGCGCAGATATTAGAGTGGGTTGGCCATGAAATACCTCGCATTTTCCGCAGGAAGCCTATCTAAACGGAAAAACACAGGTAATTTGCTGGTATCCAGGCGGCATTATTGAAGAAATTCACCGAATGGAGTCAGCTATGCCAACTACTACACCCATGATCAGATATTCACTTAAAGAACGGGGTCGCAAATATACCGGCCAGTCGCGTAACTTCAATATCCAGAAGATTTTTGATAGCGTTAATGGCGATGCATGCCAGGAAACAGTTAATTCCAGAGGGATGATTGGATATTACGGTCACTTCCCTAGAATCCGGTTCGGAATGCATCCGTCTGAGGGCGGTTTAGATGGCGGTAAGTACGTTCCAGTCCAACCGGCATTCATAACCACTCACCTCAAAGTAACAATGGACGGCATGGTAGAGCATCAAGCGGAATTCCTTGATACCGCAGCAGGGCAGGTCGCAGAGAAACTATTTTTTCAGAAAGTGGGCGGGTTTTCTTCGGCTATCGATGAAAAGAGACCGCAATTCTATGGCTTCGATTACGTTCTGCAGCCTAATTTTCTTGATAATTCATTCAGGGGTGTGGCGCTTGACGATGCATTGAGCGGCAATACCGGTGAGCTCACATATGATGATGTGTACGCAGCCGAACAGGAAGAGCACGCCCATTCCATGATTGTGTTGCTGGATAGCATAAATACTGAGCGCGAAGCTACCAGTGCGGTTATCGAGAGATTGCAAGCAGAAAACGAGCAATTCCTATCGATGCTTGCCGGTAAAGGAGTCGACGCCAGTTCTATTCTTGATGCTGTGGCAATGGCGCCGTTAACAGTAGATATCAATCCCATCAGCACGCTGCAAAACGACCGTGATTATTTCCGCTCGGTAGAAAAATTACCTGAGTTTGAAGAGCCGGTTGAAGAGGAAGTCAGCGAACAGCAAGTTAACCCTACGTTTGGACGGTTAATTAACAAGTTCATGAGGTAATCCAGGCATGTTTCAGCCAGTTAAAAAGGCTTTTGGCGAGTATATGGGCAGATATTATGCCGGGATCGCGCCTACCACCAAGTCTCTGAATGAGTTTATAGCACGTGGATTACCAAAGTGTGTCGTATGGGCGCCATCGCGCATGGTTGATGTTGTTGAAGATATGCTTGCTGCCTGGCAGAGAGAGGATGTTGATAACACGCCAACCAACCCGGTAGATATGCCGATCATTATTATTGCGGTGGCTGAAGATTATGTGCCTTCCGGGCGGGATTACACCCGGCAAATATCAGAGGAAGTGTTTTTCACGTTTCCGGATGATGCCAAGGAGCGCATGTTTAAACTTCAGGCGATTGCCGGTGATATACGTGCGCAGGTAGTATTCGCCGCACATGACGAGCCAACTGCAAAATCACTCGCTTCACAATTCCTTTTGTTTATAGATTCCGCACCTAACCGTAGATTCGATGCGCAATACACCTTTGCCGGATTCGTTGATATGTGGCCGGTGCAGATTGAATCCACCGATGCTCCCGCCATGGCCATAAAAACGGACGCCAAGAATCTCACGGTTCTGGCTGTTGATCTTACCCTCAAGGTATCCACGCCTTTGTTTAAGGCACCTGCAGAAAATGAACCCAATGATGGAAAAGGAACCCCAGGAGATCCACTCGATCCTTTCGGGTACCCAGTAGTTGATCAAGTTGATTTTGATGCCAAAAAAATTAACAAACAAACCACGGTAACTTAATTATGGATGGCTCAACGATGAATATCATTTATGAAATTGACATAGACCTGATTAAACAGGTCGCTACTTATTACCTGCTTGCCGGTTTGGTTTTCTTATTCGCCGTATTGCACTTTGGCTTTAAAGACCCGGACGAAAAGGCAGATATTGCCAGCAATCTAGGAGTGGTTGTCATGACGGTAATTGCTTTCTGGCCATACAACCTTATTTGTCTGGTGTTTTCGTGGCCGGTGTGGTTGGTTCCGATAGGTGATTTATTCCGGAGACATAGATGATTCAGCAAATACAGGCTACTTTCGCTGGATATGGCGGTCGAGCTTGTACGTTATTTTCTGCCCTATACAAAGATACGAATATTCTTGTTATTGGTGCGGAAGCTGAATACAGAACAGAGCGCCGCGATAATTGCGTGGTTTTAACCAACGACCCCGACATACCGCGCGATAGTCTATTCGAGGATCTTGAGCTCAAACAGGCGATATCAGCGTTCTACTCTTTAAAATCCGGCGTTGCTGTTGATGGCAAAAGTTCTCGCCTGGTGATCTCTGACCGCGCAGCACGCGCCAATCCTGAGCCGTCAATCGAGAAGGACGGCATTGATAATTCAGGTCCGGTGTTTCGCGTTGCTGACGGAGTGACGTGCAGCCAGATTGCCGCTCTTGCTACATGCTTGTATGCTATTAGGGCAGGGACCATAGAAAGTGCTGTGAGCATGTCTGAGCAATTGCTGGCTTTATCGCGTGGCCAAATAATCACGATTTAAGTCTAATTACCCAATGATTGATAATAATTCGGTTGCTGCCAAGGATTTTTACAAGGAAGTCAGGATTTTTGCAGACAGCATTAAGCCTTGGGATACAGCCATTTTCTATGAAACAAAGCCTGATGAAGCCTACGACCTGTCGTTGGTATCTCAGCGCGTGTACGGTCGCCGTGATGAGTATCTTGCTGTCATGGCCGCTGCCGGTCTGGATATGGTCGATCAGGCTTTGCCACAAAAACGAATCATTCTGCCCACTGAAAGCCAGTTATACGCCATCAAGCGTCGCACTGGGTTCGAGTCTATTGGCACCTATCGAGAAAATTTCTCGCCTACCTGGGCTGATTAAACCCGGCCATGGCTAGTTTAATACTTGGAAATATTAGAGCCAGTATCGGCAGACTGAAAGGTCATGTCAGCGAAGCTAAGGCCAATGCCAGGGAGGACTTGCGCGAACGCCAGGCGGCTGAAAAGTCACCACGCTCGATTATCCTTACCAAGAATGAAGTGCAAGGCGAGTGGGATGCCAGCCGTGTGCTGATGACAACTATGGGTGGTCAGGTAAGACCAATTACAACCAGTGATCTTGCGCAATTCCGACACAATATGCGCCTGGCACAAAGAAACTTTAATGGCGATGGCATAACTGCCCGGCAAGTAATCGATTTAGCCGCTTCCAAGCCGATGCCAGAATCCGGACCGGAAACCGATCTAGATCGAGCCAAGAAACAAATCACCATGGCGGTACCCGCGTCAGCCATGAATGGTCAGATTAGATTCATTACCAATGCCGGACCGGATTCCGATGTAAACCGTCACCATGTATTGGTGCGCTTCAATGCATTTGCAGAAGCGGCCAATCGCCTTATGTCCTCCAAGGCCAAGGATAGTAAATCTCCAAAGCAGATAGCCAACTGGCTGAGAAAACAAAAACTCGCGTTTGATTGTGATTGTGGCCGCCATCGATATTGGTTCCGTTATATCAGCACCATAGGCAACTTCAATGCTGGCCGGAAAGAAATGGGATTTCCTAAGATCAGGAATCCGAATCTTAAAGGTGTTGCGTGCAAGCATGTGCTGCGAGTCATGGCCGAAGTGGAATCATCAGGCAATGTGCTCAACTTTCTTGCTAAACACATGGAGAAATTGCACGCATCAAAAGATAACACGGCCAAACATACTGCCCGGCAAGCGGATATCGATAAACAGAAAGCCAGTGCCACGCGCATTAAGACAAGCGAACAGCGTGCTGCAGAGCGCACAAAAGCAAGAGAGAAACAAGCTATTCATGAGGTGGCAAAGAAGGTCAAGAGAATTGTCAGGAAGCCGGTTGCTACGCGCAAAATTGAGGCGGCTCTGGCATCAGGTCAACTTTCAGCGTCAGACTTGGCGGTACTGCGCAGATTCAACATGACAGACAAACAGATTGCCGCAAAACTAGGAGGTAGTTAGTCATGCTTAATAATGTGCCAGGCGCGGTTAATCGAATGACAAGAAATATCGTCATTAACCATCCTAATACCTGGGAATGCCAGGTTTTCAGAAAGACTGTGAACCGTGTGGGCGAATCTGTTTCGGGTGGGTTGCCTACCCTGGGTGGCGTGGGCGTCATGGCTGCAGATGATGAAGAGGACGTTTCATTTGAGCTCGTGGGCATCGGATACGCGCTACAGGCTGAAATGTTCTCGGCATCCTCCATGATGGACCGACAGGACGCCAATAACGGGTTCGCCGGTGAATTCCGTTTTCTGATCGAGCCCGAAGAGCCAACAGGCATGCCCGGTAATTTCACAATCAAAAAGCGAGATGTGTTTTACCTGGTCATTTCTGATGAAGTGAAGCTGGCGTTCGAGATCGTTGATGTTGAGACGGTTATCAATATCCCGCCATTCGCAATGCGCTATGTGGCTAATCGTCGCGGTGATCTCGACATATAACCATGCTGCAGAGTTAAAAAAGCGGAAAAACCCCCGTTTTATAAAATATTAGACTCTCAAAATACGGGCTTCTATCGGTGTCATTGCACATTAAGCGCATTGATTCCGGGAATAGTTGCCCGGTCTTTAGTCCGGGTGTGTGTGAATAAAACCAAAGGACCAAAGACAATGACCACCACCATCAAGCGTACAAATCAAGAATACCTGAACAATAAGACTGCGGAAGTGGCAGTGTTTATTGATAACCTGAAAGAAAATGCCGTTAAGTCTGGAACTTTCGATTCCGCTGCAGCGATGGATTTTATCGACACAGCAACCAACCAGAATACCGGCGTAAAGATTCCTGAAAAGCTGCAAGTGGTTTTGGATAACCTTGATAGCAAGGATTCTTCGCGCATTACCCGAGCGTTACTGGATAGCGTTAACGTGTACGAATCACAGCATGGAGTCGAAGCACCTGCTGACGTGATCGAGCAAGCGATTCATTCTGCTTACGCCACAACCGACACAGCACGCAGACAACATAAGTTACCCACCCTTGATTCTGCTGATTCAAATCACCACGATCAAATCTCACTGCAACCTAACCGCGCTGTTGTTGCGATTCTGTCAGCGATGGGTGATGCAATTCCGTTTGCTCATTATCTCCCTGCAGATATCGGATCAAACGAAGGTATTTTGGCGATAATGTCTCACCGCGCCGGTAATACCTTTGGTCAATACGCTGAAGGCGGTTCATTGGACGGTGTTAACTCGGGCGATTCCTACATTTCATCTTCTCGCGTGAATAAGAGTATGCCTGATTCTGGAACCGGTGCAGTGACCGGCGCGTTAACCTCGATTCAGGATACTGACGAGACCTGCGCTGGCGGCTCTCAAGTTAAATTGCTGCGCGGTCGCTCAATTGTTTATGTGAACGGTATACCTGCTGCGAAAGAAGTTGATTCAGCCGGAACCGGTAACTCAGCCGTAAGCGGCACCATAATAGTTGCTGGAACGAGTTATGCCATCGGTGGAACGATCAATACCGATACCGGCGTTTATGCTCTGACCACCACTCCAAAACTACCGGATACCGTGCCGGTAATCGTAGAGGGCTTCCTTGACTTTGAACGCGCACCTGAATTAACGCCATCAATCGTGACTGCTGTTAATACTTTTAGACTGTACGCAAAGCCATGGAGAGTGACCACTTATCAAACCATGGATAGCCGCACTCAAATCGCTAATGAATTGGGTTTGGATGCTTACAGCGAAGGTGTTATCTCAGTGCAAACCCAGTTTGCGAACGAGCGTCATTATGAAGTTCTGAGAAAAGGTAAACGTATCGCTGTAAACAATCAAGCAACATTCGACTTTGATTGGGATGCACGTTCACAGCAATTGCTGAAATCACAAATCATGGTGGATCTTGCCTCAGCATTGGGCGCTGTTTCTCAACAAATGGCTATCGATACGATGGATCACGGCCTGACACACATTTATGTGGGTAAAAACCTGGCTGCAATCATCCAGGGAATGCCGCGTGAAGTGTTCGAGCCATCAGGTATCGCAGAACGGCCTTGCATTTTCCGCTTAGGCCGCTTGTTCGGACGCTATGAAGTCTACTACACGCCAAAAGTGGTCGTTGAAACCTCTAACGCTTCACAAATCCTGGGGTTTGGTCGAGCAACCAGCGTTCCAATGAATCCTTTCGTACTGGGCGATGCTGTGCCTCCAACCGTTCTGCCGCTGGCATTGAATGCCGATCTGAAACAAGGCGCTGCTTTCTATGCGCGCAATTTCACGGCGGTTAATCCGTTCCCGCAAGCTGCACTCGGATGCGCATTGATTAATGTAACCAACATGCCTTAATCGTCGCACGATAGCCGAGAAATAAGAGAAAGGAGTACCAAAATGACTAGAAAACGAGTCGACCTTGGCGCTCCTTCCCTAACGGGAAGGGTGGCCGAACTAATAGCTAAGGCATTTGCCGGATGCGTTTATCCGGTAGATGTTGAGGCGGTCAATCGCATGCCCCACGATATTACGCTCTCAGAAGTGCGAGGGCTTTATCTTCGGGGTGTTACGGTTTCCGATGGATCCAACAAAAAAGTGGTGCAAATAGAGAGTGAAGATCAATTCATTCGGCTTGCATCCAGCATTCAGCAAATCGCCACGCTGAATGGTCATGGATATGTGGTTATGACTATTGAAATGATTGCCGAGGATGAGCAAGAACCAGAACCGGTACCTGAGCCTGACCTGGTGCCTGAGCCCGATCCAATCCCTGAGCCTGATCCAATCCCTGAGCCCGATCCGGACCTGAATCAAGGGCTAGAAGGCGATAATCCAGCAGGTGAGGATAAAAACGAAGGCGAAGAGACGCAAGTAGAAGGTGAACTCACCTCATCCCAGGCAAACGATTCAGCCACGGAAACCGACGCCCATAAGAAGGCAGGTCCCAGGAAATCCGGCAAATCGCACGCAAACAGCAGCAAAAACGGAGGTTAATAAGCCATGACTACCACTTTCGTTAGACAACTTGGTGCCGAATCTGGCGTGCAGCTTAATCCGCTACGCGACAATTCTGAGGTTCCGTCACAGGATAATCAGGACCAGGTATTCGGAATAATGATGCGTTCTGCGCGTGGCCGCATAGACAAGCCTTTCAAAGTTGATCGCGGCAACGTGCTCAAAAAACTTGGGAAAGGCGAACTGATTCGCACCTCTGCTTTGAATGAAGCCTGGGTGCACGTAGTTGAAGCGCTTAATAATGGCGCTTATGAGGCGGTTGTGCAACGACTGGTAACTGATGCAGCCTTAATAAAATGGGCTGTTATAACCGCCTCAACCGATACGCCAGTATTTGCGGCGTCACATTTACCTGCCGTGTTAACGGCTGTTGTCAATGCCGGTGCGATTACTTCCGTGACCGTTGTGAGTGGTGGCACTGATTATGCTGGAACGGAAACAATTACAGTGGGTGGACCGGGTACCGGCGCCACGCTAACCCCGGTGTTTACGGATGGGGTTATTACCTCCGTAACTGTGACCGCTGCAGGTGCTGGATTCTCAACGGCTCCGGCTCTCACCATTCTGCCTACGTCAGAGACACCTGTCGGCACTTATTTCTTTGCGGTAAAGCATCTTGAGTGCTTTAACGATGGAATTATTGTCGAGTTTCGCGCTGATGAGAAGAAAACCGGTGGTTCTGCGGTCGATAATGACTTCATTACCTTGCGTATCAAAGACAAGGCCGGAATTTTGATACATGAATTCACTGGATCTCTCAATGCGGATGCCAAGGATGATTTTGGAGGCTCGGCTTATCTGCCTGATGTGATATCCGCGCAAACCGATCTGGTAGAGGTCTTGGTTGGTGTGACTGGCGGCGCTGCTGTGGTTACAACCACCTCCGATGCCTATGGATACAACACAAGCGGCTTGGAGAAATGGGCTAAATCGGGTGTTCTGACATGCTTTGTAGAAGGTGGAAATGCATATTCAACCGATGATTATGTGGCTGCGCGGCAAAAGTTGCAGTATACGCCGTTCAATTACACCTACATCTCTTCGGGTGGATCTCAATCTGTAGCACTTTTGGGGCAATTGGCTCAATTGGCGTTCGATACTAACCGTCAACTGCGATTCGATGTGCCAGGAAACCTTACCGCTGCTGCCGCGATTGCTTTCGTAGAGCAGTTAAATCTAGGTGCAAATGAAACCTCTCACCTGATTCATGCTTTTTGGGCGCCCATCAAATCAAATGACCCTGCGGGTGTAAATCCAAATGGTTATTTTGGTATGGCCACGCTGAATATCGCGTATGCGTGCGGTCGCAATGCTCAAACCGATTCAAGAGGATTCGCGCCAAAGAATTATCCGGTAGCGAATAAGAATTGGCCTATCCGCCGTTCTCGAATGATACAGACCTACTCGCCAAGCAATCAGGAATTGAATGCTCTGGCAAATGCCAAAATTAACCCGGTAACCTGGGAAGTATTCTCTGGCGGCGGTCTCTTCGTATTCCGCGATTCATTAACCAGCGCAACGGTTAAAGACAGTTTGAGAAAGCTGATTTCCACCGCTGACATGTCAAGCAGCATTGATGACGCGGTAACAAGACTAGGCAAAGACGTCTTGCAGCTACCTATGCAGATTGCTTTGAAGCGATTGAAAAACGCTCTCACGCAATTATTCGAGGGTGCGGAGGCTTCCGGCTGGCTGGTTCCTAGTGATGATCCAGGAATGGACGGACAGGCGTGGAAATTCGAAGTAGTGCCTAACGAGGTGCATCCTTATGATCGAATCGACTGTTCGTATTGGCTGCGATATGACGGTGTTGCACGCCAAATATATGTCACTCAGACACTAACCCGCTAATCATTCTCATAACCTAAGAGGACTGAAATATCATGAATCATTTAAGAACCAGTGAAATACTGCGTCGGCAAATAGCAGCCAGCCCAGTGGGAGATAATGCCAAAGGCAAGAAAACGCTTGACGCCGCCGAAGAGGGCGAAGCCAAGTCATTGAGCGGTGCCGATGATTATACTATTGCTGATATTACGATGGCCGCTGCCGCCGTAGTTCAACAATGGGTGGAAACTGACGACCTGGCCAATGGCGAGAGCTCCGCTGACCGCCTCCTGGCAATGATGATCGGAATTGCCGATGAAAACAAAGACGGCGAAATTACCGATGATGAGCAAGCGGTTCTCGATGTTGCGCTGAATGCATCCTGGGATTACCTGACCAGCAAAGGAGTAACAGAAGAGGACGCTGACTCACTGCTGAATGATTTTGACGGCGATGTGGCTGATCGCGTTCGTGATCTGGTTGCTTCCGCACTTCCAGAGGGCGAGGATGAAGCCAGTTCCGATATCGATGATTTTGTATTCGGTGATGACGACCAGGAACCAGCACTGGATGCTGCGTACAAAAAGAGACTTGTTATTCGCAAAGGCAAAAAAGTGCGTATCAATAAGCGCGTTTCTGGAACGGTTCGTTTGAGTGCAGCGCAAAAAGTGGCTATCCGTAAGGCACGCATGAAAAGCCACTCGGCTACTGCCCGAATGCGTCGCGCAAAATCAATGAAAATTCGCAGAAAAACCGGATTGAAGTAAATACTTCGATTCATCTTGCGTTGAAATCAATGGCGCTGCCGCATTCACAAGTGGCGGTGCCTTTTTTATTGGGTACTATCAAATGAATCAGCCGCCAAGCCTTATTTCAGACTCTCTATCATCGCAATGGGATGGGTTATCACCGCACCTGATCGCCAGCTTTTACGAGGTCAAGAAAATAAAGGAAGGTGTGTGGCAAAGATCAAATGATACCGATCCAAAAGCTGTGTTTGCACCGCTCACCGAAGCCAGTATGGAGTTGTCATTGAACTGGCAAAGCCCGTTTGAACATGCCGGTCCAGAGTCACGCGCTCCAACGTTACTGGCAATGCTCCAATCCGGCGCCCTGCAGCCTGTTATTGACGCCTTCCTGGGGAATGAAAATCCGGATCGCAGCGCAATTGGGCTGGCGCAGCAGAGATCGAATGATTTTATACGTCAATTTGAGGGTAGAACCGGTATCACCAAGTTAAATTCCACCCAGGTGTTCAATGGAATGCCGCCTGTAAAGATTCAGGTAACGGCAATATTCCGTGCGTGGGATGATCCAACCAAAGAGGTCGAAGAGCCATTCAACAAGTTGATGGAATGGGCGCTGCCGGTCAAATTATCGCCTGATGGCTCGGTTCTTGCTCGATCAGCGCAAGCGGCCAGGGGAAATGCCGGGTTCATCGACGCCCTGGTGCCATCGATAGCCCCTACAACAATCGCGCTGCGCTATAAAAACCGCATTTATTCACCTTTAGTAATTGAAGCGATAAGTGAGCAGATGACTTCCAGTATTGACGCTAGGGGCAGGTATGTGGAACTGCTAGTGCCGATGACTCTTGCAACACTAACCGCTCTTGATCGTGATGACTGGGTGAATTACAACGCGCTCAAGCTGTAACGATTTCCCGAAACGGAAAAAATAACAAATCCCGAGCCACAATTTCCGCACAATCTCGCTCATCGAAATTTTAGGTGAGAATCCTGGTGATCCATTTCCCAATACTGCGTACCCGGCGTTTGACGGTGCAACTCAAAGAGCTGTCCATTGGCGAGTCCATCGCAATCGCAGCCATGCCGTCTCATCTTGAAGAGGCAGTCACGACCGCGTTTTTGCTTAAAGCTGTTGCATCCGCAAAGGGAATCGAAAACCCTGCAGACTGGACGGTTCAAGAGCGAATGATGGTTGTTTGTCATTACCTGGCTTCAGTCTCTGAGGACGGTCCTGATTTTGCCGTGGGAGATGGCCGGTACTCGGATTACCTGGATGGAAGCATCGACAAAGCGCTGGACCAGGCGATTGAACTGGGCGAGATTGAAGGTGATGTTTGGTTGCTGCAAGACCTGACCGGCGCTATGGCGGAGTCAATAGAGAGGATTCAGGGCGAGATTGAGGGCGTATCCGGGCGATTAAACTGGTTACTTGGATGCATGTCTGCTCAATTGATCAGAAAAGGCGAAGAAACACCGGTGCCATCGGACGGCGAAGGCAGTTATGACGAACATCTAATTAACCGCATGCGTACCATATCGAGTTTTCCCGAAAGTTCTTTTGCTGCATTGATGGGTGCGTACATGCATGGCCGGGAGAGTTTGCACCATTTATTTAAGATCGAACTATCCAGTGACGGCCTCGTTGCGCTACCAAAAGGAGGGGAGGCAAGCAATTTGCCACCCGCCCGATTTCCGGTTCGTACCTGCGTCTCAAGACTGGCGAAAGACCTGGGCAGAAAATCTGATGAACCAGGCGTCTAGTCTCAGTATTTATTCCAACACCTCGCTGACCGAAGCATTGTCAATGCCGGTTAGTGTCGTAAACAAGTTCTTCAAGTGCAAACCATTTGATGATTGGAGAAAAGGCAAGGAATCGGAGTTGAAGATTCAAGTCGCCATCGTAAATCGATTAAACAGTGTAATCAGCGCGTGCGGCATTGTTGCCAAGACAATTGCCAGCGTTATAAGGAGGTAATTGACGTGGATATTCATGCAAAATTAACCCCTCATTTTACGTTGAATGAACTGATCCGCTCTGCCAGGGCTAGTGAACTCGGTATAGATAACACCCCACCAAAATACGTTTTAAATAACTTAATCCAAGTTTGCACACACATATTGGAGCCGGTCAGAGCGCATTTCGAGCGCCCGGTCAGAATCAACAGCGGTTACAGATGCCTAGCATTAAATTCAGCCATCAATGGAAGCCAAACATCGCAGCATATGACAGGTCAAGCGGTGGATTTTGAGATAGATGGATTAGCCAATTACGACCTTGCCTTATGGATATCGACAAATCTGACTTTTGACCAGTTGATTCTTGAAAATTACGTTAGTGGCAAACCCAATTCAGGTTGGGTGCATTGTTCTCTCAAAACAGATCAGAACCGTACGCAACTATTGACGATCAACGGCAGAAACAAGCGCTCAGGATTGATTAAATAAGGAGAAAGTGCCATGCCAGATGATTGCCCTCACACCATGCAAATAGGTTCGCTCAATGCGCGTGTTTCTGCCTTGGAAAAGCGTATCGATGATCATTCATTATCGCTGGAAAGACGATTGAATGAGCTTTCATTAAAGATGCAGAGCAATGCGGATCATGTGCTTGAAGAGAAATCAAAAAAATCTGGATTCTTTCGTGGCGTGCATATCACGGCCTCATTGACAGGCTACTTCGTGCTTATGGTTCTACTGCTGATAGCTGGAAAAATTACCGGCGGGATAGATCAGTTCATCAAGATGATTGCCTCGCTCGGTTTTAAGATTTAAGTGATTTCTCAACCAATCAAAGGAGATGGAATGTTTAAAACGATACCGGCAATACTCTTCACTGTTTTATTGCTGATTCTCACTGGCTGCAGCACGGTATTAAAAAATACCAGTGATCTTGCGAATATCGCGGTTGCAAACGACCAAGTTATGTCCGGCCAGGTTGCGGCAGTGATCAAGAGCGCACCGCTCAGTGCTACTGAAAGCCTGATTGTGGATCATGCAATCAATCAATACGTGGGGTTCGTGGATAAGTGGAAGTCATCAATCATTTATCTGGATGCCAGGGAGCCGATCTTTGCTGAGTTTGTCGCTGATTACAATAAGATTGTAGCGCAATATCGCGCAATCAAAGAGCGCGTGGTGGCGGGGCATTGGAACGAATATACCGAAGAAAGCCGCGCACTGCTGAATGGATACCATGACCGCGCGGAGCGAATTAATGATTCCGTTGATAGTTTGATCGCAGCAGGAAAGCGGCACCAAGCCTTGCTGGATGCTATCTGGCTCGGTCAGGTATTGGCAGGGATAACTGGTAAAGCGTTATGAATGAAATAACCGATCTTCTGATCGACAAAGGTGAAGCCATAAGGCTTTGCATGTTTGCGTTTGCAAGCATGTTGGGAATGTTGTTTGCCTACGTTAACAGATGGGCAAATAGCGATTCAAAAGAAACCCTTAAATCATACCTTTTTGGCGATCCGAAGGCGGTAGTTAAGGCTTTTTCCACCTTATTCATGTTGTGGGCTGGCGCCGGTGGCCTGTCTTACCTGGATACTTTAACCGGATTCAATATCTTTTTGGCTGGCGCTGGAATTGGTTATCTAGTGCCTCAGACTGCAGATAAAAAGGAGAGCGTAAATGTCGCAGCAGCTAATACCAAGAGCAAGTAAATTACGCTACATTGAGGGGCAGAAATACCGCTCAGTAGAGTCGTTTTGGGCGATGTGCAATCTGCGTCCTCACAGAGAAATAAACCTGCACAACATAAATCTGACGCGCGATGGCATGTTTTACTTGACCCCAGGGTACTCATCCGATGGTCCGAGTGGACCTACAATTGACACCAGAGATTTTATGCCGGGCGCTATGGGCTGGCATGATCCCTGTTATGAATTGCTTCGCTACGAAATGATGCATATCGAAGTGGACATTATTCAGCCACCATCGAGACCGGGCGAGGGTGTTATCTATCGCACCAATCCAGAAGATAAAATAATCAGAAACGCTTCGCATGAGCAAATACGCGAAGAAGTAGATAAATTTCTGGCCGATATCCTTCTTTTAGACAATATGTGGAAGTTCAGAGCCCAGTATGTCTATGAGGGCGTGCGCAAGGGTGGATTGTCATCCGCTTCGGTGTGCACCAAGGTATACGCCGCGCCTTAATCGATTCTATATTTTTAGCAAAACCCCACTAACCCGGAAAACCTCCGGGTTTTTGTTTGCCTGTTTGAAATACAGTTCGATATCTGCAACCGACACTGACCCAATGAGGATAAACACATGGCCGTCTCAAATTCAGCTTATCTAAAGCAATTCCATGAAGCATCAAAAGCGATGGGCGCCAAGATCATTTCTAGCGATTTTACGTTTGAAGTCGATGGTTTTGAGCAAAACTATTTACTGGCAAAGCAGGTGCCGTGGGCAATAGTCTCGCCAGCCGGTGAAATTGAGGTGCCTGGTCCATTGGGAATGGCCTCATATCAGCCGCAACAAGCTAAAACATACATGCAAGGACAGGTTGCGTTTGAGGAAACAATCGCCGGTTCTGTCGATAACATGCTGGTTAATCTGTTAACCGGCGGTGGCCGATTCAATGCCACGGTTTATGAAGGAACCCCGCAAAAATTCCTGCGTGCCAAGCGTTACATCGACTGTTTTGTGCAAATCGATAATCCTGATCGTGACTGGGAGAATCGTTCGCAGATCATGATTTTTACCGGAACGTTATTTTTTCATTACTTCGGTGAAATTATCCCCGGTAACTCACTGGATTACACTTAATAGTCATAGTTTTTTAACCAACCAAAGAGGTATCAAGAATGAATAAAGCACCGTCATTTTTAGGGGCTCCAGTAGCAACTCCACCGGGAGCCACCGAAAACCAAGTGATCTCAGCAGCCGATGTTGAGTTGAATTACGTGAATAAAGCCACGCCAAAGATCGATGATGGCGCGGATCAGCCTATGGGTGTGGTAACGCTTTCGGGGGGCACTGCGTTAGTGACCAACGATAAAGTAACCGCCAATAGCCGGATCTTTCTGACCGCTCAGGTAGGTGGTGGAACGCCCGGCTTCCTTCGTGTTTCAGCACGTACAGCAGGTACCAGCTTCACCATCACTTCCAGTAGCGGAACTGATACTAGCGACGTTGCTTTCCTGATTGTGGAACCAAACGCTTAACGATGGACACCATTACCTCACTGGTCGAGAATTATCTTACCGTTGAACGGCCAGTCAGCGTAGTGCTTGACCCTGCCACCGTGCTTGCTCAGGCGGTGGTGGCGGCTAAAAATTATGCCGGTTTTGCAGGGCTCATTACCAATGATGGAGTGGAGCCGCCATTACCTGCCGTTACCGAAGCTACCGAATTAAGCAATTCCGAGTGGTCTGTAATCAAGCCGCTTTTTGTTCTCTACATCGAGCGTGAATCGGCCATTCATCAAGAGGCATCGCGCGGGTTAGGACTGGATGTTTTTGGGCGATCGACAAGCGAAATTGCGCAGGATATCGCTAATCTTGAGTTGAACATGCCCATGAACGCCTTCTATCAGCCTATCGTTACAGTCTAAAGATACCTTGCCATGATTATTTACCTATCCAATGGCATCCAAATACGTGGCGACCTAATAAAATCCGCTGTTCTGCGTTCTGATATGTCGCCGGTACCGGTAACACTGGAAGCTGAGATCAGGACCGACGATGATATGACCAGGTACCTGTCCGAAGGTCAAATATTGACCATTGGCGGCGAATCAGGCGATGCACTGCGTATCATCAAATCAAACAGAGTCATAAACAGAATGGTCCAGGGTGAGCGTGAAATGTCAGCCATCCAGATTACGGCCATACTGGATGCCTGTCACAACATCGTATTTGTGCGTAGCAGAGCGATTATAAAAGAGAATTCCGCGCTATCCGCCATCTACCGTGCAGCGGGTGCCAACATAAAAGCCATTGATGCCGACTTTCCGGTACCGAGATTCTATTGCCCGATAGGAGATACTCCTAGTTTCCATATAACCCGAGCATTGCAGGAAGAGGGCGGTATTGTTCGTTGGAAAAAAGGCGCGATAAGTTTTATTCGTTTACATGACCTGTTTAAGCAAAAAGCGGTGATGGATTTACCCAACAACGCATCCGACGACGTTGATAGTGGGTTTTTGGAGCGTCACGAGATCCCGTGGTTTTATTCTCTGGATGAGAATGGCGCGGTTGTGATCGGCAACCAGCAAAAACCACGTAGCGTGCGATTCTCGCCATTTAAGAATGTTCAGCGACTTTACAATATGTCGCGGTGTCTTATCCAGAAAAAGGTTACAAAGATCAATCTGAATGCAAGATTGGTGGCAGGTGATCTGATTAATTTCATTGATGGCGTACCCCTTAGCATCATCACCGCCGCGCACGTTTTTGAGAACGACACGGACGGCAGCGGCAGCAATCAATACAGCCGTTTGTGGCTTGGAAGTTTGGAGGATTGATGACTGCAAACAATAATTATGGCCAGATGCCCGGACGCTACCCCGCGATCGTTAAATCCTACGACCAGGACAGACGCACCTGCAGGATAGAAATACCCGGTGTAACCGATGGTGCAGACGTGTTTCCAGAAGCAGAAATTGAATATCCCATAGGTGATAAAGCACGGTCCGGCGCGAATGCTACTGAGATCGAAATATTGCCCGGCGACACGATATGGATTGCCTTTATAGGTGGCGATTCCAGATATCCAATAATTACCGGGTACCGCAACCCTCAATCGGGAAATTCAACGGATTGGAGGCGGTTTCACCATGCGAATATAGAGCTCACTGCGGATGGAATGATGAAATTGAATGCCGAGACCGTGGAGATCAATGCAACCAACGTGATCGTCAATGGCAATACAGCCGTGGTTGGCAGTTCGTTAACTCACAATGAAGTAAATGTGGGGTCAACGCACACCCATGGAGGCGTTCAGTCTGGATCATCCAATACTGACGTACCAGATTAATTTTAAATGATTAAACGGAGAGTGTGAAGTGGATAAAATACTTTTTAGTTTTGCCGATTTGAGCGTTAAAGACAAGGCAGCTAAAGAAGCGGCGAAATATTTCTCGCGTGCCGGTGCGCACGTAGTTCAGCAAGATGTATCGACTGCCGCAAAGCGTGCTGCCGGAATCAGCTTCCGTGAAATGACACTCACCTTTGCCGATTCTCAGAAAGTGATTTTGCGGATAAAGCAAACCGGCGATATCTACCAGGTGTTGCTCAACGGCAAGATTCTGCCAATTAAAAACCAAGACGATCATGTCCAGGCAATATCAGAGATCGTTGCCGCGATGGATGCCGGTCGAACCAAGTTCCAGAAGTTACTCGCTGCGGTAAAAATAAGACCACCTGCCGGGATACGCACGGCTGCACCGAAAATGGAGCAGGTTTTAATCAGCAAAAGGGATGCTTTGAAGGTTGCTATTAGTGAGGTCAGGGCTGAGATCGAAAAACTAAATCAAGGAATGGTGCCATCATGAAATTAGCCAAATTAGCGATTGTTTTACTCATGCTAACCGTATTTGTTGGTTGCGATCACCCGGCGCATGCCGGTGAAACAATTAAGCCTGGCTCAATCATAAGTGTTCATGACGGCGATACCTTTACGATCAATGTCGATGGTGACTGCCCGAACATTCTTTGCAGCAAGATCCCGGTGCGAATAAACGGAATTGACGCGCCTGAATTGAGAGGTAAATGTGAGCATGAAAAGAGCGGCGCCATGGATTCAAGGGCATACTTGACTCATTTGTTATTGAGCGCAAAGGAAGTGGAATTGCGCAACGTGCATAGGGATAAATACTTTAGGATAAATGCTGCGGTATTTGTGGACGGACTAGATGTTGGTGCGGATATGATCAGTAAAGGCTTTGCTCGATCATATGGTGGGGGGAAGCGTGCCGGATGGTGTGATACCCAATAACAGATAGTGTTTTATTCTGCAATAACTTATTTGATTCCTTATTAAAACTGAACGTTTATTTGTCATTAGGTTTGCAAATAATCAAATTCACATTTAGCATTAGTCACATAAGGAGAAAACTAAAATTTTTAGAAATTTGATATTGTCAGCACTTCTAATTGCCACTGTACTGTGTGCGTTAAATACAGCTCACGCTGATGAGACGCTTGAGTATAAGCTGGCAACCATTAACGCTCGCAGCTACGTTTCAAAAGACCACATTACTGTTGCCCGATTTCGCAGTTTGTTGAACCAGCTTGCGTCCGTTTACGTTGAGGACAAACAACAAATTGCTGATATAAGCGTAACTGCACAGGAGATGCTAAAAAAATATGGTATAGAGGAAGCTCTTCTTAATATTATGGAAGGATTAAATCAACTTTTCGCAACCAGAATTGAGAATCAAAAATACACCGAGTATGCAGCAGCTTATGTCACATTAAGAAGTAAGGGGCAGTCTCACTCCCAAGCAATTGGTGGACTTCAAGCGATTTTGCGAAACTTGGGTGTATATTAGTGGACTTGTACCTATTAAGACAATGCAGTCGACGCAAAAAAACGACACAGCTGATTTGCTGCGTTATCTCAGTCAAAAACGAATGTGTACTATCTCACTATCCGCCCTAGTTAATATGCTTAATGTACGATTTAAGCATGCCATATATCTAAAAGTGTCAGATTACGTATAAATCCATATAGTTAATATAAGGCTATGTCGCAATTAGCTGTTGAATTTGGTGTCCAATCTCTGTATCAAGATATAACAAAAGGGGCACGAACCATGAAAACAATGGAATTTAAAGTGTGGATGAGATCAGTTGATCGCATGAGTCGTGGCCAGCGAGAGAAGCTGCGAGAGAGATTAGAAGGAAAAATAAGCAACCAGTCAAACCGATAACTGACTACAAGCATTAATCTGACTGATCGTAGCATATTGATTTTATGTAAATTGAGACAGTCGATGTAGATCCTTATGGATGTTCCATCACGAGTTGAGTAATTAAAGCACGCAACTCTTCAGTTTCGCCAGAACGAAATCCTCGATGTATATGCCGAATGTTTCCTTTTCGAACAATTAAATAGGATGTTGGCATTGCTATTACTTCAAAACCTTTGGCGCATTGTTTACTGGGATCCGCAACAATAGAAAAATCCACCGGATATTTAGCAAGAAATTCCTGGGCATCTGTAACTTTCTCATCCAGATTAATGCCGATGACATGTAAGCCTTTTTCTTTCAAATCATGATCGAGCTCATTTAAGAATGGAAAGGATTTCACACAAGGGAGACACCAAGATGCCCAAAAATCCATGTAAACAACTTTCCCTTTAAATTCCTGCAAATTATGTGCGGGCGCACCTTCCAATGTAGTCAACGTACAGGCAGGGGAGATCTTATCCAGATGTTCTGCAACTGATGTCGTTGTAAACAGACTCAGCATTGGAACTATAATGAACAACCACTTTATTTTCTTAATCATTGTTCTGGTACCCTCATTGATTATTGGAATCATTTGACAATGCTATCCAATCATCTTCCAGGTTCACCACTACAAGAAACTGGGATATCAAATAAATCACGGTTTAACATCCTAAACGTCAAGAATCACTCAAATTGTTTGACACTAATATCTGTTCCGGTATGAGTACCTGTTGCTGTCTTACAATGATAGTCGACTACAAATTGTCTTGGACCTACATCGGTTTTGTTCACCACCAACAAATAAACCCCGTTCCCTCCTTGCAGTATAATGGATGGGCTTGGATTTGCATCCCCTGAAACTGTGTCGCTGACACTAATCGCCGTGTCACCCTTTAGCAACAGCAAATTAACCAATAAATGTTCCACTGGGGCGGAAAGGTCTATTATATCGGCTTCTAAATAATCAGCCGGTCCATTGCCATTATCAAAGCAGGTGATTTGCGCATAACCGGTAAAATTTCTAACGGTACCTGCTGGATCCAATACTGCACCAGCTTCATCCGCTCCACTGAGCTGCGCATAACCTATCGTATACGCCAACATAAAAATGCTGATTGATAATTTTTTCAAGATGTTGGGTTGCATAATTAATTCTCCTCATGTCGTAAAGACGCATTAAGCTATTTCTGGAACTACACCTTTATCGTATTACCTGATCTTATTATCATGTTCAGACAAACAAATAGCAATGCGACAAAATGTCGCACCCCCATCAACAAAAACCCGACAAGCTAGCAATATCTTGTCGGGTTATCCCGTTGCGGCAAGCTCCGTAAAGAGCTCATGGTTTAGCGATCTACGGCAGCGGCCAGATCAGTTGCCCGTCAATTACAACTGGCATATCGCGATTAATTTGCGCGGCCGATGGTTTTACTTCTACAGTGACGCCAGTACCACCACATGATGAAGGCAATGGATTTGTTACCAGATCGCGCGTAATAGTAAATGAAGCCGGGCCATCGTCGGTTGTGCTCACGCGATCATACGGGGTACCCAGGTCATTATGCGTCCACAGATCAACGACACCTTCTCTGCCAAAATCACCCACACCGGTAATTTCGCAGATATTAGCAATCGAAACACTGATTTTCACGCTACTGGCGCAGGATGTCGGTTCGATTCCTGCTGCTGTAAGTCTCACAGGCGTGGCAACATTCAAATCGCTCGGCATACCGGGTCCACCGCCCACCCAGAATCCAACCACGTTACCGTTTGAGTCTTTTTTCTCTGCCATCGCATCGAATGCTCCGCGATTCCATAACAGCTGAAAATTATTTCCATAATTTGTCAGGAAATCAGTCAATGGACCACCATGCGGCTGACCATCCACGAGAATAGCTGAATCCAGACCATTTGGAAATACAACTGATGTCCCAATAACACGGACAGTATCACTGCAGGAGTGACCAATTACGATATTATTGATTGTCCGAGTTCCTTCAGTTTGCGTGGGAACATCTAGGCGCGTATGCGCCAGAACGCTCTGCCCCAAACCCATCAGCATGATGCCAGTCAATGTACGTGCAAGTAATTTCATTTTGTTCATGTTTATTCTATTTCCTAAGAGAAATACTAAGAAAGTAATTGTGTAATAGGGATTTAGTCGTATTCATAATTTTGACTATTTAATACTGTTGCTAATCCCTATAAGGAGTATCTTTCTTCCTGGAAGAAAAAACAATGCGACAAAATGTCGCACCCATGATTCTGCATCTAAGATTTAACAATTAAATTAACAGCATGCCATAAAAATGGAGTGTCGATAACAACATTTTTCACACATCATGAATTTATTAGAAACATACCTAAAATATACACCTGCCCTAATTTGTACCTTTGCAAGAAAATCCTAGAAAATTCCGAACTAACTAAAAGGCTACGGAATGAGTACTTCAATGATCACACGTACAGTGGAACAGACAGCCCCCTATAAAAACAGATGAATACAGATTTCAGAGCCATAAAGTAGCATCTGTGCGAATCCGTGTTATCTGAGATTTAAGACAATAAATGACGAAATCTTTTAATCTCTTCCGGGTTTAACTCCCCGCCCCTTGGGGCGAAAGCTGGTTGAAAACCAGCAGATTGAAGAGCGAAATTAATACCCCGCTGCTTGCGGCGGGGTGCTTTATTCTCTGAGGGTTCAATTCCCCGCCCATTGGGGCGAAAGCTGGTTGAAAACCAGCAGATTGGAGAGCGCAGTTAATACTGCTGCTTGTGGCGGGGTGCTTTATTTTGGCTATGTAGTAATTAATTGTTGAAATTGTCTTGTTTTTCCAAGAGACATTAGGAAACAAAGAGTTGGTGTAACGTTCTGACCGAGACGGTCAATCATTCTATGCCACCCCAGATAACTCGCAAGGTAGCGTGTTGCTACACCATGGAACTTCGCCATCCATTGTCTGAGCCGACTACCATAAGCATTAACATTCTGAATGTAATAAACATCGTTGATAACTCGTTGGCCTGCAGCAACATTGACTGGGCGATGAACAATTTTTGCATTCCTGGTGATCTGACTGTAAGCGGGCATCCCATCTGTGCAGAGAATGACATCTTTGCTTAACAAAGGGATAAGCACTGTTCCGATTTGCTCTGCGCTTGTGTCCCGCAGTATACGATCATCAGTTTCACCATGACGATCACGTATCACTAACACGGGTATCTGTTCTTTAGATGTGCCTCGCTTGGCAGCTTTGCCGCCTCGTTTGTGTGCAGCTCTCGGTAAATGACGTTGCCCCTTAAAAGATACCAGAAAATACATCTCGTCAGCTTCAACAATGCCATTCATTTTGGAAGATTGATGGAGTGCAGGCACCCGCAGAAAACGGTGACCCCATTTAAAGCTCGTGTTCGCGGTTACTCCGCAGCTGATCGCTGCTTTACGTACACTTACCCCTTGAACCATCGCTTGTTCATAATCAAACCATTTGTCTTTGTGGCGTAATCGGGCCAATGCCGTGCCTGTTAGGGCGTTAAACGTGCGATTACAGTGGCGGCATCGATAGCGTTGTAACTCACTGGCTTTGCCCCATCGGTACAGCTCTGTTCCCTGATAGTAGGGACAAATTCGTTCATCATTTTGCCTTTGCTCAATCAATTCTATGATCGTATCAGCACCGGCTTTTCTTTCTAATGATCTTATCCAATCTTTGAATTCAGCTACTTTCATGATGCATACCTCTTTTTTACATTCCAATGCATATTTGACCAGCAATTCAACAATTAACTGCTACAGAGCCTAATATAATAATATCCGCAATATAAGCCCGGTAATTCCGGGCTTTTTGCATTGTAGAGCGGAAAACAGACCGAAATACTGCCCTTCAAGCGGCTTACCATGCCGTTCATGACACATTCCACTGACAACCAATTCATTGACATTGAAAACGCTGCCCACGGCGGTGCGTTTGGGGTCAATTCAATTCCTGAGCCGACTGACGCTCAGTGCCTTGCTGGAAATTACAAGATGGGGCGTGTCAGTCTTCATGGATTGACTATAGCTATCGAGCAACCGCGAGGTTCGTATCGTATCGGCATTGATCAGAAAACCGGCAAACGGTGGACTTCTCGCATGGCCGCGCACTACGGATATATCAGCCAGACAAAAGGAAATGATGGAGACGGTGTTGATTGTTTCTTAGGTTCTTACCCGCAATCGATGACTGCCTACGTGATTAACCAGTTCATTGATGGCCGGTTCGATGAGCACAAAACAATGCTTGGATTTTCAGATGAAGATTCAGCTCGTAATTCGTACCTGGGAAGCTACGATCGCGGGTGGAACGGAATGGAAAGTATCGTTCCACTATCAATTTCTCAATTTAAATGGTGGCTCAAGAACGGTGATATGAGTCAACCGCTGCGTGCAAAAAATTTACCTCAAGAAGGACTAGAAGGCATGACAAAAAGAGTGCAATGGAATAGCGATGCTTTGCCTTACGATCAAACGCTTGACCAGGTGTTGTATGAAATACGGCAATCAGATTCAGGCGAAAATCTATTGCTTGATTTGATCAGCATCAACGACATTATTGAGGATTCCGATGGCGTTCTGGCTCTGGATGCGCTGGTTACTCCTTTTGTGAGGCTGGAACGCAAGATGGAACTGCTGCGCGGGGTTATGGATCGTGCCGGCAAGTCAGTTAAGGTGCAATCGATGCAAATATCCGATCCATTTAGTCAGCGCGGCACGGCTAATGTGGCGGTGATATTCGAATTATCGGATGGACAAACGGTATCCATTTACTTCCACAATCCCGACGTAACGCCAAAGAAAATGACACCTACGGATGAGGTTATTTCCTGGAAGTGGTTGCTTAACAAGAAAGATATCACGATTGTGGTGGCACCCGAGCGCGGCCAAGACCTGAATGTGCGTGAAGTTGCGCGCCGCATTATGAGGCTGGCAGAAAAGAACAGCCCTGCCTTCGCGCGTGCGAACGCAAAGCGATCTGAGCGGATGCAAAACATTCAGGGGTTAAAGGATGAAATAACCGTGCTGGAAAAAGAGCTTGCCGATGCGCAGCATGAATTGGAAGTGGTCAAGGTTGAGGCTGCTGATAACTCAAACCGGAAAGAGAATTTGCAAATCGCTGTGCGTGAATCCCTATCGAAAATGGGCTGGAAAGGATTCGATGAAGGCGCGGCCATGACAATTAACAACTACCGGGCATCGGGTGACGGTAATGGATTCAAGGTAGAGCGACTTGATAGTGTTTCTGGTACCTGGGTTGATGTTGGAATGGTTGCTGTTATTCCCAATAAAACAGCAGATCAGATTGCTGATGAAATCGTTTCAATGACAACCAAAGCAGTTGAGAGTGAAGTCAAAATTGACCCGATCAGCCCGGAAGGATACGCCAAGATATCGGCCAGTCCTGAGTTGCAAGATAAGTACCAGGATGTACTTGATGCGTTTTTCCAAGAGCGGATTGTTGCTGTTAGGAATGCGCTGCGTGATCTTGGTTGGAGTGGCGATAAAAACGATCCGGTTTTAAGTAAATCATCGGGAGATACCTTTTATCAAACTTCATTTGATTATAAACAGGTTGGTGCCGGAAAGAATGTTGTTGGAATAACTGCTGTTGTTAAGTCTGTTACCGGATTAGCAGAGAATGCGAGTGTCAATCCAGAGACTCGCATAACTGACGATCTAACCCAAACACCCGAGCAGATTGCCAAAGAAATCGATGCTTCCGTTCCAATTAAATCGGAGCCGCAACCAGAACCAGCGCTAGAGCCAGAGCCAGAGCCAGAGGTAATAGAGCCAGTTGCAGAAATCGAAGCGGCCACTGAAACACAGAGCGGCAAAAGTGAAAAAATCCTTGAAACGAAGGAAGCTGCTGAAATAGCAGCCGCAAAAGCATTCCTAACATCTGTAGTTGACGGCACTAGCAATGCCAGCGACCTCATGAAATTGCTTGATGAGATCGAGGCATCCGCTCAAGCGCTGATCGATGCCGGTCTTGGCGCTGAAAGTGATGAATTAATAGGTGGCGCCGCTGAAAAATGGGCTGAATTAGACCAACAGGCAAACGGTTAAGAAAATGACTCTACTGGCTCTTGATGATGTGAGCGGGTCCGAAAAGTTAAAACTCGTTCGAGAACTCGGAACTATACGGAAGAATCTGCCGGATGTTGCCGGGGTAAATAAACTTACGTTGGTTAAGCGCGTGCGCGAGATACGGCAACTTCTGTCGATTGCTATCAAGCCGGTTACAAGCCTGACAATTGATCCAACCAACCCTGCGGAATCAATTAAAAAGCTAACTGATTACCTGCGCAACGGGATTTCTGCGGTACCTGAGTCGTTGCGTGGAGCTGAAGCGGATACCTTAACAAAGATAATCAAAATGCTTTCAAGAGGGAGTGACGAAAAGGCGTATCAGGAAGCTAATTCTGATTGGATGGATGCTTATGCTGATCTTCGCATTCCCGCTGGCGGCGCTGCTGAAATGGCCGCTTTTGAACACTACAAATCAGCTGGAAATGTTTTTGATGTTGATGCGGATAGAATCAAATCCATTGAAGATGAAATCAAGGAGCTGTCATACAAGCCGCCGCAAGATACGCCTGAAATTCTTGCAGAGCAGAAAGCTGCTCAGGAAGAGTACGAGAAGTTGCGGCTTGCCTTGACGGACCTGTTAGCGGTAAACGAGGCCAATGGATATGACAAGGAAGCAATTGAAAAAGCGTCAAATATGTTCGAGGTTGCCGCGCTTAAAAAGCAAGAGGTTTGGGAGAAGTTGATAACCCTTGACAGACAAAAGCATGAGCTCAGGAAAAATCAGGTCAAGGAATTAAAAGAAAGCCTGGAACCAATCGGCAAGAAAATCATAGAAACCATCCTTGGCACTTCAAAAGTGACCATGGAGGAAGCCGAATCATGGGCTAATAGCCAGGTGATAGGCAAATCGGCAATAGCGAGACTCAAAAAAGCAAAATACCCGGAAGCGGAAGTACGCAGGGATATGGCTGAATTCTATCGTATCTCAGGCGGCAAGCTGAGGCTCATAAAGATTGAGTCTGAGCGCAGTGGACGCGCACATGCTAAGGGTATCGGTCATTTTGAGGATGCCTCAATTAATCCTGGAAATGGTTTTAATAAAACCGTTTTGTGGCATGAAATGGCTCATCATCTTGAGGCTGATTCCGCTGCTAAGTCTGCGGCCAATGGTTATCTGCTGAAAAGACGCCAGGGCGACAAGGTGTATTCATTGAAATCGTTGACCGGTAATCGTGCATACGGAAGCAATGAGGGCGCTTATAAGGATGACTTTATTGATCCGTATGTGGGTAAAGTTTATAGAGATCAAACCACTGAAGTGTGGGCAATGGGAATCCAGTATCTGGCCAATCCATACGATGCGGCAATGCTGGCATTCAAAGATCCGGAAATGGCGGCGCTGATGGCTGGATACTTACAGGCCGATTTAACCCCGGCCATGAAGTTATTCCAATCCCTTCAGGACCAGGCAAAGGACATAGTACAGGGAAGGCGCGATACAGAGCAATCCGAATACGAGAAAGCACTAGAAAAACTGTCTGAGGGTGTTGAGATTGTTGGTGACAACTGGTTCAACGATCTTGACGTGGTTGATCGTGAGAATCTACTTGGTAAGTTGGGTGGACTGAATGATCCAAAGGCCAAATACATTGGTTCCTGGGGTGGTTATAGAGTATTTGCCGGTAAGTTCAAAAATCCACTATCTAAGCGCATTGCTAATGGGTTTGGAGTTGCTTTTACAAACCAATCCGGTTCATTCGTTTATCCGGGAGATCCTAGCCGCAGAAATATACCGACTTCTATAGCGGTACACGGCGATATGCTTAATCTAAAAGCATTTCTGCGTATGGCAAGCATGAGCAAGGACAACATTCTAGGCGTTTTTTATCACAGGGCAACAAGGAAAGACAGAGTTATAGAAATGGCCAAGGAATTACAGGGTGAGCAATCATGATGAATAGCGTTTATAAGGTTCTTACGCCAGCCGGTCAATTCGATGCGATCTTCGCTGAAGATAAGGATATCCCGATTGAATACAGCGGCGATGAATTGGCGATCGGTTTTTTTAAAGACTGGTTGTTCGTTAATCAAATAAGCGGCGAACACGGACATTTGCTGGATAGCCTTAAATTGACTCCCAATGATCTGTACGGATTCTGCCAGCCCTTAAATAGTGGGATAGAGGTTATCCCTCCATTTGACGATTTTATGTCGTACACGCAAGAGGATATCGCCATGCCCAGGGATGAGTTTGATTCTGCAATCATCAACGATGAAGTTAGAAACATAGCGGATATGTTGCTTGATGGCATATCGGGAATAGAAAAAATAAAACTGATTAAAGAAGCCGGAAGTATTCGAGTGAATCTTCAAACCGTTCAGTCTGGCATGGAAAAGCTGAGGATGGTTAAGAGGATCAAGGAAATACGTGATGCTTTGGGTGTTAAAACAGAAGCAAGCGCAGACCAACAAGAAAATGCTGCGGTGGAGGTGGCAACCATGGCCGCTGTTAACAAGGTTATGCCTTTACTGAAAAATTTCATTGGCGCTGCGCAACTATCAGCCGTTGGTACCCTAATTCGCGGTGAAGAAGGCCAATTCTTTAAAGATAAGTTGGTCGAAATAGCCAATGTAATCCAAACCATGCCGAAAACTTACGGTCAAGATGGCATGGGCGATAAGGCAATTGTCTATCTGCATTATTTCAAGGGATCCGGCGATTGGTACATAACCGAAAAAGATATGGAGGACGACCAAATACAGGCGTTCGGTCTTGCGGATATCTTTGGTGATGGCGGCGAACTCGGATACATCAATATCGAGGAAATAATTCAGCATGGCGTAGAACTTGATTTTCACTGGACACCTAAAACCCTGGAGCAGATCAGAGGCGCCGACAGCGAGGATGAAACTCAAGGAACTGATGCCGGTGATGAATCGAAAGAAATTCAAAAATTTACCGAAAATCCCGATGCAATATCGCCAGAGGACACCATAAAATCAGGATTTATATTAGAACTGGAATCACTCAAAGCAGAAACCGATATCAATCGATTCAACGAGCGTCTGGATGAGATTGCCGCCAGGATTGAGCAAGCTGGTTTGATGGAGACGCTTGATAAGGAATTGAATGATGCGGCTGATGTTCTCACAGCATTACTGTCGGCAGCAGAGAGTGGCGGAAAATGATAACAAAACGCCCTACGTGAATTAGCAAATCTGATCCGGCACCGCGCTAAATTAATCTTGATACGATCTGACAGTCGGCTGTCGGCCCAGACTGTGTGAAAACTATGGAAGTATTTCAAGTTAGCAAATTATAGGCATCAAATTGAATTGGTCGTAGTGAGATCGTCGCTTATACGACAATTTGCAAGGGCTAATTTCAAGACCAAAAATTGAAGTCGAGTTTTCACACAGTATGGGCCACATGCGGTCATTCAGTGACAGCCAAATACCCAAGCTGGATGCTTAGACGGTGAAATATTTATTAGACAGTGACAAACGATTAAGCTCACCTGCCCGAAGCAGTAGGTCTGAGGAGCGCCGTTAGGCCGTATATTATTGGTATGAACAACTATTATCTTGGAGATCTTTGCTTTTTGTATTGTTCTTCATCTTGATGCTCACAATTTGCTTGTTTTTCTAGAAACTCATCTTTCCGTTTTAATAATTCCTCCCAAGCAAAATCATCTATAGTGAATGGATAATGTTCACGATGATGCGATCCGCCGGGTGTGTACAGGAGACCTTTACCCATTAACGTACTAACAGGCGGAATATTGACATATGTGAAGAAAGATCGGCTTGTATCTTTCAAACAATTAGCAAACTATCTAATTTCTATGAAAGATAAATGCTCCAATCTTTTAACAGGCCGTTGAAAAACCCACCGAGTCGGGTAAAATTTGATGGAACCCACTCACCTCATAAATCATGCGCGGAATTGAACACTCGCAACAACAGCTTTTTAGCTATGTCAATCTGGAAGAACGGATCCCTGTCAA